>JBKHCI010000019.1:0-20538 GCA_046541915.1 Desulfonatronovibrio sp. | reverse complement strand
ACCTGGAAAACAGATTTACATCAATGCTTAAAAAAATATAGGTAATAGTTATAAGGAATTATGATATGTTTTGCCCCAGGAATAAATTGTCCCGCATTCTGATCGCGGTATTTTGTTTTTTTATGATTGGCTGTTCCAGTCAGGCCGATATGGCCGGCAAATACAGGGGGACACAGGAGGGAGGCGCGGACACATCTTCTGTTATGGAGCTTAAAGACAACGGTGAGGGTGTGTGGGAGCATGGGGATGATCTGGTTCGTTTCAGGTGGAAGGTCAGAGGAGATGAAATCTGGCTCCATACCCAGACCGGAGGGGTCATCCGTGCCTCGCTGACTTCCAGGGGATTCAGCATGGAAATACCCAGCGCAGGCAGTTTTGAGTTTGTCAGAGAGTAGTTGCCATTTGAATCAGGATCATTTATTAATTAACGCAAGTTTTTGCACCATAAAAGATCTTGTAATATGCAGCTAACAACCTATGAAAATATAATAAAATCCAAAAATTCCGCCCATAGATTTCTGCTGAAATTTTGCTGGAAAAACCATCAAAGATTCTGCCCCAGATGCAGGTTCCGTAAACTTTATGATCTGGGTACAGGAAGGCGAAGGTGTTCGCGGTGCAGGTATACCTTTCATGATTTCAGCGGACGATTCATCAATTTTGCCAGGCTTTCCCCCAGGCAGTGGCTCAGGTTCATTAAGCTGTTTGAGCTAGAAGTGACCCCGGAGATGATGGCTGAACAGCTGGATGTAAGCTATAACACCGTCAGAAAAGCCCTGACCATTTCAAGGCTGTCAGTACTGGCAGGTTCCCTGGACGGCCCTCAGATTATCCACAATCTCAAGCTGGTTTCCCTGCTGAGAAATACCAGCGAACCTGATTTTCCTTCTCCGGTACTGGGAGTGCTGCCCAGCTACGGAAAAATATTCATCGATTACCTGCCGGATATTACTCTGGAAAACCTGCTGCACTTTAAGCAGAGTTTTTTTCTCCAGACCCGGCATATGGGCAGAATTATCTATACTGCTCCCTATAAACAATATCTGAGCCTCATATCCTGGGATGATGGCTTGTTTTTAAGCCGTCAGATCAGCCATAACAGAACAAAAGTTCAAATTGACACTGACAAAGATTTCTGGGCTTATGCCTGCCCCAAACTCAAATCTTTCAGGACTGTTAATCCGTTGAGGCTGCTTCTTTATCTTAAAGAGCTTGAATTCAGATTCAATCATCATCAAAGAGATCTTTTTCCCGCCTTGTGTTCCCGTCTTTGTTCCTTTGTGCCAAATCTTGAATAATAAAAAAATTGACTTTTTCTCCCTCGTAACTGATCCAATATCTTAAGCATCACCTGAACCAGCGTGCTTCGCGTTTGAAGATGGTTTTTTTTAATTTTGAAATAGTTTTCAAAAGGTTACCACATGCAGAATTTGTTTTTACCCTTTTTCGGACTGGGATTTGACCTGAACAAAGCTGTTCAGGAGGCCGGCAAGATGTACTTTTGCCGGTTTGTCCAGCCCGGAGAAGAGTATTCTGAGCAGTTTGTTTCTCCATGGGGTATTGAGCTTCTGACATACCTCAACAGGGAGACCAGAGGCAGTTAATGTTAAACAACTTTCAGGAGGGAGTATGAAATTAGGCAGGAGAGAATTTATCAAACTGTCGGCTACAGCCACGACTGTAACCGCCTTTGGCGGACTGGGCTTTAATTTGAAGCCCACAGTCGCCAGAGCACAACTTTTAGAAATCAACTGGGCTAAGGAAAGCACCACTATCTGCTGTTACTGTGGAGTAGGTTGCGGACTTATAGTTCACGCAGCCAAAGACGGATCAGGACGAATCATCAATACCGAGGGAGATCCTGATCACCCTATCAATGAAGGTTCACTTTGTGCCAAAGGCGCTTCTGTTTATCAGCTCGCTGAAAATGACCAGCGTATCACCAAAGTCATGTACAGGGCACCCAAGAGCGAAAAATGGGAAGAAAAATCCTGGGACTGGGCACTGGACCGAATTGCCAAAAAAATCAAAGAAACCCGTGACGCTACCTTCACTAAAACCAATGCCAAGGGAGAAGTTGTAAACCGGTGCGATGGTATTGCTTCAGCCGGATCAGCCGCCCTGGACAGTGAAGAATGCTGGGCATACCAGTCAATGCTCAGAGCCATGGGGCTGGTCTATATCGAACATCAGGCCCGTATCTGACACAGCGCTACTGTAGCGGCTCTGGCAGAGTCGTTTGGACGCGGCGCAATGACCAACCACTGGATTGATCTGCAAAACAGTGACTGTATTCTCATCATGGGCAGCAACGCTGCTGAAAACCATCCTATTTCATTTAAGTGGGTTCTTAAAGCCAAGGAAAAAGGCGGCAAGGTTATCCATGTGGATCCAAGATATACCAGGACATCAACTCAGGCCGATATATACGCCCCCATCCGTTCAGGCGGAGACATCGCCTTTCTGGGCGGGTTCATCAAATATATCCTGGAGAATGATCTTTACTTCAGGGATTACATTGTAAACTATACCAATGCCTCTTTTATTGTCGGCAGGAAATATCAGTTTAATGACGGACTTTTTTCCGGATATGATCCACAGACCGGAAAATATGACAAATCTTACTGGGCCTTTGAGACTGACAGCAAAGGGATACCCAAAAAAGATAAATCCCTGAAGAATGAAAGATGTGTCTTCAATCTTTTAAAAGAACACTTCCAGAGATACGACCTTGATACTGTTTCTCAGGTAACCGGGACTCCCAAGGAAGATCTTCTGAGTGTTTACAAGGCATACGGAGCAACCGGCAAGCCGGATAAATCAGGAACCATCATGTACGCCATGGGCTGGACACAGCATACCACGGGCGTGCAGAACATCCGGACCATGGCCATTGTTCAGCTCCTTCTGGGCAATATGGGAATGGCCGGCGGCGGAGTCAACGCCCTTCGAGGCGAATCCAACGTGCAGGGTTCCACTGACCACGCACTTCTGTACCATATCATACCGGCTTATAACCCAACTCCCAGGTCCAGCTGGCCAACTCTTGAGGCCTATAACAAGGCCAATACTCCGGTGAGCAATGACCCCAAAAGCGCAAACTGGTGGCAGAACAGACCTAAATATGTGGCCAGTCTGCTCAAAGCCATGTTCAAGGATGTTGATCCGGAGCAGGGCTATGATTTCATGCCCAGGCTGGACGCTGGCCAGGATGCATCTTTTCTGACCATGTTTGATAAAATGAGTCAAAATGAAATTAAGGGTTTTTTGTGCTGGGGACAGAACCTTGCCTGCGCAGTGGCCAATGCCAATAAAAACAGAAAGGCCTTTAGCAATCTGGACTGGATGGTGGTTGTCAATATTTTTGACAATGAAACCGCCTCTTTCTGGAAGGGACCAGGCATGAACCCTGCTGAAATAGATACTGAAGTCTTTTTCCTGCCTTGCGCCGTGTTCATGGAAAAGGAAGGCTCCGTGACCAATTCCGGACGCTGGATGCAGTGGAGATACGCTGCAGCTAAACCCCTGGGCAGTTCCAGACATGACGGTCAGATTATGTATGATCTCTTTGAAAGGGTTAAGAAAGAGTATCAGAAAGGTGGAGCGTATCCTGACCCCATCAATAATTTGAGTACAGATCTCTGGGTGGATGAAAAGAAACACTTTGATCCGCACAAAGTGGCTAAACTCATAAACGGATATTTCCTCAAAGATAAGACTATAAACGGCAAAACATACAAGAAAGGCACTCTTGTTCCAAGTTTTGCCTTTCTCCAGGATGACGGTTCAACCAGTTCCGGAAACTGGCTCTACTGCGGTTCTTATACTGAAAAAGGAAACATGTCTGCCAGAAGAGATAAAACTCAGACTGATGAACAGGCCAAAATCGGATTGTATCCCAACTGGAGCTGGTGCTGGCCGGTGAACCGCAGGATTCTGTACAACCGGGCCTCTGTGGACCTTAACGGCAAACCTTATGCCCCGCAAAAACCGGTTATAGCCTGGGACGGAGATAAATGGACAGGTGATGTTCCTGACGGTGGATGGAAGCCGGGAGATAAACATCCTTTTATCATGCGCAAGCACGGTTTCGGACAGATATTCGGACCTGGACGTAATGACGGGCCTTTCCCAGAGTTTTATGAATCTCTGGAATGTCCTTTTGAAGAACAGCCATTCTCTAAGATCCTGCACAGTCCAACCGCCATATCTTTTCATCTTGATAAGATGGCCAGCTGTGACCCCAAGTATCCTTTTATCTGTTCTACATACAGGGTTACCGAGCATTGGCAGACAGGTCTGATGACCCGCTGGACTCCATGGCTGCTGGAGGCTGAGCCGCAGAACTTTGTGGAGATGAGTCCCCAGCTGGCCAAGCTTCGCGGGATTGACAACGGGGAAACAGTGGTTGTGGAAACGGTCCGGGGTCAGATTGACGCAGTGGCCATAGTCACTCACCGGGTACAGCCCTTTGTTATTAACAATCAGACCATCCATCAGATTGGAGTACCTTTCCATTACGGGTGGGTTCATCCCAAGTATGGAGGAGATTCAGCAAATCTGCTTACTCCGTCGGTAGGTGATCCAAATACGGGTATTCCTGAAACCAAAGCCTTCATGGCCAATGTCCGGAAAAAATAAGGAGGAATGAAAAATGGATGGAAAAGGATTTTTTATAGATCTGACAAAATGTACGGCCTGCAGGGGATGCCAGGTAGCATGCAAGCAATGGCACAAACTGCCGGCTGAAGAAACCCGTAACTGGGGTTCTCATCAGAATCCCAAGGACCTTTCATTTATAACCTACAAACTGGTCCGAATGGAAGAGCTGGTGGAAGATAATAAGCTCAAAGACTGGCTCTTTTTCCCGGAACAGTGCAGACATTGTATTGATCCCCCGTGTAAAATGGTCGGAGATATGGATGATGAGCAGGCCATAGTCCAGGATTTTGAAACCGGCGCGGTGCTGTTTACCCAGAAGACTAAGGATCTTTACTTTGACGAGATTCGCAACTCCTGTCCTTATGACATACCCAGGGAAGACAAAGACAGCCTGATTATGTCCAAATGCGATATGTGCAATGACCGGGTTACCAATGGTCTTTTGCCGGCCTGTGTCAAAAGCTGTCCTACCGGAGCCATGAATTTCGGTGATCTGGATGACATGAAAAAGCTGGCAGAAGAAAGACTTGCGGAAGTCAAAAAGATTTATCCCGGAGCTGTTCTGGGTGATCCTAATTCAGTACGGGTTATTTATCTTTTTACTGCGAAGCCTCATAATTATTATCCCAGAGCGGTAGCAAATCTGGGACCCAGACTGTATAACCGAAAACAGGCTTTTGCCAAACTGTTCAGGCCTGCCAGAAGGGCTTGATTTAATAAACCGGCATGAAGGGACTTAAGCCCCTTCATGCCGTAAATAACGCCCCTCCTCCTGGCCCGGAAAATAGTTTCCGGTCCTTTATTCTCCCGCATGTCCGGCTCTGGGTGGATCCAGGCATGCGGGATTATATTTTTTGGCGTGGTACTTCTTGAATTATATCTTCAACAATTTTTCAATATGATTGAATCATTCAGATGAAAAAATACCTTTTATTTGTACTGATGCTCGCGGTTTTTCTGCTTGCGGGCTTTTCCGCTTCAGCCCAGCCCCGGGGAAGCTCGGACAAGGTCGAAACCGAGGTTATTTATTCCCTGGACGCGGTGGAACCCGGTCTGGAGTTTTTGGTGGCCATAGCCGTCCATATTGAAGACGGATGGCATATAAACGGGCATCAAACCACCAAAGATTATCTGGTGGGTACTGACTTTCAACTGGATTATAATGACGATTTTATCGTGTCAGTCGTGGATTATCCCCAGGCTGATGAATTTGAATTCGATTTTGCCAAAGGCGATAAGCTGCTGGTCTACAGCGGCACGCAATATATATACGTCACCATGCGGGCTTCACCCGAAACCCAGCCCGGAGATTACCATCTAACCGGCAACCTCATGGTCCAGGCCTGCAATAATAATATTTGCCTGGCTCCGTCAGGAACCGATATTGAGATTGAACTGGAAGTAGTTGAATCAGGTACCAGGCTGGAGCGGATTAATTCCCATATATTCTCAGCTTACCAGGAAAAACCCCTTGCCGGTAAAGGTCATGAGGGCGGTCCTCCCAATGAAATCGCCGCTCTTTTTGATTCAGGGGGCGCAGTATGGGCCTTTGTGGTGATATTTTTCATTGGCCTGGCCTTGAATCTGACTCCGTGCGTATATCCCATGCTTTCCGTTACTGTGTCTGTTTTTGGAGCACAGGCCCGGACCCGCACCGCCCTGGTCCTTAGCAAGGCAGTGGTTTATGTGCTGGGGATAGCCACCATGTACTCTATTCTGGGTGTTGCCGCGGCCTTCAGCGGCAGGTTGTTCGGTTTCTGGCTCCAGAATCCCCTGGTCCTGGTATTTATAGGCATTCTTTTCTTTTTGCTGGCTCTGAGCATGTTTGGGGTCTATGAGCTGAAGATACCTCACTGGGTATCCAGAAGACTCGGGTCCGGCAGTTACAGCGGGTATATAGGAATATTCTTTTCAGGACTGGTGGTGGGCATATTTGCGGCACCGTGTATCGGGCCTCCCATAATTGCCCTGATCACCTTTGTGGGGACCAGAGGGGATCCGGTATTTGGATTCTGGGTGTTTTTCATTCTTTCCCTGGGTCTGGGTTTTCCTTACCTGATACTGGGAACTTTCACAGGCCTGGTTCAGAAGCTGCCAAAATCCGGAGCCTGGATGATATGGATAAAAAAAGTCCTGGGATTTGTTATGATCGGCCTGGGCCTGTTTTATATGGGTCTGGCCTTTTATCCCGACTTTACTATGCACGGCATTGTTCTGACTATGATTGCCGGAGGAATTTATCTGGGTTTTATCGAGGGAAGCGGCAGGCATATCCCGGTCTTTAAGTATATTAAATACGTTCTGGGTGCGGCAGCAATCATCGCCGGGATAATGATTTTTATAAATCTTCAGAGAGAATCAATAGAGTGGCAGCCTTATTCTGCCCGGAGACTTGAAGACGCCCGGGAAAACAATCAGCCGGCGCTGATGTATTTTGCCGCGGACTGGTGTATTCCCTGCCTGGAAATGGATCAGAACACATTTGTTGATCCACGCGTTATTGAGATCACAGAACCCATGGCGCGGGTAAAGGTGGACCTGACCAACTTTAATTCCCCTGAATCAGAAAGGCTCAGGCAAAAACATGAAATAACCGCTGTGCCGACAATTATTTTTCTGGATAAACAAGGCCGTGAGGCGCGTGACGCCAGGATGGTGGGCTTTTTCGGGGCCAATGATTTTGTTAAACGGGTGGAAAAAAACGCGCCGGCTTTATTAGATGAAAGGTAACTAAAGCTATGCCCGCAACCTAGTGACAAGAAAAAGAAATACTCACCACAGAGACACAGAGTTCACAGAGAAGAATAAATCATTATGCAATCTTTTTTAACCTCTGTGCCCTCTGAGCCTCTGTGGTTAAAATTTTCTTGTTTTTTATGACAGGGTATGAGCAGTAAGTCGCTAATGATGGTAGGGATGTCCCCTGATGATGGTCTGGCCCCGGTAAATCTGTTCCATTAGAATGACAGAGGCCAGTTCATGAGGAAGGGTCATGGGGCCAAGGCCCATAAGCAGATCCGCTTTCAAGCGTATTTTTTCCGCGAGACCATACGCTCCGCCCACGACAAAACAGGCCTTCCGGCCGGGATCTTCCTCCAGTTTTAAAAGTTCTCCGGAAAAAGCCCTGGAGGTAAAGTTTCTTCCGCTTTCATCCAGCACCAGCAGGTAATCATTTGCCTCAATACGTTCCAGTATCCGCTCTCCCTCTTTTTTTATCCGCAATGACACAGGGCCGTTTTTGGCATCCTTTACGGTATGCAGAGTGATCCGGGTGTAAGCCTCTGCTTTTTTCAGGTAATAAGCAAAGGCCTCCTGACGGAAGCCTTTGCTTATTTTGCCTACTGTGATGATTTTGATGCCGCGCAAGGTTATTATTCAAAGGTTATGTATCCGCTCATAATTTCAGGAATTGAAGCCAGATCAGGGCAGATAATCATTCCTGAGTCGCGCATGGCTTTAAGTTTTGCCCTGACCCCTCCTCCGGCCGGATCAAGAATTGCGCCCGCGTGTCCCAGGGTTTTACCAGGAGGAGCAGTCTGTCCGGCAATGAATCCGAATACTGGCTTGTCAAACCCGGTGCTTTTGAGCTTTTCGCCCAGATCTTCTTCCGCGCTGCCGCCAATCTCGCCCAGGATAAGCAGGGCCCGGCACATGGGATCGTTGTAGAGAAATTCACAGATATCATTAAAATCCTGTCCGATGTAGGGATCTCCGCCAATGCCCACGCACAGGGACTGGCCTATTCCAGCCTGGCTCAATCTATGTACGCACTCATAAGTCAGGGTTCCGCTTCTGGAAAGGACGGCCACAGGTCCCGGGGTAAATACCGCTCCGGGCATGATGCCGATTTTGGTCTGGCCGGGAATTATCAGGCCCGGAGTATTTGGGCCGATGAGCCTGGAGCCGGAATTGCGGATTATGGGCAGGATTCTGACCATGTCCTGTTGGGGAATGCCTTCGGTAATGCACACAATCCAGGGTATGGAACAGGACACTGCCTCCAGTATGGCGTCCACCGCGAACCTGGCCGGAACAAATATTATAGACGCGTCTATGGGGTGTTTTCTGACGGCCTGGGCCACACTGTCATAAACCGGGGTTTCCAGGACGCGCGTTCCTCCTTTGAACGGAGTTACTCCGGCTACGATATTGGTTCCATACCTCAGCATTTCACTGGTATGAAGCTGTCCTTCCCGGCCCGTGATTCCCTGGACCAGGACCCTGCTTTCTTTGTTAACAGGAAAAGGCTTTGGCAAAGCTGTGGGGCGGGGAGGGACATATTCATGTTCAACAGGGAATTCAATACGCTTAAAAGCAAGGGAATCATCCCTGGCCGGGCTGATTTTTTTTAAAATATCAACAGCACCGCTTAAGTCTTCAACCGCGTGGATCTTGTCACAATCCAGGGATTTGAGGATTGTCCGGGCTTCAACGGATTTAAAACCGGAAAAACGGACCACCATGGGTTTGACAGGAGGCTTGCCGTCCAGGGCTTTGGCCAGGGCTCCGGCTACTTTTTCGCAGGAAAGTATCCCTCCGAAAATATTAATAAATATGGTTGCGGCGGAGTTGTCTTGGAACAGAATATCCAGAGCCCTGGACATCCTTTCCTGATCGGCTCCTCCGCCCAGATCCAGAAAATTGGCTGCAGGCAGTCCGGAGAAGTTTAAAAGATCCATGGTGGCCATGGCCAGACCAGCGCCGTTAACCATAAGCCCCACCGAACCCTGAAGTTTGTGGTAGCTGAGCCCGGCTTTTCTGGCGGCGTTCTCCTCAAGTCCGTAATGTTCCGGCGTATAAAATTCATCCAGTGCAGTGTTGATATCCACGTAATTGTCATCTATTTCCACTTTTCCGTCCAGGGCGATGAGCTCATCCTCAGCCGTGATAACCAGAGGGTTTATTTCAGCCAGGAGCAGACGGTTTTCCCGGACACTTTTAAAAAGATTCCTGATCAAGCCCGAAAAGGGCCTGAGCATATCCTTTTCAAGGTTCAGGTGAAAGAATGCCTGTCTGATCTGATAATCCTCAAGGCCCAGCAATGGATCAATATCCATGACCATCAGGTTGTCCGCGCCTGATGATTCAATGTCTACTCCGCCTTCTCTGCCGGCGGTCAACACAAATTTCGCGGACCGGCGGACCAGAGATATGGATATATATATTTCTCTTTTGATGTCAGCCGCGGGTTCCACGCGCACAAAAGGAACTTTTTCTCCTTTTATGCTCAGATTGAAAATCTGGGCTGCGGCCTCATTCAGTTCTTCGGGATCGTTGACAACCCTGACCCCGCCTGCTTTGCCCCGGCCGCCGGTCAGGGCCTGGGCCTTGACCACAACTGGAAAAGGGAAGGCAGGGGTGTAGCTTTCCAACTGATGAGGGCGGATAAGATCCCCCTGGGGAACTGGGATGCCTGCCCGGGAAAATAGAATTTTACTGTTATGTTCATTTAATTTCATAGATTAGTCCCAATTTTTTGAACACTTTGTTGTGTAAGAATTTTTTCAGTAAATTGATGAATTAGCAGCTGACCATATTTTCACGGCAATAAATAAGATATTAACAGCGTGTTGAAAAAGTCATTATTAGACAGGCTGTTCAAAAATTCCAAGTGCAAGAAGCAAAAAAAGTTCAAGATTGCAGCGTATTTAGATATACGTAAAAGTTTGAACTTTTTGTAGCGACGCAGCAATTGGGAGATTTTCAACAGCTTGTTAAAAGCATTGTTCCTCAAGGGCCACCAGATCAAAATAAACTTCCCTGCGTCTGGCCAGGGTGATTTTGTCACGGTCAATAATAATTTCAGCGGCTCTGGGCCTGGAATTATACTGGGAGGACATGGTAAAGCCGTATGCCCCGGCAGAAAATACCGCCAGGAGTTCGTCCTGTTCAACTTCCCTGATTTCTCTGTCCTGAGCCAGAAAGTCTCCGGTTTCACATATGGGACCTACTATGTCAGCTTTGCATGCTGGTCCTTCTTTCTCCTGTACACAGGCGATGCGGTGAAAAGAACCATAAAGAGATGGCCGGACCAGATCGTTCATGGCCGCGTCCACAATAATAAAATTTTTAGAAGGAGATTGTTTGGTATACTGGACCCTGGTCACCAGAATGCCGGCGTTCCCGGCGATTACCCTTCCTGGTTCCAGAATCAGGGTCAGATCCAGATCCTTGAGGCTTTCTTTTATAGCCTTGCCAAGTTCAACCGGATGCGGGGGTTCTTCTTCATCATAAGTGATTCCCAGACCGCCTCCGAGATCCAGATATTTAATCCGGATACCCAGGTCTGCCAGCTGGCCATGAAAGTTTTTGATCCTGTTCAGGGCCTCGATAAAGGGGTCGATTGTGGTCAATTGTGATCCGATATGACAGTCAATTCCCACAGGATCGATATTAGGCAGGTCCCTGGCCAGTTTATAGGATTCAAGAGCCTGTTCCAGGTCCAGCCCGAATTTGTTTTTCTTGAGACCTGTAGATATATATGGGTGAGTTTTGGGATCAACGTCAGGATTGATGCGCAGGCTGATCCTGGCTGTGGAATCCATTTCAGCAGCGACTTTATTGATTTTTTCAAGCTCCTGCCGTGATTCCACATTAAACATCAGAATGTTGGATATGATGGCTTCCCTGATTTCGTGTTCTCTTTTGCCCACACCTGAATAAACAATCTTTTGCGGGTCCACCCCGGCCTTGAGAACTCTGAAAAGTTCTCCTCCGGAAACAATGTCCATGCCCGAGCCCATTTCTGAAAGAAGCTTGAGGACACAGAGATTGGAATTGGCCTTTACTGAATAACAGGTCAGATGCTCGATTCCTTCAAACGCGGAATCAAAGGCCTGGAAATGGCGGCGAAGAGTCCTGGCTGAATAGATATAAAGGGGGGTGTCGAATTCCTTAACCAATTCTTCAACGCTGACATCTTCAGCAAATAATTGACCGTTTCTGTACTCAAAATAATGCATGTTTTCTCCAGGATAAGGTATTGAGGCCTGTTGCCTCCTGTTATTGTGAAATATTTATGACCCCGGAAGTAACTTCGCGGATCATGGGATAAATATTGCCCGCCCTGAGTCTTGCCCGGTAATATCTGTCCGGATCCAGGCCGCAGTGAGTTATGGTTAAACTTTTTTCCTCTATTGTCACAGACCGGGAACCGGGTGCCATAAATACTGAATCTGTTACCAGAAATGGACAGGCAGGGCAGTGATCATCAGAAATTTCCAGTTCCAGGATTATTCTCCCCAGGTTTCGGTGATTTCCGGAAATTTCACTTTTTATTACCGCGCAACCATCCTCTATTTGTCCGCTGGTTTCTGATATGCTGAATTTTTCCTGGGAAGCGTCCGGCTCGGGCCATACTTTTTTGCCGCAGCCTGCGATTCCAAAGACCAGTAAAATAATGAGCAACCGGTTTAAGTAATTCATTTATTCTCCAGTTCGGCTTTCCATTGATAAAGGGTGTTCAGGGCCTGGACAGGGGTCATTGAATCCAGGTTAAGGGAAGATATTTTCTGGGACATTTTGTCCAGGCCTGGTTTCCCTGAAGGATGATCATGTCTGGAAACGGTTTCTGAAAGCAGGGATTTCCTTTTTTCAACCAGGATTGATTTTTTGTCTCTCTGTCTTTCCAGGTCAAGGAGTATCTCGCCCGCTCTTTTGACAACCCTCCGGGGTACTCCGGCCAGTCTGGCCACTTCAATTCCGTAACTCTTATCAGCAGGTCCGGGAACCAGTCGCCTCAAAAAGACGATTTCCCCCTTCCATTCCTTAACCGCGATATTGAAATTTTTAAGGCATTTGATTTTTTGTTCCAGAGCTGTCAGTTCGTGATAGTGGGTGGCGAAAATAGTCCTTATGCCCGCGTGTTTGCCGGTAAGTTCCTCTACCACGGCCCAGGCCAGGGCCAGCCCGTCAAATGTGCTGGTTCCCCTGCCTATTTCGTCCAGGATTATCAGGCTTTTTTTGGTGGCCTGACGCAGAATGCGGGCTGTTTCAGTCATTTCCACCATAAAAGTGCTTTGGCCCTGGGCCAGGTTGTCTGACGCCCCAACCCGGGAAAAAATCCGGTCACAAATACCAATGACCGCTTTGCGGGCTGGTACAAAAGAGCCTATCTGGGCCAGGATGCAGATTATCGCCGTCTGCCTCAAAACAGTTGATTTTCCGGCCATGTTGGGCCCGGTTATCAGAAGCATCCTGGAATTGTCATTTATCTCCAGATCATTGGGGATATAATTGGATCTTCCCTGTATAGCTTCTATGGCCGGATGTCTGCCCTGTCTGATCTGAATGTCCAGGTTTCTGTCAAGTTCCGGCCTGGTCCAGTCATAATTTCTGGCGGTTTCAGCCAGGCCCTGCCAGTAATCAAGTCTGGCCAGGATCAGAGACATTGTTCGCAGTCTCTGATTATGTCCGGCCACAAAAGACCGGATTTCCATGAACAGATCGTATTCCCTGGTTTTTCTTTTTTCAGCGGCAGTAAGCAGGCTTTCTTCCAGCTCTTTGAGCTGGGCGGTAACATATCTTTCACTGGAAACCAGGGTCTGCCGGCGTTCAAAATGTTGGGGAACCGTATTACCCGAAGCTTTGGACAGTTCAAAATAATGGCCGAACACCCGGTTGTATCCGAGCTTAAGCTTGGGCAGACTGTTTTCAGTTTTTTCTTTTTCCAGAAGCTGAGTAAGCTTTTCCCGGCCATGCTCGGCCAGTTCCACCAGGTCGTCAAGTTCCGGATCATAACCGGTCTTGATCAGGCCGCCTTCAGTAATAAGATGGGATGGATTATCCTTTATGGCTTTTTTAAGGAGACTTGAAAGTTCTTCCAGGTTATCCCACTGCAGGAATAAAGACTCAAGCAGAGCCGGATGATTGTCCTGGTTTTCAAGGAGATATTTAATCCGGGGTAAGATCAGCAGAGATTTACCCAGGGAAGCAAGGTCTTTGGGGTTGCACCGGTTCAGAGTTATCCTGGTGGAAAGGCGTTCAAGATCATAGGCCTTTTTCAGCTCCTGACGCAATGATTGCCTGCAGTTATCTCTGTCCAGAAAAAAAGAAGTCATTTCCTGGTTTTCCCTGATTGTGGTCAGTTCCTTCCAGGGCTGAAGCAGTCTTTTCTGCAGGTATCGACCTCCCATGGAGGTAATGGTCTGATCCAGGGCGTGAATCAGGGTTCCGGGTCCTTTTTCTCCGCCAAGAGTCCTGAATATTTCCAGGTTTCTGATGGTTACTTCGTCAACGTGAAGATATTTGCCCGGACTTAAAGGGCTCAGCTGCGCCATATTGCCAAGCTCTCCCTTGTGGGTCTGAATCAGATACATAAGAATGGCGCCGCAGGACCGGACAAGTTCAGGCTTGTCACTCAGATCCAGAACTTCCAGAGATGCAACCCGCTGGTCTTTAAGGATAAGTTCGGAGCCGGAGCGTAGATCAAAATATGATTTCCTGGGAACAAAATTGAATCTGGATTTAAAGGCCGAGTGTTTTACAGGTAAGGAAAAATGTTCCGGAGCCAGAATCTCGGACGGATTCAGTTTATAGAGCCAGTGCCAGATTTCATCTACAGTGCTAAGTTCCAGCCCGGTCCATTCCCCGGTGGAAAAATCAGCCCAGCACAGTGACCCCCGGTTGCTGCTTTCATTCCAGAATACAGCAGCCAGATAGTTGTGTTCTTTGGCTGAGAGGCTGTTTTCCTCCACAACCGTACCAGGAGTCAGTATCCTGGTTACAGCCCTTTTAACCAGGCCGGCGGCTGTTTTGGGATCTTCTATCTGGTCACAGATAGCAACTTTATAACCTTTTCTCAGAAGCTGTTTTAGATATTCATCACAGGAATGATGGGGAACACCGCACATGGGGATGCGGACTTCAGAGTTGGGGTTTCTGGAGGTGAGGGCTATCTGCAGTTCTCTGGCTGTTATTTCCGCGTCTTCAAAAAACAGTTCATAAAAATCCCCCATGCGGAAGAACAGCAGGGCTTCCGGATTTTCCTGCTTTATCCGCAGATACTGTTCCAGCATTGGCGTCAGCTTGATATTGCGGGGCAGATTAAAGGTTTTAAGTTTGGAAGACATGTATGTTGAATAATCCGAAATGAGTTTATTCGTTGAGCAGGGTTCGAAAAGATATTGAATGCCAGCTGTAGCATCTGGGGCACAGGAAAAAAAGCTGTTCTCTTTTCAGGCCGCATCTTTTGCAGACAAATTTTTTGACCATCCTGGCCTTGCGGGTGAAAAAAGTGAGCTGGGTTTTAAAAGATTCGGTAAGAATCTGCTCATGCTGGGTAATATCCAGGATTTCCAGCCTGGCCGGCCAGAATTCCTGGTCCATGACCAGGGCTTTTTCCAGCCACTCTCTGGCTCTGTCTGTCTGACCGGAGCTTTTAAGAAAGACCGCATTATAATAACAGAAAATCAGATTTTGTTCAAAATGGCCCAGAGTTTCCACGACAGTGTCAGAACAGTTTTCAGTAATAAGATTTTTTTCCGCAGGCGCGGGGGGGCTGGTGATGAATTGATACAGGCCTTCCAGCAGAACAAATCTGAGGCCTTTCTCAACTTTCTGCAGTCCTTTCTCAAGGTTAAGCTGCAAGCTGTTCCACTGATTCATGTCGAAATCACGGCAGATTATTTCCAGCCAGGCTTCAACAGAACCAGGATAAACCTTGACGGCTTTCTGGATCAGCCTGTCAGAATGATTATTCCCTTCAACTCTTTTGCTCCGGGCCTCTTTGACCATATAATGTGCCTGGGCAAGGGGTTGTCCCAGAAGGGAGTAATATCTGGTGGCTTTTTCAAATTCGTTGGCATCAGCGTAAAGCCTGGCAAGTTCTTTAAGAACAGCAGGATCATCTCCGGTTATTTTGTGGGCCTGTTCCAGGGCGCTGTGAGCTCTGTCCAGGATACCGGCTCTTTTAAAGTCAATCCCCAGTTCAAACCAGGCCCTGGCTTTGAAGTGTTCATCAAGCTGGGGTCTGGCAATGAGATTAGTCCTTATCTGTATGGCTCTTTCAATCTCTCCCTGGGCGCGAAACAGATTACCCAGGGCAAGATATATTTCCACGGCATCGGGGTTGTTTCTGACTACTCTGCTCAGTTCCCCAATGGCGGAAAAGGTGTCCTGTGAGGGAGGAAGAAAACCCTCGCTTAAATGGAGAAGAGAGGATTTTTTCTCGTTTTTTTTTCGCCTTAAACTATGCAGCCAGTGAAACATAATTAATTTTCCCGCTTTTCCGGGCGCGGCCTGTAATAATAAAGTTCAGAGACTATGACTGCCTTTCCTGATTTTCCGAGGAATCCAGAGAATAGCTGTCGCTGTCCAGAGGCATGTTGCGAAGGGAATGCACTTCTTTTTCCAGATCCTTGATGGACGCCTGGTTTCGTTTGAGTTCACCGGTCAGACGGATCTTTTCGGCCAGAAGATAGGCCAGGGAAATAAATCCGCCAAGAACAAAGGCCAGCAGAACAATCAGGTAATAAGGAATGTCAGTGCTCTGGAGTTCAAGGCCGAAAATATCCAGGTGCAGTTTGACAGTAGTGGACAAAAGTTCGTGATTCTGCACGAAAAACAGCATGGAAAAGAAAAACAAAAGAACCAGAGCGGCAACTCTAAGGTATTTCATGGGAAGCTCCTTATATGGTAGAAGTTAGAAATAAAGGCTTAAGTTTATTGTAGGTTGATTTTAAATGTTCAGGAATAACCATGGTTTCGTTCATTACCGCCATAAAGGAATGATCCCCCACCCACCTGGGCAGGACATGGAAATGAAGATGTTCCCGTATGCCGGCTCCTGCTGCTTCACCAATGTTCAGGCCGACATTGATCCCCGGAGGATTAAAGGCTTTTTTCATTAGCCGGGCGCATTCCTTGAGCCAGAGCATTATCTCAGTGATTTCATGATCCTCAAGTTCTGTCAGACACTGGACATGCCTGTATGGAGTAACCATAAGATGTCCGTTACTATAAGGAAACTTGTTCATAATTACAAAACAATGTTTTGCCCGGTGAAGAACAAGGCGTTCTTCGTCTTCATCAGTATGATCCGGCAGACAGAAAACGCATTCATCAGGTTTGGGACCCAGTATATATTCTATCCGCCATGGAGCCCATAGAGTTTTCATGATTAATATCTGCTGGTTATGATTATCAGTATGTTATGTGGTAATTGTTGGTCATAAGCCATCGGTCCCCTCTGGATTCATGTTTCTGTTGATACGAACTCCCTGTCGCGGTTTCGTAAGGCAAACCATTAGCTGTTCCTGTATACGGAATGTGGCAGTTTAAAAGGTTTTGGAAAAAGTCTGTTGTTTATTAATATGCATGGTTTGCCTGAACGGAACCGACGACGGTCAAACATCGTATCAATGGCGAAACATGAACCCGGAGGTACTCGTGAGCTTTACGGCTGATCGTTGATTATAGTGATCAAGTATTTAAATTGTTGCTATAAAATCTGACTTAGAAATTTTTTGGTTCTGGGATGTTCAGGGTTTTGAAAAAAATGTTCAGGAGTGCCTGTTTCCACGATTTTTCCTTCATCCATAAACACTACCCAGTCCGCCACCTGCCTGGCGAATCCCATTTCATGGGTTACCACGACCATGGTCATTCCTTCCAGAGCCAGGTTGACCATTACGTCCAGGACTTCACCAATCATTTCCGGATCCAGGGCTGACGTTGGTTCGTCAAAGAGCATTATCTTGGGGTTCATTGCCAGGGCCCTGGCAATGGCTACCCTTTGCTGCTGACCTCCTGAAAGCTGAGCAGGATAGGCGGTGGCCTTATCTTTGATGCCTACCTTGTCAAGAAGGAGCATGGCATTTTCTTTTGCGTCAAGTGAAGAGATTTTTTTCAGTTTTCTGGGGGCCATGGTAAGGTTCTGGAGCACTGATTTGTGGGGAAAAAGATTAAAGCTCTGGAAGACCATGCCCAGTTCCATGCGGACCTTATTGATGTTGCAGTTTTTATCCGTAATGTCCTGGCCGTCAATGATTATTCGGCCTTTATCCACATCTTCAAGCCTGTTTATGGCGCGCAAGAGGGTGCTTTTCCCGGAACCGCTTGGGCCAATTATTACAACTTTTTCCCGCTGTTTAACATTAAGAGAAACATTGCTCAGGGCTTCAATATCCCCGAAAAACTTGTAGATGTTTTCTATGGTGATTATTGGAGAATCATTTCTGGTCATAAGGTTTTACCTTATCCTCCATTATGCTTACTATTTTTGACAGAATAAGAGTTATCATCAGATATAAAAGCGCGACCATGGTGTATGTCTCAAAATAGTCAAAGGTCTGGGTGGCAAATTCCCTGCCACGTCTGAGAAGATCGGAAACCGCCAGGATCGAGACCAGGGAGGTGTCTTTGAGCAGGGCGATAAATTCATTGCCTACCGGAGGCAGGATGGTTCTCATTGCCTGGGGAATGATAACATAGAACATGGTTTGAGATTTGCTGAAGCCCAGCGACCTCGCGGCTTCTGTCTGTCCTTTGTCAATGGCCTGTATTCCGGCCCGGAAAACTTCTCCCATGTATGCGCCGTAACATACTGTCATGGCGGTTACTGCCGCTGTAAAAGGGTGGATCTTGAAGAAAGTGCCCAGGGCGTAATATATATAGAACAGCTGGACCAGCAAGGGGATTCCCCTGATGACCTCAACATATACTGATGCCACAAGGTTGATTGCCCGGTTTTGAGAGAGTCTGCCCAGACCGGTGAACAGGCCGACGATAAGGGAAAGGAAGATAGAAAGAAAAGTAACCTGAAAGGTAACCAGAATGCCGTCGGGCACGAATTTGATTATTCTCAGATATGGATCAGGCTTGAAAACAACCAGGGAGACAATAATGATTACCGCGCTGATGAGAGTCACCCACCAGGCGTTAAAAAGACCTGGATCGTCGCGTCTGGGTATGGCGGCTCCTTCGCCGACGTCAATGTTGGTTTTTTTTTCGTTCATATGATTATTGAAGAGGTTAGACTTACTTGTTCCGGATATCAGCCTGATGGTTATCCTGTTGAGCAGGCCTTTTCCAGCGGTATACGCTGAGGGTTTAATAAAGTGCTGTCAGAAATCCCGAAGATGATCCAGGGATAATCTCCGGGATTTCCGGAATCAGAAAACATTATAAATTATAAAAGGGTTGAGATAATCAAGTCTGAGATTATTTCAACCAGGGATTTTTACAGTCCGAACCATTTGGTCTTGAGTTCGTCTTCAATGCCTTTTTCTTTAACCGCTTTGATGCCTTTATTGATAAGCTCCAGTGTGTCTTCATTGCCTTTATTAACCGCGATGCCGTAATATTCAGGCTCATCCGACTCAATAACGGTTACCAGGTCCATTTTTTCGGCAAATTTTGGCTCGTTCAAAGCATATTGAGCGGCTACCGGGTCATCGCAGACAACTCCGTCCAGCTGATTATTATAAAGATCCTGCATGGCCAGTCCGATTTCATCGTAAGAACGGGCTTTAACTCCGTCAACCTTCTGGATGGCAAAATAGCCGGTAGTGCCTATCTGCGCCCCTACGGTCTTGCCCTTGAGATCTTCCAGGTTTTTGGCTGAACTGTCTTTGGGGACCACCAGTCCCTGTTTGACTTCATAGTAGGGAATACTGAAGTCCATGGCTTTTTTGCGCTCTTCAGTAATGCTCACCGAGGAACAGATAGCGTCATAATTGCCCGCGGCCAGTCCGGCAAAAATGCCGTCCCAGGCTGTATTTCTAAATACCGGGGTAAAGCCTGCTTCTTCTCCAGCCGCAGTCATATAGTCGATGGAGTACCCGACGATTTCTCTGTCTTCGTCAATCATTTCCATGGGCGGCCAGGTGGCGTCAACAGCAAAAACGATTTCCTTGGCTATGCCTGGTTTAGCGAACAAAAGCAGAGCCAGCAGCAAAAATGTGAGTTTTCTAGTCATCCTACAGCCTCCTAAAATAAAGTTAAATATATAAAATGCCTGGTACCAAATGTTAATGTTATTTTATTGGCAATCTCAGGTCAAGAAAGTAAATGAGGGGGAAAGTCGGATTATGAATAAAATTCCGGTTGTCTTCAGGAAAAAATTACAGGCAGCAACCTGATTAATAATTGACTTAAGGCGGACTTGTTTTTAAGCAGATATCTTATGGTATTTTTTATATGGGAGCATTGCCGGTTTGTAAATGATTCAGACTCAGGTTTGGTTTGGAGATAAAAAACAGGTTTATCGAACCTGGGGACAGTCCCGAAGCCAGGGACAGTGCCCGCGCATGACCCGGATTTCCTGATTTTTCTTGAATTTTTCAAACTGGTAATGCTGTCTTTCATATCCACCATTAAAGAATGCCGGCCAGGTGCTTGGAAATAATAATTTTGATAAGGGATGGTTATCAATGGAAAAGAAGGTTGAGCAGGTTGTCGGGAAGTTTGCAGACTCAGTGGTCAACGTACTTGGGACAATGGCTATGACAGACGCGGAACCCGGCAAATCTTATGTAAAAAAAGACAATACTGCCAAGGGAGATATATCAGGAGTCATTGGTTTTTCCAGTCCCTCGGGAAAAAGCAAAGGAACCATGTCGGTAACCTTTACGGAATCATCCGCCCTGGGAGTGATAAACAATATGCTCGGAGAAGCTTTTACCGAGGTAAGCGATGATGTCGCGGACGCGGTTGGAGAACTTACCAATATGATCTGTGGTCAGGCCAGAAAGGGAATGGCTGAAATCGGCATAACTTACGAAGGCGCGATTCCTTCTGTTGTTTCCGGCAAGGATCATTCAATAAGACATGTTTCGTCTTCAGCCATTCTTGCCATCCCCTTTAAAACCAGGTTTGGACCTATTATAGTTGAAGTCTGTTTTTCCTGATTTTTTGTTTATCACCTGAATCCGTGAA
>JBKHCI010000119.1:0-5277 GCA_046541915.1 Desulfonatronovibrio sp. | reverse complement strand
CCATAAATATCCTCAGGCATTGAAAGCGGTGAACAGATATATTTCAGCTTGACTTGTGCAGCCTGAAACCCTGAGACCCTTCAGCACCTGCTTAAAAAGCCGCATTCAAAATCCCTGGCGTTCATAGCCCGGCAGCCCTCAGGCTTGACCCTGGGAACCATGTACATCTTATCCGCGCAGGCGATCTCTATAAAATCATCCCTGGTTCCGGCAATGGTCCCCGGGGGGGTATCTTCTGGCTTATCAGGGCCGACCTTTCCGGGAAAAACCTGCAGTCTCATGGTTTTCCGGCCTGGTCCGGTCCAGTCAAACCACGAACCAGGCCAGGGAAACAGGGCCCTGACGCGGTCATGAACTTTCTGGGCCGGCTGGTTCCAGTTTATAAGCCCTTCTTCCTTGGTCAGTTTGGGCGCGTATGTTGCCTGGGTTTCATCCTGATCAATGGGCCTTACAGTTCCATTTTCCAGACCTTCCAGGGCTTCAACCAGCATTTCCCCGCCCATGTGGGCCAGATCGTCATGCAGTTTTCCCGCGGTATCCGCGATACCAATCCCCATGGCCCTTTGCAGCAGGACAGGCCCGCTGTCCAGTCCTCTGGTCATGAGCATGATGCTCACGCCCGTGACCACCTCGCTGTTCATGATGGCCCTTTGGATAGGAGCCGCTCCCCTGTATCTGGGCAGAAGAGAAGCATGCACGTTAATGGGCATCTGCCTGGCGGTATCAAGAACCTTCTGGGGAAGAATAAGCCCGTATGCGGCCACCAGCAGATAGTCAGGCTCAAAAGAGGCCAGCTCATCTATATGGTTTGGGTCTTTAAAGTTTTCCGGCTGGAGTACAGGGCAGCCTTTTTCCAGAGCCAGGTTTTTGACAGGTGAAGCCTTGAGTTTGCGTCCCCGGCCGCAGGGCCGGTCAGGCTGGGTATAGACCGCAGCAACTTCGCCTCCTGGCCAGGCCAGCACGTATTCCAGAATGATCCTGGCAAAATCAGGAGTGCCCATAAAGACTATTCTTTTTTGTTCTTGAGCCATTTCATTACTTTCTTATCATAAAGATTTCTTTTCAGTCTGCTGATGCGGTCAATAAAAAGAATTCCGTCAAGATGATCTATCTCATGCTGAAGGCAGGTGGCCAGGATATCATCCGCGTCCAGGACAACTTCTTTGCCTTCCAGATCAAGCCCGCGTACCTGGACCTTTTCCGCTCTTTTGACAATGCTCCTGTATCCGGCAACACTCAGACACCCCTCTTCGCCTTCGCACTCTCCCTGCGCTTCAACTATTTCCGGATTGACCAGAACCATGAGGTTTTCCCGGTTTTCAGGCCCGCTCACATCCACGGTAATCAGCCTGACCCCCTCTCCAACCTGGGGCGCGGCCAGGCCAATGCCTCTGTTTTCATACATTATGGAGGTCATGTCCCGGGCCAGATCACGGATGAAATCATTAATGTCTTCAATTTCCACAGCTTTGCGGCTGAGGATTTCATTAGGGTACACAAGTAACTGTCTGGACATTTCTATACTTCTTTAGGTTTTTCCCGAAGCTTAAGCCCCAGTTCTCTTAGCTGTTTCATGGAAACTTCCGAAGGAGCCTCGGTCAAAACGCAGGCAGCCTTCTGGGTCTTGGGAAAGGCAATTACGTCTCTTATGGAACTGGAATTGGTCATGAGCATGATAAGCCGGTCCAGCCCGAAAGCAAGTCCTCCGTGAGGAGGCGCCCCGTACTGGAGGGCGTTGAGCAGAAATCCGAATTTGTCTTCTGCTTCCTGCTCGCCGATCCCCAGGGATTCAAACATTTTCTGCTGATCCTGGCTGTTGTGGATGCGGATGGATCCCCCCCCGACTTCGTGTCCGTTCAAGACCAGGTCATAGGCCCTGGCCAGGGCCTGTCCAGGACTTGATTTGAGCAGCTCAAAATGCCCGTCCCTGGGAGATGTAAAAGGGTGATGCCTGGCCACCCATCTCTTTTCCTCCTCATCCCATTCCAGAAGCGGAAAATCAGTAACCCACAGCGGGGCAAACACATCCTTTGGGATCAGGTCAAAGCGCTCACCAAGCTTGACCCTCAGGTTGCCCAAAGCGGAATTGACCATATCAGGCAGGCCTGCCTGGAAAAAAACAATATCTCCAGCCTGAAGATCCAGTTCTATACTTAAACCTGATCGTTCTTCCTCACTCAGAAATTTGGCAATGGGCGATTGCCATTCATTTTCCTTGATCTTGATCCAGGCCAGCCCCCTGGCCCCGTAAATTTTCACAAAATCGGTGTAGTCGTCAATATCCTTGCGTGAAAGAACGCTGCCCCCGGGAACCACCAGGGCCTTGATCATGTCTGATTCCGCAAACAGACGGAAATTGGAATTTTTAACTATATGGGTTACATCCCTGAGCTTGAGATCAAACCTGACGTCCGGCTTATCCAGGCCGTACTCGTCAATTGCCTGGGCATAACTGATCCTGGTGAACGGAGTCTCCATTTCCACGTCCATAACTTCCCGGAACAGCCGCGCAACCAGACCCTCGGCCATGGACATGACCCCTTCTTCATCAGCAAAGGACATCTCCAGGTCGATCTGGGTGAATTCAGGCTGCCTGTCAGCCCTTAAATCCTCGTCCCTGAAGCACTTGACAATCTGGTAGTATCTGTCCACACCCGAGCACATGAGCAGCTGCTTAAAAAGCTGAGGCGACTGGGGCAGGGCGTAAAATTCACCCTGATTCAACCGGCTGGGAACCAGAAAATCCCTGGCTCCTTCAGGTGTGCTCTTGGTCAGGATAGGGGTTTCAATCTCAATAAAATCATTGTCATGCAGAAAATTGCGCACCGCCTGCACCGCTTTGCTGCGAAAGACAAGGTTGCGAGCCATGAAAGGCCTTCTAAGATCCAGATAACGGTATTTGAGACGCAGGCTTTCTGCCGCGTCCATCCTGTCTTCAATGATGAACGGAGGTGTCTTGGCCCGGTTGAGAAGCCTGAACTCGGTTACAGCCACCTCGATCTCCCCGGTCTTGAGGTTGGGGTTGATCATGTCTTTTGGCCTTTCGCGGACAATCCCCTTGACAGCCATTACATATTCGGATCTAAGGCCATGGGCTTCTTCCAGGGCCTGGGCATTGGTGTCCGGAGTAAAAACCACCTGGGTAAGGCCTTTGCGGTCCCGAAGATCGATAAAGATCAATCCGCCGTGATCGCGTCGGTACTGTACCCATCCCATTAGACATACCTGCTGACCAATATTATCAAGCCCGGGCTCATCACAATAATGACTCCTGATCCACCAGCCCAGAGGCTTGACCTGTAACTCGCTCTTAGATTCCTGCATTTATCCGTTCCTTCGGTAATTGTTGTTCTTTCCCTTGATATTCAAACCCAGGGCCTGCTCCACATCTTCCTGGCTTACTGCCCGCTGCACCCCGGTGGCCATGTCCTTGACCTGGATCTCTGCTTTTTCCAGCTCATCCGGGCCAAGCAGAAGACAGGTTTTGACCGCCAGTTTATTGGCCTGTCTGAGCTGAGCCTTGACGCTTTTGACCTGGAAGCTGACTTCTCCTGAAAAACCTTTTTCCCGGAGACGCTGGGCCAGTAAAAGGGCTTTGTCCATGGCCTGCTCATGGAGTACTGCCAGATAAAAATCCAGGGGCCTTTCACTGATCCCCTGAAGAAGCAGGCAAAGCCTTTCCATTCCGCAGGCAAAACCGACTCCAGGCACATCCGGACCCCCAAGATCCCTGACCAGTCCGTCATATCTGCCGCCTCCGGCCACTGAACTCTGAGCCCCGATATCATGGGATATGATCTCAAATGTGGTTCTCTGATAATAATCCAGGCCGCGCACCAGGTTAGGATTGAGATGATACTTTAACCCGGATTTGCCAAGCATATTAACGACCTTTTCAAAATGCTCCCGGCACTCCTGGCACAGATTCTCATTGATCCTGGGGGCGTTTGCAACCATGTCCCTGCACGCCGGAACCTTGCAGTCAAGGACTCTCAAGGGGTTCAGGTCGATTCTTCTCCGGCAGTCCGCGCATAGATTATCCTGGTCCAGGCCTTTAAAATAATCCTTTAAAGACTGATGAAACCCAGGGCGGCACTTTTGACAGCCCAGGGAATTGATCTCTATATCCAGTTTTTTCAGGCCCAGATGCTGGAGATAAGTCCAGAGCATTATTATCACTTCAGCGTCAGACCACGGCGAATCTTCACCAAGTATCTCCGCGTTTATCTGGTGAAACTGGCGCATCCGTCCTTTTTGAGGACGCTCGTACCTGAACATTGGTCCTGTAGTGAACAGTTTTTTTACAGCACCCGCACCTGAGAATGGACTGTCAATATACGCTCTGACCACTCCAGCGGTGGCCTCGGGGCGAAGAGTCATGCTTCTGCCCTTGCGGTCCGGAAATGTATACATTTCCTTTTGAACCACGTCTGTTTCCTGACCAATGGAACGGGCAAACAGTTCGGTGGCCTCCAGGGCGGGAGTCCTGATTTCCTCGTATCCATACCTGGAAAATATATCCCGGGCTGTTTCCTCCATGAACACATAGGCTGTGCTTTCAGGGGGGAAAAGATCGGAAAAGCCTTTTATCCGGTTTATCTTGCTCATTTTTGTTAAGTTCTAAGTGTTAAGATTTAAGTTTTAAGATTTAAGTTTTAAGCGTCCCACCCGGGGAGCCCGGGACCAAACCCGCGAGTAACAAGAGAGATTGCCGCGCTCGAAGACTCCCTCGCAATGACAGACAAGAACGGGTTGAATCTTCTTATCTTCAAGTTGGCTCGAAGACTCCCCCGCAATGACAGACAGGGTTGCGCAATACCTGTCATTGCGAGGGAGCAAAGCGACCGGAGCAATCTCTATGGCAAAACCATAAAATTATGAATTTATTGCATAAACAATGTAAATTACTTATTAGTAACTTATTCTTGAAACCCTGTCAGAAAAAACAAGAAACTTAGACAGGATTAACAGGATGGACAGGATAAGCGTATGCTGGCCGGAAGCCAGCATACGCGGATACCATCGCCAAAGGCGAGTGATAACCTTTTGGCCTGGCTTCCGGCCAGGACAAAAATGTTTTTCTCTTAATCAGTCTCTTAATCCTGTTAATCTTGTCAAAAAATTCTTTTCTTTAGTTGGGTTGCGGGCATAGCCCGCGTTAGAAGAAGATTGCATTAATTCACCATAGCCATCGCCCGGCCTTGGGGGCATGTTTCTAAAGATCCCCTAACTTCACCACTGGACAGCCAAATTCAATAATAGTAATGATATCCAGCC
>JBKHCI010000118.1:0-5390 GCA_046541915.1 Desulfonatronovibrio sp. | reverse complement strand
TCCACCACCACATCCTTGAGCTTGTCGCGCATCCTTTGCATGGCTCCGGCCAGAATGCCTATCTCATCCTTCTGGTCAATATCCAGAGTCGTGGTCAGATCACCCTCGGCCATGTTCTTGGAAAAGGTCACTCCCTTGAATACAGGCCTGGTAATGGCCCTGGTCAGAATGAATCCCAGAAACAGGGCCAGCACAACACCAACCGCCATGCCTGCCAGGGCAATGGTTATGGCCTGTGCCGCGTCCTGGTTCGCTGTTTCAATGACTTCCTCAGCTACTTCTTCATTTATATGGATTATCTGCTCCAGGATATCCATGGTCTCGGCCTGTCTTTCCCGGGAATCAACCAGGGCTATCTCAGTCATCTGCTCATACAATGCATCGGCTTCTCCGGCTAGGGCGATAAGCTGATCAAAATATTCAAAAGTGGAATTGGCAGCCGGGACCATTTCTTCCACGAATATTTCGCTGGCCTCTTCCTCATTCCCGTCGCGGACAAGCTCCCTGATCTCACGCACGCTTTCATGAAAAGCGTTATGAAAAGGTGCTATTTCTCTTAAAATCCTTTCAACATCAGGATTATCTATCTGCTGTTCAGCCATCCACCGGCCAAAATTACAGGCTGTGGCGTCTGCGCCGCCTTCAAAATTCTGCCCCATGAGCAAAAGCCTGCCCACATTATCCATGAGCGCGTAGTGATCTCCTCTGAACTCCTGCAGATCAGCCAGAAACGCGTCCGGGTTGAGAATGTCTGTGGCATCCAATTCTCTGGACATGTCAAAAAACTCATTATTCACTTCTGCCCATGCCTGCAAAGAAGGGCCGAATTCTCCCCAGACAGCCTCTTCCTCGCTGGTCTGAGGCAGAGCTTCGTAAACTTCCAACGCTTGCCGGTATATAGGCCTGGCTTCTGCGACATTATCGTATTGGCGCTGCCTGTCCTCCAGGCTCAGTTGTGGACTCAGCAGGGTCCGGATGGCCACCCGCACGGTTTCAAACTCCTTTTCAACCTCGCGCAGACTGTCAATACTCGGCAGGTTCACCTCGCCGATTTCATCAATATAACCGGTGAGGTTGCTGGCGCCTCTCCAGCCGAAAAAACCCACAATAAGTACTATAAGAGCGACTATAATAAATCCGCCCAGAAGTTTTACCCCTAATTTGATATTTTTCATCTCCCCCCCTATTTTACAGGTTAATCAAATATCTTCATAAACAGGTATGATGCTGCAACATACATGTTTAACTTATAAATCCACCCTCTTTTTAACGCCTGGCATAAATTTGATTTGGGCAGAATATTCATGTCGCCGCCCGGATAACCTCAGTGCTGGTTTGTACTCAAACATGTTGAATCAATGATCCTTAAAGACCAGACACACGATAAAATGACATGACAATTCAGCATACCCCACTGCTGGTCCTGGACTTAAGTTATACTGCAAAAAAAATTTTAGCTACACTTACACCTAGGTGGTAATACCTCGTTGAAGAAAAATCAATATCAGCTGGACACTGACATATTAAAGTCGGCAAATATGTTTTCTTGGGTTATGGAGAAATCCAAAAAAGAAAGGTCTGATATCCGGCAGATTTATGGGATCAACTCCTCTATTCTGGAAGCCGCGAATAAGCCATGAAAGCCATTAAAGGCAGCGGCAGGGGAAAAACTAACGGCAGATGATTAAGAAAATGAATAACAAAGGGTAAAAGAAATCATTGCAAAACAGACTGACAAAGAAAGAAGTTATCTGTCTTCTTTTTCCTTGCAGACAAAATAACAGCCCGGATTCAGGATATGGCCCTTATTTTCAGGAGCAGATTGGGGTCAGGACAAAGCTGCAGATACTTTTCCCGGTCCTTTAACGCGCAGACCCCGGGGAAATCTCCTTGTTTGCCCTGAAGATCGCTGATAATCCCAAAATGCAGGTGAGGCGGCCATTGTCCGTTTTCATCCATTTCTCCCACCCTGGCAATCTCCTGGCCAGCCTGTATTCTCTGTCCTTTTTTCAGATGCACCAGACATCCGCGGTTTAAATGCCCGTAAAGGGTATAAAAGGAAATTCCTTCAAGTAAATGTTCCAGAATAATGGTAGGGCCGTAATCCCCAAACGCATTGTTGTCCTGAAAACTGTGCACCCTGCCCTCCAGGGCTGCCAGGACAGGAGTCCCAGCCCTTATCCACAGATCCAGCCCGATATGCAGGCTCCGGCGCTGGCCCGGGTGTTCTGAGGACGAATCAAACACCGCGCTCCTCTCGTAGATCGTGCGGTTCTCGTCATATTTTCCAATGCCTGCCCTGGCCTTTTTCTGGTCAAGTTTATTAAAGATATACCTGCTGAAGGCCTGAGTATCAGCAATATCAATACTTTTCAGTTCATGATTATCCCGGCTGAAATCAAACACGACCGGCTTTTCCCTGTTCAAGTCAAAAGGAATAACCCGGACCTGTGTCTGCTTCTGCAGAAGCCTTTCAAGTTTTTGATTCAATACGTTCATTTTTTCCTGGTCAGCCTCTAAGTGGAAATTCCAAACCAACATGATTTTTTATTATTCCCACGCTCTGCGTGGAAACATCTTCCCAACGCTCCGCGTCCACAAATAATTTTTAAAAGGGGTTTGACCATCAACCAGGCACTCTTACCCTGCCCACAGAGAGCCCAGAGACAGGCAAACTAAAAACAGCATAATTATCCTACAACCATGCCGGAAGCAAATGCGGGCTCATGAAGGGGCAAAACAATATCCGCCATCTTACGGACACTCAACATGATATCATAGGCCTCATATACATTTACATGAGTACCCGGAGGGATTACCTCCATCTCCATGGCCCGGATCTGTACCGGTGGCTCAAAATTTTCACTGATCACGCAGAAGCCGGTAATCAGAGCAACTCCCTGGGCGGTTTCTACAAGCACGCTCAGCCCTCCCGGAGTATGTGCCGGAGTATGCATCAGCTTGATTCCGGGAAAAAGCTCGCAATCTTTTTCCACTGTCCTGATCTGTCCGTTTTCTTCCACATCCAGAATATAATCGTCCAGATAACGGTAATCCAGGGGATGAGGATCATGAACGTGCTCAAGTTCAAGGGGATGAACAAAGAATTCAGCGTTTTCGCATTTATAGTCATTCTCGCAATGATCATTATGCAGATGAGTGTGTATCACCGCGTCAATATCACCTGGTTTGAGGCCAACTGTGGATAAACCTTTTTCAAAAGTATATATGTGTCCTCCCAGGTCTTTCTCCCGGTCCTGGGAACACAAAGGACTCATCTCCCCTGTATCCACCAGAATTTTCCGGTTTCCTCCTTCCAGATACCAGCAATAAATTGGAATAATATATGGAGTTCCATAACCATGCTGATAAGTCATCATTGATTTATCAAAACGTTTGGTGCCGATAACCAGGGGATGAATACGATACTTATCCATAAAATGCCTCCATATGAGAGTTTTAAAAAAAGAATATCCAAAAGTAAGAAAACAAACCTGAGTCGAACAGGTCATTTTCTACTGACAGAGGGATCCCTTGTTCAAGTCGAAAATCTTCAAGTCAGGCAACTGCTTGACACAAACAATTATTTAATAAAACCTGCCTCCAACGCTTAACATGAACAACATCATATCTCCACGAACAAAGGAATTCAATTTGAAATCATACAACCGTCAGGAAATGATCAAAGCGGCCAGAGCAGAAACAAAAGCCGATCTCCTGCTCACCAATATAAAACTGGTCAATACCATTTCAGGAAATATATACCCTGCGGATGTGGCTGTAAAAAACGGCATTGTCCTTGGTCCCGGCCAGTACAGCGCCCCAAAGGTTGTTGACGGAAAAGGGGCTTACCTTTGTCCGGGTTTTATTGAAGCCCATATCCACATCGAATCAACTCTGCTTGATCCCCTTGTATTTGCTGAAACAGTCGCGTCCATGGGTACTTCCACGGTTGTCTGTGATCCTCACGAGATAGCCAATGTCCTGGGTGTTCCAGGCATTGAATATTTTATCCAATCCACCAGGGACCTGCCCATTGACATATACTTCATGCTCCCTTCCTGCGTGCCGGCAACCAGCCTTGAAAACTCCGGGGCGAAACTCGGGGTCACTGAGATGCAGAAACTTTTGCGTAAATACCCAGACAGATTCCCGGGCCTTGGCGAGATGATGAATTTCCCCGGGGTTATTCATCAGGACCCTGAAGTAATGGCCAAGCTGGAAATGGCCGAAAATATGGTAATTGACGGTCACGCTCCAGGTCTTTCAGGCATGGACCTCAACGCTTATATTCTTGCAGGCCCTGGAAGCGATCATGAATGCGTAAGACTTGATGAAGCCAGGGAAAAGCTGGAAAAAGGCATGCATATCATGATCAGGCAGGGCACTTCCCAGCATAACATGGCAGACCTTCTGCCTCTGGTGAATGACCATAACTGGCCGTTTTTTTCCCTGGTCTCAGACGACCGCCATCCTGAGGATCTTGCGGATCAGGGACACGTTGACGACAACCTGCGCCGGGCTGTAAGCCTTGGCCTTAATCCGGTCCGGGCAGTGCAGATGGTCACCATAAACCCGGCCAGATATTTTGGATTAAAACACCGCGGAGCCATTGCTCCGGGCTGTTTCGCGGACATGGTCCTGGTGGATGATCTCAAAGACTTCAATATCAGACAAGTCTACCTCAAAGGCAAGGCACTTGAAGATTATACCTTTCAGAGACGAATCGCTGCACCCGGCAACTCAATGCATATCAAAGAATTGACGGAAATCTCTTTTGAAATACCCGCACTGAAAGAAAAAGTCCGGGCCATCCAGGTGATACCGGGCCAGATTGTTACCAAGACATCAATTGCCAAGCCGGTAGTCAGGGATAATAAGGCCCTGGCCGATGCGAAAAACGGACTTATCAAACTGGCTGTGGTGGAAAGACACCGGGCCACCGGCAATATCGGCCTGGGGTTTGTAAAGGGACTGGGACTTGAAAGAGGAGCCCTGGCATCAACTGTAGCTCATGATTCCCACAACCTGATTATTGCCGGAACCAATGACCGGGACATGCTGGTTGCCGCCAGGGAGGCCATGAATATGGGCGGAGGCCTTATCGCGGTACAGGACGCCAAAGTTCTCGGGGCTGTGCCTTTACCCATTGCAGGACTCATGAGCGACAAGCCGTTGAAGAACGTCGTTGGCTTCATGCGTGAACTGGACATGGCCTGCCATGCCATGGGCATGACTCACAGCAACCCTTTCATGATCCTGTCCTTTCTGGCCCTGCCGGTTATCCCCGAACTAAAACTTACGGATAAGGGACTGGTTGATGTGAGCAAATTTGAAATAGTGGATTTGTGGGTGGATTAGCAAATCCCTGACAATTATAGATTTGGCGT
>JBKHCI010000117.1:0-5431 GCA_046541915.1 Desulfonatronovibrio sp. | reverse complement strand
CTTCATAAGACCCTTGCTATACAGGCACGAAAAAACAGCACAAGTCTAAATGCATGGGTAACTGAGGCACTTAATCGAACAGTAAAAGGTTGTACCCAATAATAATATCATGTTTTAGACGCGGCAGCTTTCTTGAAATCTGCCGCTCAGGTTGCCAGCCATTGCGGGTGGTTGAACTCCACTAGGCTCGGGCAAGATTTTCACTGGTCAATCGGGAAGAAAATGAACGAAACCCTTAGAACATCGATTTCCAGACAATTCAGCAATACTCTGCCGGGCTTTTTGAGAATTAAAAAAAATCTGAATATTGTCCATTTATCAGACAATGAAACAGAATTGTTTTTAAGAAAAATAATTCTGTCAACACCCCTTGAAAGCATTGAAACAAAAGGTAAAAATCACTACTTCAAGTGTTTGGAATATAATGTTATTTTGACTGTTAACGCCTCCACCTTCACGGTCATTACTGCCAAACAGCTGTTAAACCAGATGGAAAATCATGCGCGCTGATATTATCTTGTTTTTAAAGTACCAGGCAGGATTATTCAAAGTGAAAATTGCCGCCATGATGCTTGTTGTACTGCTTTGTTTGGTGCTTGTACCTGTCAGTCTTGAGGCTGATGATCAGGATTATCTCATCTTTGAAGTCCAGACTGAGCAGGCAGTCAGCTATTATCAGGCTGTGGGAACTATCAGCCCAAGGCACGAGCCTGCGATCAGTTCCCGGATACAGGCCGAGGTCCTTGAAGTCCTGGTCAATTCCGGCGATGAAGTTAAGCCGGGAGAGCTTATGATTCGTCTGGATGACAGGGAATATAAGAGTCGCCTTGAGCAGGCCGTGGAACAGTTTCAGGCTGCCAGAGCGGCGGTAAAGCGGGCTGAGCATGAGTCAGCCAAAGCCAGAGCCCACATGGAAGAAGTATCTCAGGATTATGAAAGGTATAAAAACCTTCATTCCGGAGACATAATCTCCAGGCAGGAATATGAAAAGGCCGCCTCTGCCTATTATCAGGCAACAGCCGACTATGAACAGAGCCTTATGGCCATACAGGAGGCTGATTATAACAGGGTCGCTGCTCAGGAAAAAGCCGCTGAACTCAAAATCCTTCTGGGTTATACAGAAATCAGGGCTCCTGGGCGCGGTGAAGTGGTGCAGAGACTAATTCATCCTGGTGACATGGCCTCTCCCGGCAAGGTTTTGATCGAGCTTCAATCCAGGCATCTGCTGCGTATGCAGGCTCAGATACCCGAGCGCCTTGTATCCCGGGTTGATATTGGTGAAGAATACGAAATCAGGATTGATTCTCTGCAGAAAAATCTTAAGGCAAAAGTAGCTGAGATTGTACCTCAGGCCGATACTTCGGCCCGCAGTTTTCTGGTGAAGCTTGACATAGAAACCGGCCAAAGGGATATCTATCCGGGAATGTTCGCCAGGATGCTTGTTCCCCTTGCACATGAAGATGTTATTCTTGTCCCGGCAAGCGCTCTGCATTACACAGGCCAGCTGCAGACGGTCAATGTGCTTGAAAATGGTCAAGCAGACATAAGACATGTGCGTGTCGGCAGAAAATTTCAGGAATATATTGAGATTCTTTCTGGCTTGAATGCCGGGGAAAAAGTTATTCTTAAAAAGGATGGTTCCCCCTGATATGGGCAGTACCACCATCCACTCCTTTCTGACCCCCTTTCTTTCATCCTACCTGGCTCCGATTCTTCTTTTTCTGTCCCTAAGCCTGGGAATCCTGGCTGTGACCATTACCCCAAGGGAAGAAGAACCTCAGATCATAGTGCCCATGGCTGATATTATAGTAAAGGCTCCGGGGGCAAGCGCTGGGGAAGTGGAAAAACTTGTATCCACCAGGCTGGAAAAACTTCTGTGGCAGCTTGAGGGAGTTGAGTACGTTTATTCCAGTTCTCAGAGGGAAAGGGCTGTAGTTACAGTGCGTTTCTTTGTGGGGCAGAATCTTGAAGACTCCCTTGTCCGTCTGCACAATCAGATATTCATGCACAAGGATGAGGTTCCATCCATTGTGTCAGATTGGATAGTCAAACCTGTAAGCATTGATGATGTTCCTATCCTGAATATTACAATTTTTTCGGATAAATACAGTGATTATGAGCTTCGCCGCATGGGGGTGGAGCTTCTTGCCGGATTGTCTGAAGTTGAAAATGTATCCAGAACAGGGATTTACGGGGGTCGTTCCGGGCAGGTACTGGTGGAGCTTGACCCTCAGGCCATGGCAGGCCGCGGTATATCCGCCCCTGAGATATATCAGGTTCTAAGGGATGCTGATTATTCTCTGCGTCTTGGAGAGTTCCCCTTAAACAATCATTTGTTTCAGGTATTTGGAAATGCCTGGCTCACTGATGAGCGCCAGGTCTCCGATCTGGTGGTCGGCACGGGTGATGGCCTGCCCATCTATCTCAAAGACCTGGCAGAGGTGAGTTACGGCCCTGCAGAGCCAGAGTATTATGCCCGTCTGGGCATGTCTCAGGCTTATCAGGAAAAAACTGAAACAACGCGTCTGCCTTTGGCCATGCCTTCAGTCACACTGGCCCTGGCCAAAAAACAGGGAACGAGCGCGGTTGAGGTTGCAAAGAATATCCTTGATAAGCTGGATGAGCTTGAAAAATCCCTTTTACCTTCTGACGCGTACACAGAGATTACCCGCAATTATGGTTTGACCGCCCATGAAAAGGTAAATGAACTGTTTCGGTCCCTTTTTTTTGCCGTAATAACAGTAGTTCTGGTGCTGACTTTTACCCTGGGCTGGCGTCCGGCTCTGGTAGTGGGGCTGGCCATTCCGGTGAGCTTCTCACTGGCCCTGTTCGCGAGCCATCTCCTTGGCTATACCATCAACCGGGTGACCCTGTTCGCCTTGATCCTGTCTTTAGGTCTGGTGGTGGATGATCCCATTACCAATGTTGATAATGTCAAACGTCATATGTCTTTTGGGAACAAGAATCCGAAAGAAGCCGTCCTTGCCGGAGTAAGCGAAGTAATAGTGCCGGTGGTCATGTCCACCTTGGCCATAATCGCCTGCTTTCTGCCTCTGTTTTTTATATCCGGAATGATGGGGCCATACATGGCTCCCATGGCAGCCAATGTTCCCCTTACTGTGACTTTTTCCACCCTGTGCGCTGTGACCATTGTTCCATGGCTGTGTCACCGTTTTCTCAAGCGTTCCCCTGTCAGTAGACATGCCCGGGATCAACAGGGGGTGCCTGATCTGGTTATGCGCGGATACCGGGCTTTGATGCTTCCTTTTTTAAGCTCACACTGGCTGCGGCGCGCACTCATTTTCCTCGTAGTGATCCTTTTAATGGCATCTGTTTTCCTGGCCGTCTTCAGACTTGTGCCTTTGAAAATGCTGCCATTTGACAACAAGGATGAGTTTCAGGTGGTCATAAATATGCCTGAAGGCTCTACCCTGGAGCAGACAGACGCGGTATTGCGAGATTTTGAGAGATACTTTTCCGGAGTTTCCGAGATAACAACCTATACCAGCTATTCAGGCATGGCTTCTCCCATGGATTTCAACGGAATGGTCCGACAGTATTACTCCAGGGAGGAGGCGAACCAAGGGGATATCCGGGTTAATTTACTGCCCAGGAATGAGCGCGAAACCGGCAGCCACACTCTTATTCTGTCCATGCGAAGAGATCTGGAAGAGATTGCTGCAAGACACGGCGCGTCCATGGAACTGGTGGAAGTACCCCCCGGGCCTCCGGTTCTGGCTAGCATTGCAGCTGAAATATACGCTGAACCGCATAAAACCTATGAAGAAATGATAGCAGCGGCAGAGCATGTTAAGCGCGTCATGCAGGATAAGGAATTTATCCGTGATGTGGATTACAGCGCGCAGCATCCTCATGACCTGTATGAGTTTGTTCTGGACAGAGAAAAGGCGGCCCTGCACGGTCTTGATGCCAGGGAGATACTTAAAACCCTGAATTTGTTTATAGGGGGAGCAACGCCCGCGGTGCTGCACAGCCCATATCAGAGAGAAGCTTTTGAAATTAGGATGGTCCTGCCTCTGGAAAAACGGGCCGGGATATTCAATCTTGAGCAGCTGCGGATGGCCTCCCGGACTGGTGAACTGGTATCTGTGGGCGAACTGGGGCGTTTTGAAAAAATGCCGGCGGATCAGCCCATTATGCATAAGAATTTGCGCCGGGTTGTCTATGTCACAGCGGAAATGGCTGGTCAGCCGCCCGGGGAAGCCGTGCTGGATATGAAATCCAGCCTTGCTGAAAATCCTTTGCCGCCTGGATTCAGTCTAAACTGGCAGGGAGAAGGAGAATGGAAGATCACTCTGGATGTATTCAGGGATCTGGGAATTGCCTTTGGGCTTGCCCTGGCAGTGATCTATCTGCTTTTGATAATTCAGACCGGGTCACTTGGTTTGCCTCTTCTTATCATGTCCGCCATCCCTTTGACTCTCATGGGCATAATGCCCGGATTTTTTCTTCTGAACCTTATAACAGGAAGGGATGTGGACGGTTTTGCTGATCCGGTTTTTTTCACGGCCACCGCCATGATAGGTATGATTGCTCTGGGAGGGATAGTTATCCGCAACTCACTGGTACTGATAGATTTTATAGGTTCGGCACTGAAAAAAGGCCAGGATTTTACTGAGGCTATTTTGCAAAGCGGGGCTGTAAGGTTAAGGCCCATTGTTCTTACCGCCCTGACTACGGCCATTGGAGTCTGGCCCATAACCCGGGATCCAGTATTTTCAGGCCTGGCCTGGGCCCTTATTTTCGGGCTTTTTGCCTCAACAATGTTTACCCTGGTCTTGATTCCCATAAGCTATTACGTGATTTACAAGCGTCCCACCCAGGCGGACCGGGATCAAACCTGCAAGTAACAAGAGAGATTGCCGCGCTCGAAGACTCCCTCGCAATGACAGACGGGTTTGCTCGATACCTGTCATTGCAAGCGAGCAAAGCGGCCGAAGCAATCTCTGTAGCAAAACCGTAATATTTTGAATTTATGGTATAAACGCTCTAAATTACATGTATGCCAGGATCAGGGTCAGAACCTTCAATATAGAAAATAGCGCTAATCACCCTTGGACGTGCCAAGGAGTTTGAAGGCATAAGAAAACCGGACTGGCTCCAGGATTAAAAGAAAATTATGCCAAGAGACAGGGCCTTTTTAGGTCTTTAGTGATAAAATTGCGGCTGGCGCCAATAAAGTTGGCGTAAACTCAGCGCTGTGAAATGGTTGGCGTTTTGGTAACTTGCTGGAATAAGAGAATGTTTTCTATGGCATGGATCGTGCTTAAATTTTGAAAAGTATTTGCCGTCACTAAGCCAAGGAGGGACAACATGAGATGTGTGTGGAGAAAGAGTTGCGCGACAGCAGTATTAGTTCTTATTCTGGTTTTCGGGTTTGCCTGTTTTAAAACCGCCTGGGCGGGTGGTC
>JBKHCI010000001.1:0-107500 GCA_046541915.1 Desulfonatronovibrio sp. | reverse complement strand
TCAGGCTCAATCATCCAGAACTCAGCCACGTGCTTGGGAGTATTGGAATTCTCAGCGCGGAAAGTCGGACCAAAGGTATAGACATCGCCCAGGGCGCAGGCCAGATTTTCTGCTTCCAGCTGTCCCGATACAGTCAGATAGGCCTTTTTGCCGAAAAAATCCTGTTCAAAATTCACCTTCTTGCCCTGGGCTGCAAGCTTGTCCAGATCCAGGGCGGTGACCAGAAACATTTCCCCGGCCCCTTCGCAGTCAGAACCGGTAAGTATTGGGGTCTGAATATAATTAAAGCCCAGGCCGTGAAAATAATCATGAACGGCATAACTCATCTCTGAACGGATCCTGTTCATGGCGCCGTACTTATTGGTACGGGGCCTGAGATGGGCGATGGTGCGCAGGAATTCATCTGAATGACGCTTTTTCTGAAGCGGATAAGTTTCCGGATCTGCCGCCCCTACCAGATTGACCTCAGAGGCCTTGACCTCCCAGGCCTGTCCTTTGCCTGGAGAGGGCACAAGATCTCCGGCTATGCTCACTGAAGCCCCGGTATTGATATCATCAATCCGGTTATAACCCTGAGCATCCTCATCAACAATAACCTGCAAATTCTTAAGACATGACCCGTCATTAACTTCCAGAAAACAAAATCCTTTAGACTGTCTTTTGGTCCTTACCCATCCCTTGATCACCACATCAGTTCGCGGCCCTGCGGAACTGAGCGCCTGCTTAATTCGTATTCTCACAAAAAACTCCTTGTATCTGAATAAATTAATTATCTAACCTGCTGCCGGCACGACTCGCATTCTGATTGCAGTTTACTTGCTGCCACTTCCGGCTGTGAACTAATTTAATTTTTTAAAAAGACTAGAGCATGCTCAGCGGATCCAGATCCAGACTGACCCGGACATGCCTGTTCAGGTCAACCCGGTTCATCAGCTCGGAATAGGCGCTTCTGATCTTGCTCCAATTTTCAGCCTTAACCAGGAGCTGATATCTATCTCTATTCTTCAATTTTGACAATGGAGCAGGAGCAGGGCCCATAATTCTCACCCCGTGCTTTGTACCCACATCAGCGACATTGTTTTTCAAAGCAGAAATAAACCGGTCTTTATGGCTCCAGTTATAAGGCAAAGACAATCTGACCAGTCCCAGCCTGACAAATGGAGGATAGCCAAAAAGCCTGCGTCTTTTGATTTCATACTCATAAAAACCCTGATAATCGCAGGCGGCTACATAGTTCCAGCAATAATGGCCGGGGTTTCTGGTCTGAATAAATACCTTGCCGGGCTTATCCCCGCGCCCGGCCCGACCGGAAAGCTGCACCAGAAGCTGAAAAATCCTCTCGGATGACCGGTAATCAGGAAGGCCTAAGCCCAGGTCACCATCCAGGACTATGCCCAGGGTAACCCCTGGAAAGGTATGGCCTTTACTGAGCATCTGGGTCCCTATCAGAATCTGGGCCTTATTAGATGCAAAGTCGGATAATATCTCTTCGGTTCTGGCCGGATTTCTGCTGCTGTCCCTGTCCAGCCTCAATATTCGGGTTTCCTTGAGATTATTTTGAAAAAACTCTTCGACTTTTTCTGTACCTCCCCCAAGGGGTACAAACTCGGAACCCCGGCAATTTTCACAAATTATGGAAAAAGGCAGAGATCGCCCGCAATAATGACAGACCAGTCTTTGTCGTTTTTTGTGGAAAGTAAGGCTGACCTGACAATTCCTGCATTTCACGGTTTCTGAACAGTCACTGCACATGATAATCGGAGAATACCCCCTGCGGTTGTGCATGATAACCACCTGTTCTCCCCTGCCAAGGGTCTCCTCCAATGCCCGCTGGCAGGCTCCGGACAACGGCCCGAACTTGGGAGTGTCCTTTTTCAGATCAACAAAACTGACCTTGGGCAGGACGCTCTTACCGATCCGGTTTGTCATGCTTACAAGATTGATCCTGCTGTCGCGGGCCGCAAAAAAGGTTTTGATATCAGGAGTTGCTGAACCAAGGACAAGCATTGCTCTATCACGCCTGGCCAGGTAATGAGCGATTTCTTTTGCCTGATAAATAAAGCCTTGATCCTGCTTGAATGATTCGTCGTGTTCCTCATCTACCGCAATAAAGCCGATATTTTTTACAGGCATGAATAAAGCAGACCTGGTTCCTACAAGGGTCACCGGCTGGGAGGCGCTGCCAAGCTCCAAAAACAATTTTTCCTTGCTTTTTGGTCCTTTAAGGCCGTGATGCAGAACCACTTTAACACCGGGTAGAGTTTTCCGGGCCAGGGCATACAGCTGAGTGGCAATGGCGATCTCCGGAGCCAGAATGATTGCTGATCTGCCCATTTCCAGACATTTGCCGGCCAGAGCCATATAAACAATACTTTTCCCGCTTCCGGTTATGCCATGCAGGACATTCATATCAAAACAGCCCTGTTCCAGCCGCGGCAGTAAAAAGGAAAGGGCCTGTTCCTGATCCCTGGTCAGCTTATAGTCAATAGCCTCTTCAATAAAATTTTCTTCTTGCCGGGCTGTCTGCTGCTCCCGGCATAGTTTGACCAGCCCTTTGCCGGACAGGGTCTTAAGACTTCCAGCCACTCCCGGGCCGAACAATTGTCTTAACCTGCTGGCCGGCATAGTACCCTGTTCCCACAACACGTCCATTATCTTCCATTGCAGCCTGGCATTGGGCAGTATGGACCATGGAGGATCTTTGGCCACTGAGACAAACATATGGGAAGCTCCGGCCTTCCTGGCAAAATCCAGATCATTATTCATCCATAGTAAAGCCAGCTTCCTGAGGCAGGCATTTTCAGAACCATAGGCCGGCAGGGACAGGCGTTCTCCGGATTTTCCTGAGACCAGCACGTCAGGAACTCGGCGAAGAGAAGCCGGGAGCACATTGGCCAGAATTTTTCCAGGATCAACTACCTGCCTTCTGGACACTCCGGATATCATATCCAGATACTCAGGTGATATAGCCCTGTGCCTTTCCAGGGGCCAGTAGATATTTTTAACTTCACAGGGACAATCAAGAGGGACCCGGGATTCAAGGACGCCGACACACAATCTGTTTGCTCTTCCCATGGGCACCAGAACCCTCAAGCCGGGCTTCCATGTGTCCGAAGAGAAATAATCAGGCTCCTGGTAAGTGAAGCTCCTGTAGGGAGGAGTCAACAGCGACACAGACCATACCTGCGGCTGGGCATTATGATTTTGCATTACAATTCAGGAGTGAAAGGTTCAGGGTTGAGTGACTGAAAAAAGATAGTGTAGCAGATGAACCAAAAAAGTGAATATCAATAAACTGTTCCCAGGGCGTGATGATAGTCCATGATCAGCCCTGAGGGGTCAAGCTTTGCGTTTAAAAAAGACTGCCTGAGAATGTCCGGAGAAAAAAGATCCGGGCTGTACTCAGAATTAATATCTCTCCACTCAATGTTGCAGGTCATGTCAAAGTCTCCACTGGAAATAATCACCTTGTGGGGAAGCTTGTAATTTCCAACATTTCGGTATTCCAGCCATGCCAGATCATGAATTCTTTGCGTATCTGAAAAAACCGTACGCAGGACAACCATATCTTCATTATCTATCCATAAATGAGGCTTTGGGTCTTCTGCCTTGGACATGCCCATAACCAGGGCCGGTCTGCCGTGAAAAAAATGGTAGCTTTGCCGCTGAGGCTGAAGCCCTCTTTCTTCCCACCACGCCATGTTTTTTAATATGATTGAGATTAAAGGCGGAGCAGCCTGGCTTACTCCATAGGACAAAACCGGTGAAGCCCCCTTTCCCACAGCCACTGCTGCTACTTTCTCCTTGCCGGATGCATCCCTGACCCATTCCTGCCGCCAGAAACCGGACTGCTGCCATATCCTAAGGCTCAGGTCCTGCTCATCAAAATCAATAACCACGGAATAGCTGTTTATGCCGGAGTGATTTGCGGCTATCTTTTCAGCCGTGTCATCCGGAGAAATCATCGCGCCTTCAGCGGGTAACGAGAAAGAAATCGCCGCCAGCATTAAGAACAGAAAACTGATTATTTTCTGCAAGGCAACACTTCCTCCAGTCTCTCTATGAGCTCATCTTTTAATTCTTCGTCTTTCAGGGCAAAATAAATATTGGCGCTCAAATAATCGGCCCAGTCCCCGATATCAAAACGCCTTCCTTCCAGCTTGACCGCCAGAAGTCTTTTATCAGCAGCCAGGGCCTGCAGAGCATCGGTAAGCTGATACTCAAGGTCATATCCAGGCTCCAGATTCTCCAGATAGTCAAATATTTCAGGAGTAAGCACATAACGTCCCACAATAGCCAGTCTGGATGGAGCATCCTCTGGACTGGGCTTTTCAAAAACATGCCTGACCCGGTAAAGCCCGGGCGCGAATTCCTCTCCCTGAATAATACCGTACTTGGCAACCCTTTTCCTGGGCACTTCCACCACTCCCACCACCGGCATGTGCTCTGTTTTGGCAACTTCCAAAAGCTGCTTTATGGCCGGAGAGGTGCTGAACATCAGATCGTCCCCAACCATGACAGTAAAAGGCTCTTTTTTAACAACTTCCCTGGCGCACAGAACCGCGTGGCCAAGGCCCAGCTGCTCTTTCTGCCGGACGGATATTATATTGGCCATTTCAGCTACCTGTCTGACTTCTTTAAGCAGATGTTCCTTGCCGGTTCTTCTTAAAAGTGCTTCCAGAGAAAGATTATAGTCAAAATGGTCTTCAATAATCCTTTTTTGCTGGTTGGTCACAAAAACCACGTCGTTCAAATCAGCTTCAATGGCCTCTTCAACTACATATTGTACTGCCGGTTTTCTGTATACAGGAAGCATTTCTTTGGGAACATTTTTTGTGGCTGGCAACGATCTGGTGCCCCAACCAGCTACCGGTATAATAACCTTTTTGGCTTCCATCTGGAACTCCTTTTTAACTGTTTATCATATCCACAGAAACATAAACCGGTTCATCAACACAATAAATGGCTTCAAACTAATAGTTCAGCTTTTTTTGCGTTAAACGACTTCTAAAACGGGCGAGAGACAAGCTCTTTACCCTGTCTGCGTAGATCTGCGAGAACTGCGGTTAAATTCTTCTGGCTTTATTCTTCAGGCATGGGACAAAGATGAAAAATTTTTAGCCGCTGATTAAACTGATTTACGCTGATAAGAGTGATATTAATTCCGGCTCCTGGCAACCAGTAAGTGGATTTAAGCAAAATCCACGGCTAAGGTCGAAGACATCATAAATCAAAGGTCGGCGACGGCTATGTTGAATAGTTACTTTTAAACAAAATCAACCTGTTAAAGACGAAAAACTACTTAAGGCCGTCTTTGACTTCCCGGGCCAGGTCATTTGCCCATTTTTCAACCAATGTCTGGTTCTCTCCTTCCACCATGACTCTGGCTACAGACTCGGTGCCCGAATATCTTAGTAAAACCCTTCCATTTTCTCCAAGACTTTTCCTGGCTTCCTGCACAGCCCTCTGAATATTTGCAACCTGCTCAAAGGGTTTTTTTCTTTCAACATGTACATTGATAAGCTTCTGGGGGAAAGGTGTCAAAAGAGCGGAAAGCTCAGACAGGGCCTTGTTTTTTTCCAGCATGATCCGCAGGAGCCTGATTCCGGCAAGAATGCCGTCCCCTGTGGTTGAATAATCCATAAAAATCAGATGGCCGGATTGCTCCCCCCCCATGACAGCGCCCTTTTCACGCATGGTCTCCACTACATATCTGTCGCCAACCCTGGTCCGGACAAGCTGTCCTCCCATGGACTGCATAAATACTTCCAGGGCCATATTGCTCATGACTGTAGAGACCAGGGTTTTGCCTGGAAGGGAATCTTTTTCCATAAGATCTTTTGCACAGATGGCCATGATCTGATCCCCGTCCAGAATCACACCATTTTCGTCAATGGCTATAAGCCGGTCTCCGTCACCGTCCAGGGTGATCCCGATATCCGCGCCGTGTTCCAGTACCAGGCTGGCTGCTACTTCCGGATACAGGGAACCGCATTTTTTGTTGATATTAGTCCCGTCAGGGTCCACTCCGGTTGTAATAACCTTGGCTCCCAGCTCTTCAAAAATCAGAGGGGCAACCCGGTAGGTAGCACCGTTGGCGCAATCAATCACTACTTTCATGCCCTGAAGGCTCATGGTATTGGGAAGACTGTTTTTCAGATGAACAATATACCTGCCCGGACTGTCTACTATCTTTGTGGCCTTGCCCATAAGCTCAGGCTGGGGATGTTCCCAGTTAATATCAGGAGACAGGACCATCTCGGCAATTTCCGCTTCAACCTTGTCTGAGAGCTTGAAACCCATGTTGTCAAAAAACTTGATCCCGTTATCCATGAAAGGGTTATGTGATGCCGATATAACCACACCCAGATCAGCCCGCATATTCTTGGTGAGAAAGGAAATAGCAGGAGTCGGCATAGGACCTACCATGAAGACGTCCAGGCCGGAAGCACAAAAACCTGAGGTCAGAGCGTTCTCAAAAACATAACCTGAAAGCCTTGTATCCTTGCCGATAAGAACTCTATGACGGCGGTGGCCGTTTCGAAAATACTGACCAGCAGCCAGGCCGAGCCTGAGCACAATCTCAGGAAGCATAGGGAAAATATTAGCCTGTCCTCTCAGGCCGTCAGTGCCAAAAAGTTTCTTGCGCATATCCACACTCCTGAAGCGGGTCTTGCCCGCGATCCATTATTTTATTGCAAAACGGGCAATTTCCTTGCCGCGTTATTTTCTGATTTCAACCATAACCTTTTCAGGCCGCTTCTCAACAACCTTTCCGTCTCTTGGCATATCAACCTGGACTTCCATCTCATGTTCTCCAGGTTCCATACCCCGGGGCAGCCGGACATAATAATTTATCTGATCACGCCAGTTCTGGGTACGCAAAAGCATTTGGGGTAAGGCAAGGTTAGCCCTTATATCCGCAGGTTCGACCTTGTAATCCAGTCCATCTTCAGCAAAAACCTGAACATTTTTTCGCACCCAGATTTCTTCCAGTAACGGGCCAAAGGAAAACTCAACAAAAACTTCCGTGGCCGATGCTTCAACCCCGGAAAAAAGATCAAGACCGACCCTTCTTATGATTCTGCGGGGACTTTCGTCCCTGATCTCAATATGTTCTGTTTCTACTTCCTCGATATTCTCTAAGACGTCAGCTGCCCCGCTGATGCGCACGTTTTCAGGCTCAACCCTGATCCCCTTCAGCTCAAAGTCAGGACTTATATATGCCTGCCAGTCTACCCTGACCGGAACATTCTTGGTTATGTAGCGGTCAACATCAAGCTCAAGCCTGGGGGGCGAAATTTCCACTACCTCTATTGACCGGGGAAGATTAACATCACCGCGTTCCAGCAATACTACGTTGTGGCCTTTGCGGATATCCGAGAGGTCCAGAGTATAGCTGAGCCTTCCTGTTTCCAGTCTGTTCAGAATCGTACTGGTTCCTCTGCACCTGATCCGGATGGAATTGACCATGCCGTTTTTGATCACATGATCAGAAGGCAAATTAACTATCTCCACAGGCACGGTAACCCATATTTCAATCTTGGCCTGACCGCTGACTATGTACCAGAAAAAAATGGCCAGTACTGCGGCTATAATTCGGTATTGCCAGTTTACTTTAAACATTTCATTTTTCCCAGGCAGTTGACAACACTCTTCTCAGACGAACTTCATCCAGAGAAGAAATAAGCCGGCCCCCTACTGTCACTGAGATTGTTCCTCTCTCTTCTGAAACAACTACAGCTATGGCATCGGTTTCTTCTGTAATGCCCATGGCCGCTCTGTGTCTGGTTCCATAATCCCATTTGGACTTGATTCCCACTGCAAGGGGCAGAATACAGCCGGCCGCAATAATCTTATTTCCCTGGATAATTACTGCACCGTCATGCAGGGGAGTATTGGGATAAAATATTGTTTCAAGCAGATCTTTGGAAAATTCCGCCTTCAACTCTACTCCTGATTCAAGCACATCACCCAGAGGCGTGTTCTTCTCAATCACCACCAGGGCACCGATTCTTTTCTGAGCCATGGAAACCAGTGAAAGGATAAGTTCATCAAGGATGACCAGTCCTGGCTTTGTCCTGAAAAAAAGCCTGCCTGCCCCCATTTCAGCCAGGGCTTTGCGGATATCGCGCTGAAACAGAATTATGATCACCAGAAATAATGAACCCAGAAAATTGGCTAAAAGCCAGTGCAGAGTATCCAGACCGACTTCTCCTGAAAAATAATATATAACCAGCAGAAGCAGGAGTCCGTAAAAAACTGAAACAGCCCTTGTTCCCTTAACAAGAAGAATTACCCTGTAAATAATAAAGGCGACAACGACTATATCGATTATATCCCGCCAGCCCAGCTGAATTAAACCAAGGTTCAAGGCCATATTCTTTTTACTATTTCCAAGCTGTTAACAGTTGATTTAACATCATGCACGCGGTGAATAGCTACTCCCCTGGCCGCCATAAGGCTTAAGGCCACCTGGGTGGCCGGCCCGCGCTGTTCGGGCTCCAGTCCCAGCAATGATCCCCATACGGATTTATTGGAAAGGCCGAAGTAGAGTGGAAGACCGAAACAGTGAAATTCTTCAACCCGGCGCATTATCTCCAGGTTATGTTCAAGAGTTTTACCGAAGCCAATGCCCGGGTCAATAACAATTCTGTTCTCTGGCAAGCCTCTTTTAACCAGCACACTCAGCCTTTCTTCAAAAAAAGATTTTATCTCTCCCACTACGTCTTTGTATTCCGGAGAATCCTGCATGGTCCGGGGATTTCCCCGGGCGTGCATAAGCACGTAGCCGGGTTTGTACTGAACCAGGACATCCATCAATGCCGGATCATAGCGGCAGGCGGAAACATCGTTTACTATTACCGCTCCGGAATCAAGAGCAAAAGCAGCAACTTGGGCCTTATATGTGTCTATGGATATATTAGCCATAGGATGTTTTTCAAGGATTTTTTTAAGGACCGGCAATACCCTGCTCTTTTCGGTCTCCAGATCCACAACCTCGGAAAAAGGCCGGGTGCTCTCCCCTCCGATGTCAATAATGTCAGCACCCTGCTCCATAAGCAGTGAAGCCTGCTCCAAAGCCTTGGCTCCTTTAAAATAACTGCCTCCGTCGAAAAATGAATCCGGGGTGACATTTAAAATCCCCACAACCAGAAAAAGGGCAGGACCAATAGCCCTGCCCTCTTTCACGGTCCATTTGACCATCATCCTGCTGTTTTTACAGTCATCCTGATTCATGACCTATTCTTCTATCTTGAATTCTTCGTCTTCAGGCTTATCCTCATCCGGCTTTTCCGTCTTTTTTTTCTGCGGTTCAGACTTTGGCTGCTCCGCGCGCATCTTTTCTTCAAGAGAAGGCAATTCTTCTCCGTTCATGACCATTTCCACCTCAACGCCGGTGATGGTTTCCCTTTCCAGGAGAACCTCAGCAAGTTCATGCAGAGTTTTAATATTATCCTGCAAAAGTCCTTTGGCTATTTCATAGGCATCCCGGACTATTTTCTTGACCTCTTCATCGATGAGTCTGGCGGTTTCTTCGCTGTATTCCTTATGCTGAGTAAATTCTCTGCCGAGAAACACCTCTTCGCCTTTGCCGCCAAAGGCCAGAGGACCTATGGTTTCACTCATTCCCCACTCGCAGACCATTTTCCTGGCCATTTTAGTCACTCTGTCTATGTCATTTCCCGCACCCGTGGTCATCTGATTGAAAACCAGCTCTTCAGCTACCCTTCCGCCTAAAAGGACAGCCAGATTATTCTCCAGAAAAGTCTTGGAATAATTATGTCTTTCATCCTGGGGAAGCTGCATGGTCACGCCAAGGGCCCGTCCCCTGGGGATAATGGAAACCTTGTGAATAGGATCGGTTCCGGGCAGGAGTTTAGCCACAATTGTATGCCCGGCCTCATGATAAGCCGTGGTTTTCTTTTCTTCTTCACTTAAAATAAGACTTCTTCTTTCCTTGCCCATAAGGACTTTATCCTTGGCCTCTTCAAAGTCTTCCATATTGACCTGTTCCTGACCCAGTTTGGCCGCGTGCAGGGCCGCCTCATTGACCAGGTTTTCCAGATCCGCGCCTGAAAAACCAGGAGTCCCTCTGGCTATGACCTCCATATCAACCCCGGGTGCCAGAGGTGTTTTACGGCTGTGAACATCCAGAATTCTTTTCCGGCCGGCAACATCCGGTGCAGGCACAACCACCTGGCGGTCAAAACGGCCAGGCCTCAAAAGAGCTGGATCAAGGACATCCGGACGGTTGGTAGCGGCAATAAGAATAACCCCTTCATTGGATTCAAAGCCATCCATTTCCACCAGCAACTGGTTCAGTGTCTGCTCACGTTCATCGTGTCCGCCGCCGAGTCCGGCGCCTCTCTGGCGACCAACAGCGTCTATCTCATCGATAAAAATCAGACAGGGAGCATTTTTTTTGCCCTGAACAAAAAGATCACGCACCCGGGAAGCACCCACTCCAACAAACATTTCCACAAAATCAGAACCTGATATGGAGAAAAAAGGCACTCCCGCCTCTCCGGCAACAGCACGGGCCAGTAATGTCTTGCCTGTACCAGGTGACCCGACAAGAAGAACTCCTTTGGGGATGCGTCCTCCCAGACGTGTGAATTTCTTGGGATTACTTAGAAAGTCCACCACTTCGGAGAGTTCATCCTTGGCTTCATCAACACCGGCCACGTCTGCAAAGGTTACTTTGGAATCCTCCTGTGACACCAGCTTGGCCTTGGATCTCCCGAACGACATGGCCTTGCCCCCGCCTCCCTGCATCTGACGCATGAAAAATATCCACACTCCTATGAGCAGAAGCATGGGAAACCAGGAAATAAAAATGGTGGTCAGCCAGGAAGCGGACTCTTCCGGCTCAGCCTCTACCTGTACATTATTTTGAACAAGCTTATCAACCAAACCAGGATCATCAGGAACATAAGAGGTAAACCTGCGGTCATCCATGAGCTTGCCTGTAAGCTTCTGCCCCTGAATTTTGACAGCCATAACCTCTCCCTGGTCAACCTTGTTCAGGAGTTCTGTGTATGTCAGTTTGTACTGTGGCGTCTGGGGCTGGTTAAACAGATTAAAAAGGATAATCATGACCAGCGATATTGTTGCCCAGAGCAACAGATTCCTAGAAAAATTGTTCAAATTCTTACCTCCAACTTAAACCAGAACGTATTTTCAAAAAAATTTTGACTGTTAATGTGTGAATTCCAGGATGTTTATCAGGACAGACCTGTTTTCCTCCCTGGAAAAAGTCTTTTAAAAGAAGCTGATTTAACTTGCCTTAATTAATGGTTATTGATAATAGTCGCTCCAACGGAAGCGTTTCGTCACCGGTGTGGCGCCTGGACTTCAAATCCAGTGGAACGGTTAGTCCCGTTCGGTAGGTTCGACTCCTATACGCTTCCGCCATCTACCCAAAACATTATCCGGTGTTATTAGCCATCTGCTTTGTCCAGCCAGACCATGATTTTATCCAGCTGCCCGGACACTGATTCCGGACCGGTTCCTCCGGGGGTATCCCTTCTATTCACCGCTTGATTGTAGTCCAGAATATCAAATATATCTTTTTTTATCATATCCGAAAAACCCTGCAGTTCCTCAAGAGTCAGCTCTTCCAGCCCCAGACCCTTTTTTTCGGCATAAGCCACTGTTCTACCAGCAACCTGGTGGGCCTGCCTGAAAGGCAACCCTTTTGCGGTCAGATAATCAGCCAATTCTGTAGCGTTTAAATAGCCTTTTTTCAGGCATTCATTCATTGCCTGTTCATTAAAACTCAGCTCTCTGATCATTCCGGACATTACTTTAAGTGACGACACAATTGTCTGGTGTGCCTCAATAAAAGGTTTTTTATCTTCCTGCATGTCCCGGTTATATGTCAGGGGCAGGGCCTTCATCGTGGTCAATAGGGCGATGAGCTTCCCAAAAACCGGACCTGTTTTTCCTCTGATAAGCTCTGCAACATCAGGATTTTTTTTCTGAGGCATTATGGATGAGCCGGTGGAATAAGCATCAGGAAGCTTTATAAATCCAAAACCAGGGTTTGACCAGATAATAATCTCCTCGGATAAACGGCTCAGATGAGTCATGATCACAGAAGATACAAACAGGGATTCAAGGGCAAAATCCCGGTCGCTGACAGCGTCCATGCTGTTTTCAAACGCCTGCTCAAAACCAAGTTCTTCAGCCACCAGCCGTGGCTCCAGAGGATAGGTTGTTCCAGCCAGGGCCGCCGCCCCCAGGGGCGATATCCGGGTTCTTTTAAGGGCGTCCCCGGCTCGCTCATAATCCCTTTTAAACATCTGAACATAGGCAAGCAAATGATGAGCCAGACTAACAGGCTGGGCCGGCTGAAGATGCGTGTACCCGGGAAGGATTGTCTTCTGATTTGCCCTGGCCTGAAAAACCAGAGAACCGATAAGACCTTTAATCTCTTTTTGCCAGGAAGCAAGACTTTCACTGACAAATAATCTGAAATCAAGGGCTACCTGATCATTGCGGCTTCTGCCGGTGTGCAGTTTCTGTCCCACCGGACCGATAATCTCGGTAAGACGTTTTTCAATATTCATGTGCACGTCTTCAAGCTCGGCACTCCAGACAAATTCGCCGGACTGTATTTCCTCTTGAATCTGCTTCAGTCCCTGGATGATCCTGGCTGCTTCTTCAGTGCTGAGAACTCCGCATCTGGCAAGCATCCCGGCATGAGCAATGGAACCTGCTATGTCATGGGCATAAAGATACCTGTCAAAATCCAGGGACTGAGTAAAATCTTCCACCAGGGAAGATGTCCGTTCTTCAAATCTTCCACCCCAGAGTTTGGAACTGTCCTGATTATTCACGGCCATCTATTTTTTCCCCTGCTGCGCCGCGTAAGTCATGAGTCTTAACCCGTTCAGTTTTATAAACCCCGCGGCATCGTGCTGATCATATATCTGATCTTCTTCAAAGGTTGCCAGCTCAGGATTGTAGAGTGAATACTCTGAACGCCTGCCCAGGGGATACGCCCTTCCCTTATACAATTTAAGCTTCACTTCTCCGGTCACCCTTTCCTGGGTTTTATCAACCAGAGCCTGCAGGGCTTCTCTTTCTGGAGAATACCAGAACCCATTGTAAACAAGATCTGCGTATCTGGTCACCAGTTCGTCTCTCAGATGCATGCTTTCCCGGTCCAGGCACAATCCTTCAAGGTCACGATGAGCGGCGAAAAGGATTGTCCCTCCTGGTGTTTCGTAAACACCTCTGGACTTCATACCCACAAATCTGTTTTCCACCATATCCAGGCGTCCGATTCCATGCCTTCCGCCAAGGACATTCAGCATTTTCATCAGTTTGACCGGTGACATCTGCTTACTGTTGATGCTGACTGGATTGCCTTTTTCAAAACCAAGGGTGATAATTTCTGCTTCATCAGGAGCCTTTTCAGGAGGCACGCACAATTGGTAGCTGCCTGCTCCAGGCTCTGTCCACGGGTCTTCCAGTTCCCCGCCCTCAAATGAAAGATGCAGCAGGTTTCTGTCTGAACTGTACGGCTTTTCCCTGGTAACCGGAACCGGAATATCATTGGCCTTGGCAAAGGCGACAAGTTCGGTTCTGGAGTGAAGGTCCCATTCCCGCCAGGGTGCTATGGTTTTAAGAGACGGGTCCAGGGCCATTACAGTCAGCTCGAATCTTACCTGATCATTGCCCTTGCCGGTTGCTCCGTGAGCCACGGCCTGCGCGCCTTCCTCCCTGGCAATCTCCACCATTCTTCTGGCAATAAGAGGCCGGGCAATGGCGGTCCCCAGAAGATATCCGCCTTCATACACAGCCCCGGCCCTGAACATGGGAAAGACAAAGTCAGTAACGAATTCTTCCTGAAGATCATCAATATATGCCTTGGAAGCACCAGTAGAAAGGGCCTTGCCTTCCAGTCCGGTCAACTCCTCCTCCTGGCCAAGATCTGCGGTAAAAGTAATCACTTCGCACGAATAGGTTTTTTGAATCCATTTGAGGATAACAGAAGTATCCAGTCCCCCGGAATAGGCCAGAACAACTTTTTTTATATCTTTCATGAGAAATCTCCGTATTATTGAGAGTTCTAAGTTCAAGGTTCACGGGATAATACTTATCCGGGAGAGACAATCCATTCCAGAATGGCCTTTTGCGTATGCAGCCTGTTTTCAGCCTGATCCCAGACAACAGACCATTTACCCTCCATCACCTCTTCAGTGATTTCTTCACCGCGGTGAGCAGGCAGGCAGTGCAGGACTTTGACATCTTTATCCGCCTGCTTCAGGAGCTGTTCGTTCACGGTAAAGCCCTTGAAGGCTTCAGCCCTTTTGCCCTGCTGATTTTCCTGACCCATTGAGGCCCATACATCAGTATTAATATAATTGGCGCCCTGAACCGCTTCCTCTGGATCATGAGTAATATATATTCTGCCCCCCATATGCAGAGCCCGCTCCAGAACTTCGCCGCTGGGCGTATAACCTCTTGGCACAGCCATATTAAGCTGAAAGGGAAAATATATTGACGCGTTAATCCAGGAATGGGCCATATTATTGCCATCTCCCACCCAGGCAATGGTCAGATCTTCGAAATTGGGAGTCCGTTCATAGATGGTCAAAATATCGCTCATGACCTGACAGGGATGATATTCATCAGACAAGGCGTTGATAATTGGAATGGTGCTGTATGTGGCCAGTTCTTCAATCTTTGCCTGGCCGAATGTTCTAACAATGAGACCATCTGCATAACGTGACAGAACCCTGGCTGTATCCTTAAGGGGTTCGCTCCTTCCCAGTTGTGATTCCTGGGAAGTCATAAAAACCGATTGCCCACCGAGATGTTTCAGGCCCACCTCAAATGACACCCTGGTTCTGGTGGAAGCCTTTTCAAAAATAAGAATAAAAACCTTGTTTTCCAGCACCCTGGACCGGTGATTGGAATCTTTCATTTCTTTTGCTCTACGAATTATTTCGTGAGCTTCGTTGTGGTAAAAATCCAATATAGTTAATAAATTTCTTTTCATATATGCTCCTGGCCAGACCAGCCGGCATCTGATCTATTAGGGAAATTCCCGTGCTGTAACCCAAACCTAAAAGTATTTATAGTGCCTCAAGAATGATGACTTGTAAAGTTTGAAAAGTCAGGTTTCAAAGCGGACCAGATACAAATCTGATCATCATGAACCATAAGCAGCAAATACTTGAATTTGCAAAAATTGGATATATTAGATAGGAATAAAAGAGTTGGACAGAGTATGGACAACCTGTTCGAGTCATTAAGCCCGGTCAGAGCTGAAAATCCAGGACCAAAAGATTACGCGGACTTGATAATTGTCTGAATCCTGCAAAGGACACTGGACAAAACCTTGAATAATTACAACTTTAATCCGATCCTTATATTAAACTAAAGAACAATCATCAAAAAATTACCGGAGCAAAAATGGTCAACAACCTTTACAATCTTATATTCAGCGACATGACAAGACTCTGTTATAACAATTGTCTGCAGCTGTATCCTCAAAACGCCGAAATCCTTGATGTTGGAATCGGCAACGGCGTGATGATAAAGAAAAATCATAAGCTCATCAAAGAAAAGAATCTGCGGATAACAGGCCTTGATATCAACAAACATTATCTTGAACATTGCCGGAAAATGATCATTGAATTCGGCCTGGAACAGCAGGTCAAAGCAATCCGGCAGTCAGTACTCACCTTTAATCCCCCGAAAACTCACTGTTATGATTATATTTTTTTCGGCCAGAGCTTTATGCTCATGAATGACCAGAAAAAGATACTGGAAAGGACAAAGGATTGGCTCAGGCCTGAGGGCAAGGTGATTTTCTTTCAGACCATGTTCAAAAACAAGTCTAAATTAATGGAGTTTGTCAAACCAAGGCTTAAGTTTCTGACCACTGTGGATTTTGGAAAGGTAACCTATGAAAAAGACTTTTATGCCCTGCTGGATCACGGCAATTTCAGCTCCTGCGAGGATAAGCTGTTGAAAAAAAATGTCTTTAAAGGGGAACACAGGCTGATTGTTACCCAGCCGGAACAAATGGTCCACAACTAACCAGTTTCCTTTAATGAATGTTATGGTTTAAATATCTGAAAAAGAAGCCGGCATAACCGCTGATCAGCGGTTATGCCGGTGAAAAAACAGTACCTGCATAATAATTAAATACTACCATCTCCTGCCGGAATCTTGCCGTTAAAACAGATTGATTCCCTGACTGACCATTAACCAATCTCTCTTTTTATCAGGCCACATCAATACCCTGATCCAGGTAGACATCCTGAATCAGATTAAGGAGTTTAACTCCGTCCTTCATGGGACGCTGAAACGCCTTACGGCCGCTGATCAAACCTGTTCCTCCGGCCCGCTTATTGATAACCGCCGTCCTGACTGCGTCCGCGTAATCGTTTTCTCCGGAAGACCCGCCGGAATTAATAAGCCCGACCCTTCCCATATAGCAGTTGGCTACCTGGTATCTGGCAAGATCTATGGGGTGGTCTGAAGTCAATTCGGTGTAGATGCGCTCATCCAGTTTGCCATAACTGGAATCTCCGGAATTAAGGGCTTTGTATCCCCCGTTTACAACGGGAAGTTTCTGCTTGACGATATCCGCCTGCAGGGTCACTCCCAGATGATTGGCCTGACCGGTCAGATCAGCAGCAGCATGGTAATCTGTTCCCTCAATCTTAAAGGCCTTATTGCGGAGATAACACCACAGGATAGTAGCCATGCCCAGTTCATGGGCGTAAGCAAAAGCCCTGGCCACATCCACAATCTGCCGGGAAGAATTCTGCGAACCAAAGTATATGGTTGCTCCCACTGCCACCGCCCCCATATCATAGGCCTGGGCAACGCTGCCGAACATGATCTGATCAAAATCATTGGGATAGGTCAGCAATTCATTATGATTGATTTTGACCACAAACGGAATCTTATGCGCATACTTCCTTGCCACAGAACCAAGAACTCCGAACGTGGATGCCACTGCGTTACACCCGCCTTCCATGGCCAGCTTTACGATATTTTCCGGATCAAAATAAGCCGGATTTTTAGCGAATGACGCGCCGCCCGAATGTTCCACTCCCTGGTCCACAGGAAGTATGGAAAGGTATCCCGTGCCTTTTAATCGTCCATGATTAAACAGCCGGTGCAGACTGGCCAGAACCCTGTTGTTTCTGTCGGTGTTCCTGACTACTTCATCCACAAACCTGCCTGAAGGCAGACAAAGATTTTCCCTGGGAATTGTTTTACATTTATGGCCAAGCAGATAATCAGCATCCTTGCCAAGAAGTTCCTTTAAGTTGCCGGTTGAATCAGACATGATAATTTCCTCCTTGTATTTAGCTGTGCGTTGAGAAAAACCTTATTCAACAGCCATTTAAGCTGAGTTTATCATAAGTATAATACAGCCGGCAGTAAATATAAAGACCTATACCAGGAAAAATTCAAAGTTCTTGCTTCGTAGGCGAGGTTCAAGTGCTCATTTCACGGCTGACAAAACCCGATCATGCCCTGCCAGATCTTTGTAAACAGTCACATCCTTCCATCTGGAAAAAAGTCCTGCCAGAAATGGGCCCTGATCTTTGCCCATCTCCAGAAAAATCATGCCCTTTTTCTTCAGGATACAATGGGCAATGCTTTCCAGCCGCCTGAAATGGCAGTAACCATTTTCCATGGAAACCAATGCCTTGTATGGTTCAAATTTTGAGACCTCATAACTGGCAGCCGCGAAGTCGTCACTGGAAAGATAAGGAGGATTGGATACAATAAAATCCAGCCCGGAGAACTTTACTCCTGAGCCAAGATCTGACTTGAGAAAGCCGATTCTGTTCTGCACGCCGTGAGTTATGGCATTTTGTCTGGCTATTCCCAGGGCGGCAAAACTTATGTCACAGGCAAGGGCGAAACTGGAGGGCATTTCAATGGCAAGAGTAACTGCGAGGATCCCGCTGCCGGTACCTATATCCGCAAATACACACGGCTGACGGGACTTATAGTGATTAAGAACGGTTTCAACCAGGATCTCTGTTTCCGGCCGGGGAATCAGGACGTCTTTATCCACGGCAAAATCAAAACCATAAAACTCCTTATGCCCGGTAATGTAAGCCAGAGGCTCACCCCGGCTTCTCCTGGCAATAAGACTTCTGAAAACAGGCTTCTCTTTAGAACTTAAGGGGATATCTGGATAGGTGAGAAGTTTTTCCTGGGAGCATCCAAGAACATGAGCCATTATCAGGCGGGCGCACAAGCGAGGCGAATCCACCCCTGCCCTGCCAAGAGCTGTGGCGGCTTCATTTATCAGGGAAGATACTGTTTCCAATGTAACATTCACCACATTTTCAAAACTGTCTCCAGATTTCTTTGCGTGCTTCTGCTTTGCAGTGTGAATCCGTGAAGTTGGTGTTTTCCAACTCATTGCCAGTAGCGGATTTCGGGGTTTGACAAAAGGGCCGCAAACTGTCTGAGCGACTTAGGCGGACTTAATCAAAATCCTTTAAACATCTGAATTGATTTGAAAAATAAACAAGATTCTCCAGCAAAAGCTCATCACGGGCAAGGCCTGGATTTTGACTTAGACCGCCTTGAAGCGAGTTTTTGCGGCCCTTTTGACAAATTCCGAAACCTGGTTTCACGGATTCAGGTTGCAGAGTCTGGATATTTTTAAAGAAACATGGTGCTCAGGCCAATGAACGCCCTGCTACGCCGCGCTGGTTTCTTTAAGGGCTTCGGCTTGAAAATTCTGGACAAGAGGCTCGATTATATCATCGAGCTGGCCCTGCATGATGGATTCGAGGTTGTAAAGGGTAAGATTTATGCGGTGATCACTGACTCTGCCCTGGGGAAAATTATAAGTCCTGATTCTTTCGGACCGGTCACCCGTACCCACCTGGGCCTTGCGGTTGGCGGCAAGCTCCTTCTGCTGCTTTTCCTCCATAATGCTTAGCAGTCTTGAACGCAGCACTTTCATGGCCTTGGCCCGGTTCTTATGCTGGGACTTCTCATCCTGACAGATAACCACCATTCCGGTGGGCACATGGGTTATGCGCACAGCTGAATCGGTTGTATTCACGCTTTGACCGCCCGGACCTGAAGATCTGAACACATCTATCCTGAGTTCATTGGGATCAATATTCACATCCACATCTTCAGCCTCAGGCAGAATCGCCACAGTAACCGCCGAGGTATGCACCCGGCCCTGAGACTCTGTTTCAGGGACCCTCTGCACCCTGTGTGCCCCTGACTCATATTTCAGCCTGCTGTAAACATGACTTCCCGAAATAGAGGCTATGACTTCCTTGAATCCCCCTGTACCGGTTTCATTGACACTAAGCAGCTCTACTTTCCAGTTATTGTTTTCAGCATAGCGCGAATACATGCGGAAGAGATCGGCCGCGAAAAGTGCTGCTTCCTCGCCGCCGGTTCCAGCTCTGATCTCAAGTATAATGTTTTTTTCATCCAGGGGGTCTTTGGGCAAAAGAAGCACCCTGAGCTTTTCCTCAAGCTCAGCCTTGACCTTTCTGAGTCTTTCTATCTCAGCCTCGGCCATTTGACGAAGTTCAAGATCACTGTCTCTTAGCAGTTCGCTGTTTTCGTCAATTTCAGAATCAGCATTCTTATATTCACGAAAGGCGTTAACAATAGGGGCCAGGTCGGCATGGGACTTGGAAAGGCGCCTGTATTTCTCCTGATCTCCATACACTTCCGGATCACTGAGGTCGCTCTCAATCTGCAGATATTCCTGCTCCAGAGCATCTAGCTTGGCGTACATAACTTCACCGGATAACAGGCTTTTTTATAATAATATATGCAATACCTGGAAAAAACATTAACTTTTCTGACTGGCGGACTGAGCGTATTTCTTCTTGAATCTGTCTATGCGTCCGGCCGTGTCAATAAACTTCTGCTGACCAGTATAAAACGGATGGCACTGGGAACAGATTTCCACCTGGATTTCTTTTCCAACTGTGGACTTGGATTCAAACTCGTATCCACAAGAACAGCTGATTTTGACATCATTAAGCTTGGGATGAATATCTTTTTTCATGTCGATCCTCCAAAAAAATAATTAAAGACGTGAATCTTTATATCATAGATTGCTGGTTGGCAAGTAAAATCGGACTGAAAAATAATCAAATATGGAATTTCCCCTGATTTGAGACTTGCCAGTAGTTTGTTTTTGGCTTAATAGGATCTGTTCATAAAATGCACGCCTGAGCTACCCGTTGGGTGCCCCGGTTTCAGTATAGTGTCTGAATACGCGGGGTGTTTGTCAGGCGGAGGATTAACCCAAGGAGGATTTATGGGATACGTTACCATGAAGCAGATGCTTGAGACCGGTGTCCACTTCGGACATCAGACCAGACGATGGAACCCGAAAATGAAGCCTTATATTTTCGGTTCAAGAAAAGGCATTCACATTATTGACCTGCAGCAAACAGTGAAACTGTTCCGTCTGGCCCATGATTTTATCGTGGATGTTGTAGCTTCCGGAAAAAATGTGCTTTTTGTGGGCACAAAGCGCCAGGCCAGGGAAGTAGTCATGGCCGAAGCCCAAAGAGCTGGCATGTTCCACGTGACCAATCGCTGGCTGGGTGGAACTCTGACCAACTTTCAAACCATCAAAGGCAGTATTGAGCGGTTGAAAAACCTGGAAAAAATGTTTGAAGACGGAACAGTAAACCGGTTCCTGAAAAAAGAAATAGTAATGATGCAGCGTGAGGTAAAAAAACTTAATGCTGATCTTGGCGGAATCAAGGATATGGAAGATATCCCTGGAGCGGCCTTTATTATTGATCCTAAAAAGGAAGACATCGCGGTAAAAGAATGCCGCAAGCTGGGTATCCCCATTGTCGCTGTGGTTGACACCAATTGCGATCCAGACATGATTGATTTTGTCATTCCGGGCAATGACGATGCCATCCGGGCCATAAAATTATTCGCTGGCAGCATAGCTGACGCCTGTCTTGAAGGACAGGCCAAATCAGGCGAGCGCGACGCGCAGGATGAAGCAGTACGCCAGCAGGCTGAATCAGAGCCGGCTGAAGCCGAAAAGCAAGAAGAAATTCAGGAGGAAAAATAAATGATTGACGCAAAAATGGTAAAAAGCCTGCGCGACAAAACAGGAGCAGGCATGATGGATTGCAAAAAAGCCCTGGAAGCCGCCAATGGTGACGAGGAAAAGGCCACGGTCTGGCTCAGGGAAAAAGGCCTGGCCAAGGCACAGAAAAGATCCGGAAGGGCTACTTCCGAAGGCTGGATAGGTTCTTATATTCATTCCAACGGAAAAATCGGTGTCCTGGTGGAACTGAAATGTGAAACAGATTTTGTGGCCAAGAGCGACAAATTCAAAGAGCTGGCCAAGGATCTGGCCATGCAGGTAGCAGCTACTTCTCCGGTATGCGTGACTCCGGATCAACTTCCTCAGGACCTCCTGGAAAAGGAAAAACAGATTTTTCTGCACCAGGCCAAAGAAGAAGGAAAGCCGGATAATATTGCTGAAAAAATCGTGGAAGGCCGGATAAAAAAATACTACAAAGAAGTATGCCTCCTGGAACAGCCTTATATCAAAGATGACTCCAAGACAGTCAGCGACCTTATAAATGAAGCAGTTGCGGTCCTGGGTGAAAACATTCAGATCGGACGTTTTACCCGCCTGGGGCTTGGCGAAGACAGCGAATAGCCGAAAAGGGCTTGACAACCTTTGACGCCCGCTTGAGTTTGCAGCTTCTATAAACTCAAGCGGGCACCCTGCAAAAGCCGGCCAGGATGCAGGCTGCCTTTACAGCATGGTGAATAGAATTTTCTACAGTTTGTTTACCCGGCTTTTTTTGACAGCTTCTTACTATATAAACAATCTACGCGGGCGCATTAATGACAAAATTAAAATACAACAGAGTCCTGCTCAAGCTTAGCGGCGAAGCCCTTGCCGGAAAACAGGGCTTTGGAATTGAGCCCGAAACCATTTCCTCCATATCAGAAGAAATTGTTAAATCTCTTGATCTGGGCGCGGAAATAGGCATTGTTATCGGCGGAGGCAATATTTTCCGGGGAGTCTCGGTTTCTTCAAAAGGGATGGACAGGGGTTCAGCCGATTATATGGGGATGCTGGCAACTGTCATGAACGCTCTGGCCGTACAGGATGTTCTGGAAAAACTCGGAGCTGACACCAGGGTCATGACTGCCATTTCCATGCATGAAATTGCGGAACCCTATATCCGGAGAAGAGCCATCAGACATCTCCAGAAAAAGAGAATTGTCATCTGCGCAGCCGGAACAGGCAATCCTTTTTTTACAACGGATACCGCAGCAGCCTTAAGGGCTATGGAACTCAAGAGCGATGCCATTCTCAAGGCCACCAAGGTGGACGGGGTATATGACAGCGACCCGGTTTCAAACCCTGAAGCAAAAATGTTTACCAGGCTTACTTATCTGGATGTCCTTAAAAAACAATTAAAGGTCATGGACTCGGCTGCTATCTCCCTTTGCATGGACAATAACATGCCCATAAATGTTTTTAATCTTTTTCAGAAAAACAGCATCAGCCGGGTTATCCAGGGCGAAGAAATAGGCACTTTAGTACAAGGAGGATAGCATGCAATCAGTACTCAAGGACAGCGAAAAAAAAATGGACAAGGCCATTTTAAACCTGGAAAAGGAATTTTCCAAACTGCGAACAGGAAGGGCCTCCACCGGTCTGGTTGAAGAAGTTATGGTTGATTATTACGGCGCTTTAACACCTCTGAACCAGCTGGCCTCCATTTCAATACCAGACAGCAGGACAATCGCCATTCAGCCCTGGGATCGCAATGCCTTTTCCTCTGTGGAAAAAGCCATTATGAAGTCGGATCTAGGACTGAATCCGGTAAATGACGGCAAAATTATCAGGATAAACATCCCCCCCCTCACTGAAGAACGCCGTAAAGACCTGGTAAAGCTGGCTAAAAAATATTCTGAGGATGCCAAGATAGCCATCAGAAATATCCGGCGCGATGCCAACGATACCCTGAAAAAAATGAAAAATGATAAAGACCTGAGCGAAGACGAAATGCACAAGGGACAGGATGAAGTTCAGAAACTTACTGATTCATTCGTTGAAAAAGCTGATCAGGTCCTTGAAGTAAAAGAAAAAGAAATAATGGAGATATAGTCTGCTGGAACATCTGCCAGATCATCTGGCCATTATCATGGACGGCAACGGTCGCTGGGCCGGCAGGAAAAAGCTCCCCAGAACAGAAGGCCACAATCAGGGAACCAGAGTCGCCAGGGCCATTGTTGAAGAATCAAGGCGTCTGGGCATTCCATATTTGACCCTGTACGCTTTTTCCCGCGAAAACTGGGCAAGACCCAGAGAAGAAGTCTCTTTTCTGTTCGGCCTGTTGACCAGATTCCTCCAGGGTGAACTGCAGAATCTGGTCAAACAGGACATCCGTCTGAACATCCTGGGAGATATCCAGGATCTGCCTCTGACGGCCAGAAAGACAATAGAGCATGCCCTTTCCAAAACCAGAAACAATCAGGGCATGACTTTAAATCTGGCTCTCAACTACTCCGGAAGATGGGAAATTGTCCGGGCGTGCAGGTTGATCCTGGAACAGGGCGTGGATCCAGGCGAAATAACAGAAGAAAAATTCAGTGAGTTCCTCTATACAGCACGGCAGCCTGATCCAGACCTGATCATCAGAACCAGCGGAGAACTCAGGATCAGCAACTATCTTTTATACCAGTCAGCATATTCAGAACTTTATTTTACAAAAACCCTGTGGCCGGATTTTACCCCGGAAGATCTGCGTCTGGCCCTGAAAGATTATGCTTCAAGGCAGCGCAGACTGGGAAGGATTGAACCATTATGAGCCTTAGTTCCCACCATAAAAGAATCCTCACCGCCCTTATCCTTCTGCCTCTGTTGCTGGGAGTGATCTACATGGGACAGCTGGTTCAGACAATTATTATTTCCCTGGCAGGTTTTCTGGGACTATGGGAATTTTACAGTCTTTTCTGGAACGGCAAACACAGATTCTTTCTAAGATTAACTGGAAGCCTGGGCGGAGCGCTGTTTCTTCTGGACTCAGGCCTGGGCTGGACCAATAATCCAGTTCTTTTTCTGGTCCTTTTCTTCTGGATTACCTGGCTGCTTTTCCTCTATGAATACAGCAAAAAAAATGAACAGGCAGAATTAAGGGATTATCTGATACTTATCGGCGGGCTCTCTTACCTGCCCCTTGCCTTAAGTCTGTTCTTCAATCTGTCTGAAATTGAAATCATCCTGGTGCTTGCCGCAGCGTTTGCCTCTGATACCGGAGCGTATTACGCTGGCTCATGGTGGGGACATAAAAAAATATGGCCAGTGGTCAGCCCTAAAAAAACCTGGGCCGGCAGTTTCGGCGGACTTATCCTCTGCCTTCTGGTCATTCTGGTAGCGGGCCTGTTCTTTGGTCATGCTTCCTGGTGGAATTACCTGATTTTAGGACTGTTCTTAAATATTGCGGCTCAACTGGGAGACTTTTTTCAATCATCCTTAAAAAGATGGAACAAGGTCAAGGATTCAGGAAATATTCTCCCTGGCCACGGCGGCATTCTGGACAGAATCGACAGCCTGTTGCTGCTCCTGCCGGTTTATGTGTTATACAATTCTCTTTTTAGGATTTTTTAAAAGGGAAGCAGTCAAAGGTTCGCTTACACCGTCTTAACCTTGGCCCCTCAGGCTAACAGGCAATACATTGATATCTTATATTTCTTCCTTAAACCCCCATGCGGATTCTTCACAAAGCAGACCACTGGTCATTCTGGGTTCTACAGGCTCCATTGGCACCAGCGCCCTGGAAGTGATCCGCAAAAACAGGGAACAATTTAAAATTGCAGGTCTGGCCGGGGCAAGAAATATTAAGCTCCTGGCTGACCAGGCCAACGAGTTCCGGCCGGATGTCCTGGGTGTGCTGAACTCTGACCTGGCAGCCGAGATTAAGTCCCATTTGGCAGCAGGCTACAATCCTGAGGTTGTATACGGAGTGTCCGGATACGTTCAAATGGCCCGGATGCGGGAAGCAGACCTGATCCTGTCGGCTATGGTCGGCGCAGCAGGACTTGATCCCACCCTGGCGGCAGCCAGGTCAGGCAAGATCATTCTGCTGGCCAACAAGGAGTCCCTGGTTCTGGCCGGACATCTCATCAGATCAGCCTGCGCTGAGACCGGAAGTGTTATCCTGCCGGTTGACTCTGAGCACAACGCCATTTTTCAGGCCCTTCAGGGGCACAACTTTTCAGAAGTTGACTCCATTATAATAACCGCGTCAGGCGGACCATTCAGAGGCAGGCCAGCGCAGTCCCTGCAGGACGTGACTGTGGATGAGGCCCTGGATCATCCCAACTGGTCCATGGGAGCCAAGATAAGTATTGACTCGGCAACCATGATGAATAAGGGACTGGAAGTCATTGAAGCTCACCATCTTTTCGGATTAAGCGCTGACAGAATAAGGATCCTGGTTCATCCCCAGAGCATTGTTCACTCCCTGGTAAATTTTACCGATGGTTCCCTTTTAGCCCACATGGGCGTTCCAGACATGCAGATACCCATTGCCCATTGCCTGGGTTATCCCAGGCGGCTCAATGTAAATCTGAAGCCCCTGGATCTGGCCGGAATCGGCAGTCTGAGCTTTTTCGCCCCTGATCCCAAGGCTTTTCCCTGCCTGGAACTGGCCTTAAGCGCTCTGGCAAACGGCCCCAGCTATCCGGTAGTTCTCAATGCCGCCAATGAGATCTGCGTGGAAGAATTCCTGGCCGGCCATATCGGTTTCATGGATATCCCCGCCCTGAATTCCAAAGCCCTGCACGCGCATTATCCCAGGGAAATAAACTCTCTTGAAGACATTCTGGAGCTTGACTCGGCAACCAGAAAATCTGTTCAGAATTATATAAGGATCTAAAAATATGTTTGAAAGCGCTATAGCAATAATCGTGGTCCTGGGAATACTGATCTTTTTTCATGAACTGGGCCATTTTCTCATGGCCAGGTTTTTTGGCATCGGTGTATCCACCTTTTCCCTGGGATTTGGTCCCAGGCTTCTGGCCCGCAGTTTTGGCAAGACCGAATACCGTTTGTCTGCAGTCCCTCTGGGAGGATATGTAAGCCTGGTGGGAGAATCAGATGACGAGGAACTGCCTGAAAAATTTACTCCCAGAGAGAGCTTTGCCAGAAGACCGCCATGGCAGAGGATTCTGGTGGTAGCCGCAGGACCGGTATTTAATTTTATTCTGGCCTGGTTCATCTTCTGGGGTATTTTCTGGGCTCAGGGCCAGATGGAAATCATTGCTGAGATCGGAGAGGTTGCTGAAGACAGCCCAGCCCGGGAAGCAGGTCTTGCGCCCGGGGACCGGGTCATCGCGGTTAATGACCGGGAAATATCCTACTGGGATGAAATGGTCGGCGTCATCAGGGAAAGTGGCGGGGAAACCCTTGATCTAAAAATACAAAGAAATTCTGAAACCCTGAATTTCTCCGTAAAGCCGGAAATGGCCACCCAAAAGACTATCTTTGGCGAAGAAATCCAGGCTCCCCAGGTAGGCATCGTTGCTTCCGGAGAGACCCGGAGTATTGAGTTAAACTTTTTTAACGCGGCCGCAGAAGGAGCCGGCCAGACCTGGATGCTCATGAAACTTACGGTTCAGGGAATAATCAAGCTTATTGAGCGGATAATTCCCCTGGACAATATCGGCGGCCCCATAATGATAGCCCAGCTGGTAAGTGAGCAGACCCAGGAAGGACTGGTCAATCTCCTGGCCCTGACCGCCCTTATCAGCATCAATCTGGGACTCATCAATCTTTTGCCTATTCCGGTACTGGACGGTGGCCATATAATTTTTTACACAGCTGAAATGATAACCGGAAAACCTCTTAATGAAAAGGCCCGCCAGATTGCAACCAAGATAGGTCTCGCCCTGCTTCTGGCCCTTATGTCCCTGGCAGTATTCAATGATCTGTACCGGTTTTTCAAATAATTTTTAGCCCAGCAACTCAATACCTTGAAAACAGAACCCAAAAAACCGGTCTACCTGGTTCTGAACTGCTCTGAGGCAGTACTTCAGGTTGTTCTGGGAACATCCAGGGACGTGTTATGGTCTCTAAACATTCAGACCCCGGGCCGCGCCATGAGACATATCGCGCCGGCCATCCAGGCGGGGCTGAACAGTCTGGAGTTACGCCCCCGGGATCTGTCCGGCATATCCTGCGTGGAAGGCCCTGGAAGTTTTACCGGCATAAGAATGATCTTTGCCCACGCAAGCGGCCTGTCCAGGGCTGCGGGCATACCCATGAGCGCTGTCTCCAGCTTTGACGCCCTGATCCTTGGTCCGGGAAGACTGCTTCAGGGTACTGCCTGGATATTTATCCATTCCAGGCTGGGCCGGGTCTACGCCGGAAGCTATTGCCTGCCGGACCTCAAGCCTTTGTATTTTCCGGCCGATATGGCTGTGCAGGATATTCCTGAGCTTATATCTTCCGACCAGGACCGGGAAATATATGTTCTGGGCAGCGGCGTGCGCAAAAATCCGGATTTTTTCAAAGCTCAGTCCTGCACCGTTCTGCCTGCCTGCTGGGATATTCCCCTGGCGCATTCTCTTCTGGAGCTTGGCGTAAATGCCGCTTATACTCATGACAATCTTTGTCCGACCTACCTGAGACTGTCCAACGCTGAAGAAAATCTGCGCAAAAATCAAAAAACTTCCTAAAGTTATCCTCCTGCAAGTCGATAAATAGATCAAATCCAAACAAGGGAATGGCAGGGAAGCCGTTCCCAAAAATTCAAGGAGGAATAACCATGTTATCCATTAATACCAATTTAATGGCCATGACCGCAGCCAGGAACCTGGGAGATGCCTACGGCGATCTGTCGACTTCAACCAGAAGGCTTTCATCCGGACTGCGTGTGGGTACGGCAGCTGATGATGCCGCGGGACTGGCAATCAGGGAGCTTATGCGCGCGGACATCGCGGCCATGAACCAGGGTGTTCGTAACGCCAATGACGGCATTTCAATGATCCAGACGGCTGACGGAGCCCTGGGCGTTATCGATGAAAAGCTCATCCGTATGAAAGAACTTGCAGAACAGGCAGCCACAGGCACCTACAACTCGGATCAGAGACTGATCATTGATTCCGAGTATCAGGCCATGGCCTCGGAAATCACCCGTATCGCCAACGCCACCAAGTTTAACGGAATCTATCTGCTAAACGGGAGCCTGTCCTCAGGTGAGGCAAACCCACATGATTGGACCAATGACGACCTTGACTCAATGCAGTCTGAAGGCGGTGCTTTAAAAGTCCATTTCGGGCCAACAAATGATTTAAAGGAAGATTATTACTACATTGCGATAGGTAATTCAACAGCTTCGGCATTAGGCGTTGGCAATAATCAAACCTTAACAAATGATGGCGCAACCATATCCACTCAGGATGCCGCCCAGCGAGCTCTGGACGCTTTGACCGAAGCTATCACTTCCAAGGATAATATCAGGGCCCAGCTTGGTGGATTGCAGAACAGGCTGGAAAACACCATTACCAACCTTCAGATTCAGTCCGAGAATATTCAGGCTGCTGAATCCCGGATATCTGATGTTGACGTGGCCCAGGAAATGACCCAGTTCGTGCGCAATCAGATTCTGACCCAGTCCGCGACAGCCATGCTTTCCCAGGCCAACAACCTGCCCAGGATGGCCATGCAGCTCATAGGCGGTTAAGACTGACTGCGGCAGACATTTAAAACCCTGACCAAAAAGTCTGCATAAGGGGGCTGGTTCGCGCCGGGCGTGTTCCAGCCCCCTTTTTATTTTTGGTCCTTGATTTGCATCAAAATCCTGTGGATATTTCTGTGAGGAAAATTATTCCCAGGGAGTTAAAAATGGAAGAATTGCCGGAAAGTTCAGAATCAACCGGAATCAATTTCACGGGTCTGGGTTCAGGCACAGACTTTAATCAGATGATTGAACAGCTGATTAAGATTGAGCAGCGAAGAGTTGCCAGGCTGGAGCTGTGGAAAAGTGAATGGGACGAAAAAACAGAAGCGTTCCAGGAACTGAACTCGTCCATGGTTAGCCTGCGAAGCAATCTGGCTGATATGGATTCAGTTGACAAATTTTTTCTAAAAAACACTGCTTCATCCAACGAATCGGTTTTAAGCGCTACCTCCAACAGCGACGCGGAAGAAGGAACCTATGAAATAGAAGTGGGCGCTCTGGCCCAGAATCATATCCTTTTTTCAGATGAAGGGTTTGCTTCCAAAGACGAAGCGGTTAACGAGTCCGGAGACAATACCTTTTCATACACATACGCTGGCAAGGAGGTAACTGTTGATATTCCGGACAATACCAGTCTGTCCAATTTTGCCAATATCCTCAACAATGACCCCAACAACCCGGGCATCCGGGCCAGTATTGTCAATCAGGGAGATAAATATTACCTTCAGTTAAGGGGTATGGATCAGGGGGCTGACAATACCATCACTATTAACGATACAACCAACATAGCAGCTTTTTCCAGCGATGCAAAATTTACCACGACCCAGGACGCCCAGAACTCCAGAATCAAGGTTGACGGCTGGCCCGCGGGTGCCGACTGGATCGAAAGAGACACCAATTCCATCAGCGATGTCATAGATGGCCTGACCTTTAATCTTTACGGTACGGGAACATCCAGAGTAACCGTGGAAAATGACAACGAAGCCATAAAGGAACAGGTCTACTCCTTTGTGGATCAGGTCAACGAAGTCCTGACCATGATAAACGAACAGACCAAAGTAGACGAATCAGGTGAAGGATCTCTTCTTACAGGTAATTACGGTCTTCAGATGGTAAAATCCCGGCTTAAGAACATAATGTCCACCATTGGTATTGGATTTGACCGTCAGGCCGGCGGAGATACATTTCCGTCTCTGTCCACCATTGGCATCACCACTGACGCTGAAAGAGGATCCCCGACTTTTGGCCTGCTCAAGATCGACGAGGAGGAACTGGACAATGCCCTGAACAGCGATCCCCAGGCCGTTGCCGAGCTCATCAGCGGAGATGTGGAGCCAGACACAAACAGCCCTGATTTCAGATTCGGCTCATTGGTCAAGGGAGTAACCAGACCAGGCATTTTTGACGTGGAATACGAAGTTGACGGCGCAGGAAATATTACATCAGCCACCATTGACGGAAAAACCGCTGGAATTGACGATAACTACATCACCGCCAAGGAAGGAGACGCCAGAGGACTGTCCATACAGGTGGACAACCTGAACGCGGGCACTTACCAGGGAAACGTGAGACTCAAAAGCGGCAAGGTCAATGAAATTTCAGACGCCCTCAAGGAACTGACTGATTCCAGCGACGGCACCCTTAATATCCTCAAGGACAACTATAAAGATATCATCCGCAATATAGACAACAAAATAGAATATGAAGAACGCAGAATAGCCCGCATGGAAAAGGACCTGCGCATGAAATTCGCCCGCCTGGAGGAACTGCTGGGTCATTACGACGGTCTGCAGCAATCTCTGAACTCACAGATAGCCAAGCTTGGTGATGACTAAACCCTTCCTCACAACTTAGCCAGCACAAGACTGTTTTTTTTGTTTTCAAGTCTTAAGTAAATGTCCTTTCATCCGATAAAGTACATAGACCACGGTTAAAAACAGATACTTCAAGCCATTCAGGGGAGGTCTTAATGTACAGTAACGCTGCAAGGGCATATTTTAATACCAAAGTCACCACTACTACTCAGGAAGAAATCGTTGTCCTGCTTTATGAGGCTGCCATTAAATTTCTGGGGCAGGCCAAAATTAAAATCAAAGAAAAAGACTATCAGGAAAAAGGCAATCTTATCTCCAAAGCCCTGGATATCATTGCTGAACTTGACGCAAGCCTTAACGTGGACAAAGGCGGGGAACTGGCCCAGAATCTTCATTCTCTGTATCTTTTCTGCCAGACCAGACTGCTCATGGCCAACCTCAAAATGGATACATCCATTATTGATGAAGTTATCGAAATGCTGAGAAGTGTAGGGTCAGCTTTCGCGGAAATCAATAACTCCCAAAAACTCAATTAATTTCTGATCCATCTAAAAATGCCCAGGAACTTCAGGGGACCGTTTCGGTCCCCTTTTTTTTTGCCTGTTCCCAGACTTGATTCCATGCTTATATATGGATAGAATATAAATTTTATTCATAACCATCTTCAGGGTTCAAGGTTTAATCTGAATCCGTAAAGCTGGTATTTTTGAACTTATTGATTATGCGGGTTTCGGGGTTTAACAAAAGGTCCGCAAACTGTCTGAGCGACTTAGGCGGACTTAATCAAAATCCTTTAACCAGATGAGTTGACTCAGAAAATAACAAGGTTCTCCAGCAAAACCTCATCACGCACAAGGCCTTGATTTTGATTTAGACCGCCTTGAAACGAGTTTTTGCGGCCCTTTTGTTAAATTCCTAAACCTGTTCTCACGGATTCAGGGTTCAACGCAAAGATCAATAAATCCAGTGCCAACTTTTTTGTCACCTCTGCTCTTAATTCAATGCACATTGAGGACACTGTGGTTATGATTGACACCTTGTTTTGACAGACATAATCTTAGATAAAAATCATAACACCTGAAAAAGACTGGAATAAATAAGGACATTCATAGATGCAAATAATCTGCCCTAAATGTGAATTCATGCAGGATGTGCCTGACGAAAAAATTCCGCCAAAAGCTGAAAAGGCAACCTGTCCCAAATGCGGAGAAAAATTTAAATTCAGAAGTGTATCCAAACAGGATTTCCAGCTGGAAGAAGAGCCAGGGGACCACAGCAATGAAAACACCAAAAACGAACCTGATTCAGGTTACGCGCAGAATGATGACCAGGATGATTCCATCTGGTCCAGCCTGGAAAACATAGGCGCGGAGGAACGCGTTGAGGATGAACAGCCGCCTCCGCCTCCAGAATCAGGATTTGAGGTGCCCTGGGAGAACCTGAATCAGGTTGGATTCTTTCCAGGCTTTATTGAGACCATAAAAAGGGCCATGCTGGCCCCCACAGCTTTTTTCTACCGCATGCCTTTAAAAGGCCTGGCCATGCCCCTGGCTTTTTTTCTGTTGATCTCGGTGATTCAGGCTCTGGCAACCTTTATCTGGAATATGGCCGGAATATTTCCCACCACTGCCCAGCACGGATCTGGGGAACTCGGCATGGGCATGATGGGCCTGGGCTCAGCCTTTATAATCGTTATTTATCCTCTGTTTATGGGGTTATGGCTCTTTATTGCTTCTGGAGTCACGCATATTTTTCTGACCCTTTTTAAGGCCGGAAATTCGGGTTTTGAAGGCACTTTCAGGGCCACAGCCTATGGCACCGCTCCCATGATCCTGAGCCTTCTGCCTTTTGCAGGGCCGGTAGCTGGAGCTGCATGGTCTCTGGTGATTACCATTATTGGCTATAAAAACATCCATGAAACATCTTTTATAAGGATCGTCATGGCTATGCTGGCGCCGGTTGTAGTGCTGATTATGGCGGCAGCCTTACTGTATTAGTCTGACAAACCTGATTATTTATGATGCTGCAAAGAATAAAGCATTACTTCAGCAGACTGAACAAAAAGCAGTCACAAAAAAAATCCATCCAGGTCTGTGAACTGCGTAAACTGGCAGATGAGCTGACGCATCTTGCTGAAATAGCATCCCGGATCAATCCCGAGCAGAAACAGAACAGGAACAAACTAAGCAGGATCAGAGATGAAATGAACAGGCTTACAGAGCTGGTGGAAAGCAAAGATTTTACAAAACTGCCCCAGGAAACAAAACTGGAACTCCGGGAAAACCTGCTTACTTCCCGCCAGCAGCTGGTCAAGGCTATTCACCATGCACCGCCTCCCACAGATACCTTACAGTAATTTTCCAGATTCTACATTTTTGATAAACTATTTAACATCTTAACCAAAATTAACATCAAGGATATATTATGATCGGAATATCAAAACTATACTGCGCGGCAATTGAACCTTCAGACGCCCTGCGCTACGGCCGGGAAGCAGGCAGGCTGCCCTCCCACCTGCTTCAATTCTCCAAAGACAAAAAACCAGTGGTTGTCTGGAACATGACCAAGCGCTGCAATCTGAAGTGTGTTCATTGCTATGCCCAGGCCAAAGATACCCTGGGCACAGACGAAATAAGTACTGACCAGGGCAAGGCCATTATAGACGACCTGGCTTCATACGGTGCTCCGGTCATGCTTTTTTCCGGTGGAGAACCACTGGTGCGCGGCGACCTGACAGAACTGGCCAGTCACGCTGTGGCTCAGGGTATGAGAGCGGTTATTTCCACCAACGGCACCCTCATCACTAAGGCCAAGGCCAGAGAACTCAAAGATGTGGGCCTTTCCTATGTGGGCATTTCCATAGACGGCCAGGAGGAAGTCCATGATCATTTTCGCGGCGTACCCGGTGCTTTCAAAAAAGCCATGCAGGGAGTGGAAAACTGTCAGGCTGAGGGCCTTAAAGTGGGACTTCGCTTTACTGTTAATAAAAGAAATGTCCATGAGGTCCCCAGCATATTTGAGATTCTGAAACAAAGAGAAATACCCAGAGTGTGTTTCTATCACCTGGTCTATTCCGGCCGGGGTTCAGAGCTTATCAAGGAAGATCTCTCCCATGAGGGTACTAGACAGCTGGTCGACCTGATCATGGATGAAACCAAAAGCCTTTTTGAGGCTGGAATGCCCAAAGAAGTGCTCACTGTTGATAACCATGCTGACGGGCCTTATGTTTATCTGCGGCTGTTAAAGGAAGATCCAAAACGGGCGGCCGAGGTTTTTGAGCTTCTTCAGTTTAATGAAGGTAATAATTCCGGTCGGGGCATAGGCTGTATTTCCTGGGATGGGCAGGTACACCCGGATCAGTTCTGGCGCAATCACACTTTTGGAAACGTGCTGGAACGACCTTTCTCCCAAATCTGGGATGATCCTTCCATAGAGCTTCTGGCCAGGCTCAAGGACAAGAAGAAATATGTCGGGGGAAGATGCGCCAAATGCCGGTTTCTCAATGTCTGCGCAGGCAATTTCAGGGCCAGGGCTGAAGCCTATTACGGAGATATCTGGGCCCAGGACCCGGCGTGTTATCTCACTGATGAAGAAATATCAGAATAGACTGGAGCAGAATAATGATGAATTTTTTTCGGGGACGCAGGCTGCGAAGAACAGCCTCCATCAGAAAAACTTTCCGTGAAACCAGGCTGGAACCGGAAAATCTTATCCAGCCTTACTTTGTAGTGGACGGAGTCGGTGATGACTTTGAAAAACCCATTGAATCCATGCCCGGACAGTTCCAGCTGGGACCAAGCAGTCTGAACAGGCATGTAGGCGAGGCGGTTAAAGAGGGTATCACCGGCATAATCCTCTTCGGTATTCCAGCGGAAAAAGACAGCCTGGCTTCCCAGGCCTATGATGAATCCGGCATAATCCAGAGAGCTGTGGCCAGGATCAAATCCGCGTATCCGGATCTGCTGGTGATCACAGACGTCTGTCTCTGCGAATATATGGACCACGGTCACTGCGGCATTATTAAAGATGACATGATCCTCAACGATCCCAGCCTGGAACTCCTGGCCAGGACCGCCCTTTCCCACGCCAGGGCCGGAGCTGACATGGTTGCTCCTTCAGACATGATGGACGGAAGGGTCCGCTTTATCCGAAATGTTCTGGATGAAAACGGATACGCGGATTTACCCATAATGTCATACGCTGTAAAATACGCGTCAGCCTTTTATGGTCCTTTCAGGGATGCAGCCCAGAGCGCTCCGTCCTTTGGAGACCGCAAAACTTATCAGATGGACCCGGCCAATTCCAGGGAAGCCATGCGCGAAGCCCGGGCCGACATGGAGGAAGGCGCTGACATTCTCATGGTCAAGCCTGCGCTTCCCTATCTTGATATTATCCGCAATCTGCACCAAAACTTTGATCTGCCCATTGCCGCCTATCACGTAAGCGGAGAATACAGCCTGATCAAGGCCGGAGCCAGACTGGGCTATATTGATGAGAAAAAAGTCGTCATGGAAACCATTACCTCCATAAAAAGGGCCGGGGCAGGTCTTATCCTGACCTATTTTGCCAGAGACATTGCCGGATGGCTGAAACAAGAGGAATAAAATGCATTCAGGGAATTTAACAAATACCCCGCCCTTAAAACTAGTGGCCTGGGAAATAACCCGTTCCTGCAACCTGGCCTGTAAACACTGCCGGGCAGAGGCCCATCCAGAACCTTTTGAAGGTGAACTCTCAACCAGTGAGGCCATAAAGCTCATTGACAGCTTCCCCCGGACCGGGGACCCGGTGGTCATCTTTACCGGAGGCGAACCCCTGCTCCGGTCTGACGTATTTGATCTGGTTGCCCACGCCAACAGCCTGAATCTTCGCTGCGTTATGGCCCCTAACGGCACCCTGATTACCAGGGAAAACGCTTTACTAATGAAAGAGGCTGGAATCCAGCGCTGCAGCATCTCCATAGACGGACCCACTGCAAGGGAACACGATCTGTTCCGGGGAGTTCCCGGGGCCTTTGATCAGTCCATGAACGGGATAGAATGCTTAAAGCAGGCCGGCATACCTTTTCAGGTCAATACCACTGTAACCAGGGATAATATTCATCAGTTCAAGGACATATTCAACCTGGCCAGGGACCTTGGATCTGTTGCCTGGCATATATTCATGCTGGTTCCCACCGGACGCGGAGCTGAAATCGCGGACCAGACCATAACCGCCAGAGAATACGAAGATGTCCTCAACTGGTTTTATGACTTTCGCAAAACCACGGACATGCACCTCAAGGCCACCTGCGCTCCTCATTATTACCGGATAATGCGCCAGAGGGCCCGGGAAGAAAACATTCCGGTAAACAGGGATAATTTCGGCCTGGACGCCATGACCAGGGGATGTCTGGGAGGAATAGGATTTTGTTTTATTTCCCATGTGGGACAGGTCCAGCCGTGTGGCTATCTCGAGCTTGACTGCGGCAATGTCAGGGAAACTCCTTTCCCGGAGATCTGGAAGAATTCAGCTAACTTTCTCAAACTTCGCGACATAAACCAGTACAAAGGCAAATGCGGAGTATGCGAATATCACCGGGTATGCGGAGGATGCAGGGCCAGGGCCTTTACCATGCAACAGGATTTTCTGGCACCGGAACCTTTGTGTACATATGAACCGGCCAAGGCAAGAGAGGAATAAAAAAGATGACTAACGACTCTGGATTATCCCGGAAAGAAAAACAGATCCTGGACATTATTCAAACTGATTTTCCTCTGGAATCAAGACCTTACGATATTATCGGGAAAATGGTCGGCCTTACGGAAGCTGAAGTCTTAAGCAGGGTCAGAAAACTCAAGCAAACAGGCGTAATCAGACGCATCGGAGCCAACTTTCAGTCCAGAAAGCTTGGATGGCACAGTACGCTGTGCGCGGCCAGTGTTCCGGAAGATAAGCTGGAAGAATTCGTGGCAGAGGTCAACAGCCATCCTGGGGTCACTCACAATTACCTGCGAAAACACAAACAGAATGTCTGGTTTACCTATATCGGACCTTCCAGAGAATCTGTTCAGGAATCTTTGCAGGAAATCACCCGGAAAACCGGCATAGAAATCCTTAATCTGCCAGCAAAAAACATGTTCAAGATCAAGGTGGACTTCCCCATGGAGAATAAAAAATAAAATTACCGGTCCAGATAATTATCAGGATCTGCAATCTCAAAGCAACAGGACTTAAATTAGGGGTTTTGATTTTACTCCTGCCTTCAAAAGCTTGTCCTGTCTAAAATTTATTCCCTCAGAATCTAATCCCTGTCCTGCGTCATAAATTCCTACGACATCGTGAACAACTTTAATGCTTCTGGATCTTCTATAATACTGAAGCATGTTCACATAATCAGCCTCATAGCCTCCTTTGTCTGTCCAGCCTCCACAACGGACAACTACCAGTTCCCGGGAAAGACAAAGGCATAAGGGATCAATATTGCCCTGACGCACTATGGATTTGCCGGGTAAATCCATAGGAAGAAAATCACATTCAAAAGCCCGGCTGACGTCTATTCTGGCAATAAGCATTTCAACGGCCTGATGCTTCATATAGGTTGTAAACGCGCTTGGGGTCAGGGCATTGTCATCATCTAAAAAAATAATTTTTTGCCCTTTGGCTCTTTTAAGCAGGATATTTCTAAGTCCATTTCCCCAATTGTTATCTTTAGGAAGATCAAAATAATATACCCTGTTCCAGGGATGAGTACGTTCACCCTTTACCCCGTCAAAACCAACCAGCACTTCCACCTGTTCCGCAGAAAGTTCATCACCGGCAAAATCAACAGCCCTCAAAATGCTGGATATTGCCAGATTAAGTGCCTTGGGTCTTGTCCCCCGACTGGGAATAATAATTGTAAACAGCAGGGTAACAGTACCTCTTATTTATATTATCTACATAATCAATTTGAACTGTAAGAGTCCGGTGACAGCATCTTGGTTTTATTGATCACCCTGAAGAAACTAAATCCGTTCTTCAACAAACCTGGCAAACTGTTCAGCAGTAAAGCCAAATTCTTCTGCCAGGATCTTGCCGGGAGCGGATTCTCCGAATTTATCCAGACTGTATACGTATCCATCCAGCCCCACATACTTATACCAGATATTTCCCCGGCCGGCTTCAATGGCAAACCTTTTCCTGACCCCTGCAGGCAGAACTTTTTCTTTGTACTCATCATCCTGGGCCTCAAAAAGTTCCAGGCACGGAGCGCTTACCACCCTGATTTTGGCCGGGGCAAGAATGGCGGCGGCCTCATAAGCAAGATGAACTTCAGACCCTGAAGCAATAATAATTATCTCTGGATCCTGAACATCTTTAAGGATATATGCCCCTTTTTTCACACCCTCAACAACCTGGGGATACTTGTCCAGATTCAGGACCGGGACGCCCTGGCGGGTCAGCAGAAGCGCGCTGGGTGTTTTTGTCTGAGCCAGGGCCAGGTTCAGACAGAGCTTTGTCTCCTGAGCATCAGCCGGCCTGAATACGTGAAAATTGGGAATAAGCCTGAGGGAGCTTACGTGTTCCACTGGCTGGTGGGTCGGCCCGTCCTCACCCACATAAAATGAATCATGGGTAAACACGTGCAGAACCGGCAATTTCTGCAGGGCACACATCCGCAGGGCGTTTCGCTCATAATCGGAAAAAACCAGAAAAGTCGCTCCAAAACCCATTACTCCGGAATGAAGGGCCATGCCGTTCAAGATAGCGCCCATGGGAAATTCACGCACACCAAATGCCAGATAGCGCCCTGATGGATTGTCGCTATTGTGAAACAGGCCGGTTGCTTCCCTGAACTTGACGGTCTGATTGGAGGGGTCCAGGTCTGCTGACCCGCCCATAAGATTGGGCAGCTGATCCTTCAAGACGTTAAGGCAGGAACCAAAAGCCTTTCTGGTGGCAATGCTTTGTCCGGCTTCAAAATCAGGCAGATCAAGGGAGCGGCTGTCCGGGTCAGAATGAATAAATTCCCAGAACCGGGATTTTTCATCCGATCCGCTCAATGTCCTGCTTAGTCTTTCCTTCCATTTCTCCGCCCTCTGCGTAAGCATGGGAAACCTTTCCTGGAAATGACTTATTATATCCTGAGGCAGATAAAACTGCTCATCAGGCGGCAGACCAAGAGCTTCCTTTGTCCTGGCAACCTCTTCATCTGAAAAAGGCGCGCCGTGGGTTTCTTCGCTTCCTTCCAGGGTAGCGCTTCCCCTGGCCATAACAGTATGTCCGATAATCAGCGTGGGCCTTTTATCCTCGGTCTTTGCCGCGGTCAGTGCCTTTCTGATCTGGTCATGATCATGTCCGTCAATCTCGATAACCTGCCAGCAGAAAGACTCGAAAATCTTTTTATAATCAGAGCAGTCTGCCCGTTCAGTAGGGCCTGCAAGCTGTATTTTGTTGCTGTCGTAGTAAACAACAAGCTTGCCCAGCCCCCACCCGCCTGCAAGGGCTGCGCTGCCCATGGCAATGGGCTCCTGAAGGTCCCCGTCCGAGGCCAGGGCGTACGTAAAATGATCACAGACATCAGTACCCAGTCTGGAACGAAGAAAAGATTCGGCAACAGCCATGCCCACGGACATTCCCACTCCCTGCCCCAGAGGCCCGGTGGTCGCTTCTACTCCCGGAGCCATATCATGCTCTGGATGCCCCGGAGTCCTGCTTCCCAATTGCCTAAAGGCCTTGAGATCTTCAATATTCAGAAAACCGCTCATACAAAGAAGACTGTACAAAAGCATTGATTCATGGCCCGCGGAAAGCACAAACCTGTCCCGGTCAAACCACTGGTCATCATCAGGATTGAAAATAAGAAATTCTTTGAAAAGAATATAGAGAAAATCAGCTGAAGACATGGCTCCGCCGGGATGTCCGGAGTTGGCCCTGCTTACGCCGTCCATTATTAATCCTTTTATTACATTAACTGCTCTTTCATCGGTTTGCTTAGTCATTTGTTTATCCGTTTCTGGTTTAATGTTAAATTTTTCGTAATTCACCACAACATACGATTTAACTCGAAAGGCTGGAGCCTGTCCGGTTTTCTATATGTTGCATTGTTTGACCGGCACGGTTCTGTTAGGCAAAACCAGAACTTACTTTATTAAATCACAAATAAAGAGGTTTTGCCTTACTTAAGCCGCCCAGGGAGTTTTGCAACATAAAAAAACCGGATTGGCTCCAGTCTTTAAAAACATAATGAATAGATACAATTTTTCTGGATTTAAGCGTTAAAAAAGCTTATAAGCCTTGTTCAATCATTTCAATCCTCTTCTGATGCCTTCCCCCTTCAAAAGATGCCCCCAGAAAAGCCTGCAAAATGCTTCCGGCCAGATCAACGCCCACTATTCTTTCGCCCAGACAAAGCACATTAGCATTATTATGCATCCTGGACATCCTGGCCATATATTCATTCAGGCAGAGGGCCGCTCTGATCCCTTTTATCCGGTTGGCTGTGATGGACATGCCTATCCCTGAACCGCAGATCAAAACTCCAGGGCACTTGAGCTCCAGCACCTTTTGGCAAAGAGCTTTGGCATAAACCGGATAATCGCAGCTTGCTTTTTGGTCAGGCCCCACATCAACAAGCTTATAATCACTTTCTACCTGATCCATTAAAAATCTTTTCAGATCCATTCCAGCATGGTCAGAACCAAATACAATATTTTCTGTATTCATATTATTCCCTGTAATCAGTCTGTTTTTTCCAAATATTTTCTTCTGCGTTTTTCCACAAAAATTTTGCGCTTGGCCTTTATTTCTTCAAGCAGAGAAGAGATCTCTTCCTCTAACAGGGCAACCTGGCCCAAAGTCAGTTCAATGTCGGGATCTTTCAGATCCAGGACTTGTTTGCTTCCTGAAATTTTTCCCTGAACCTGCTCTGCAAGATTAATTTTTTCCTTATTCAGACGCTTATCAAGCTGTCTTATCTCCCAGAACCTGAACCGAATCTTTAAAAACCAGCCCATTTCACTCAGTATTAGCCTCCAGCCCACAACAAACAATTCAAAAGGCCCCAGCCCAGGATCTATGCTGCGGGATGTTAAATTCTGATTTCTCATGATCATAATAATTCTCTTAAAATAACTGGTTATCCTGCCAAACAGTAGAGAGTCTTAACTCCCGGGCAGATGAACAGTCTGTGCTTCCGGAGGAATCTTCAGTTCAAGCTGCTCTTCATCCCATTGCTCTGCATTCAGCTCCACTGACTTGATCCTGACCAGAGCCCTCTGCTCTTCTGAAAGCTGCATGTCAATCCTTGAATAATAAGGAAACATATCTTCATTTTTCCGGCCTGAAAATTCAACCTTCCACCCTCTGCCGTTGACTGAGCGCACTGAGCCGTCCTGGTCCAGGATTATGTTTTCAACTTCATGTTCCCTGAAATAATATTTCCACCCACCGTCAAGTGTCTCAGCCTTATAAAATGCTTCCGGAATAATATCTCCAAAATCTCCCAGCAGGACTTTTACTGTCTGTTGGAGATCAAAAGGGGTGGGATACCCCAGCATACTTGCACCCACACTTCCGTCGGGGTGAATATATCTGGTGTTTTCACCTGGAAAATATGCCTGCCAGAATTGTTCGTCTTCATGCCACATGGCAATAGTCTGACCAAATCCAGCGCTCAGATCCATGCGGATGGGATAATTTATATAACCCCACAGGGAAGACTGGATACGATGACTGCGCTCGGGACTGTCATAGCTGATGGAGGCGCGTATCAGAAAAGACTGGTCAGGATCAATACTTTTCGCTCCCAGCCTGAATTTATTCCAGACCAACTCAGGCGGCCTTTCAACCGGAATATGCGCAGGTGCGCAGCCGAAAATAAATGCCGCGGCCATACCACAGAGCAGCAGACGGAATAAAACAGCCATCATGAATCATCCTGTTTTTGCAGCTCCGGATACTTTTCCAGAATTAATTTGATTTTTTCCTGAATATCATCCAGGTCGTCAGGGTCTTTTTCCAGTGCTCTTTCATATCCGCGCAGGGCCTGTTCAGGATTATTCACGGCCAGGGCAATATCTGCGTAATGCTCCCAGATAATGGGATCATCAGCAACAATTTCCACGGCCCGGCTGATCTCTTTCCAGGCTTTTTCATATTCTCTCTGAACATAATAAGCCCAGGCCAGGGAATCCATATAATATCCGTTGCCGGGATCCAGCTTCAATGCTCTTTTGATAAGCACCAGAGCCCTGTCCAGATCTCTGTCCTGCTCGGCAAGGGTATAACCCACGTAGTTAAGAGCTTCATGGTGATCCTGATCCATGGATACAATCTCTTCCATGGTCTCAAGGGCCTGGTCTTTTTCCCCTTTTTTATCCAGAAGCACTCCTTTTCTGAAAAGCAGATCCGTGTCCGAAGGCCACTTCTTCAATCCTGATCTTACAGCTTCCAGCGCACCGGGGTATTCACCAAGAATCTCCAGAACGATTGATTCAAACAAAACAAGCCTGCTCTCATTCGGATGGATTTCCCTGCCCTGTCTGGACAGATCAAGGGCTTGCCTGTACTGTTTCTGCTCAAAATGTATCTCAATGCGAAACAGGAAAGCCTGCAGATGATAAGGATCATCCCTGGGAACCTCTTGAAGATATTCCAGGGCCCTGTCCGGATCAGACCATCCTTCGTAGGCAACAAGGGCCATATAAAAAAATACAGTGGGAGGATAACTGGATCGCTGAGTTATTTTACTTAGAATATCGTAAGCATGATCATAAAAGCTGTTGTTGATGAACTGTTTGGCGGCATCCAGGTGAAACTGCAGATCATCTGGTCCTTTGTCCAGAAACTGACGGGCTTTATCCGGATCATTCAATTTTAGATTAAGCTCAATAATCCGCAAAATCAGATCAGGATTGGTTTCGCCGATGCTGAAAAGCTTCTCATAAATTTCTTCAGCCTGAACATAATCCCTTTCACGTTCAAAAATAAAGGCCAGTTCCGCCCAGGCCTGAACAAACATGGGATTTATATCCACCGCCCTTCTCAAAAGCTGGACCGCCTTTTTGATATCTCCGAGTTCAAAGCTGGCCCGGGCCATATGGTAGAGCATTTCCGGAGTCTTGTCCTTATCTGGTACCTGCTGAAGCAGATCCAGAACTTTGGGATAATCCCCGACCTCATTGTAAAAAGAGGCCAGATCCTGGTAAACACCCGGATGATCCGGGGCAACCTCGCTGAACTGATCAATAATTTCCAGTGCCTTGCCTTCTTTATTGTCCGCCAGGTAAAATTCCGCCAGGGCAAAGTATACATCCGGTTCATCGGGAAAGGCTGAAACTGCCTCTTTCATAGACTTGATGGCCATATCTCTGTCCCGGCCCCGCCAGTAGGATCTGGCCATATCTATATACAAATAAGGCCTGGGACCTGCTTCAATGGCTTTTTCCAGCAATGCTGCCGACTCCAGGAATCTGCCTTGGGAAAGTTGATCCTGGGCTTTAAGATAATAATAGGTAACAGTGGCTTGTGAAGAAAGTTCCCAATGGTGCGGGGCGGTTGCAGGTTCCTGCTTTGGAGCGCAGCCAGGCGCGGCAGACAGGACCAGAAAAAAAATAATTAAAAATTTATTGAGCATTAATCTATCGTTTAAATACCTTGGCAATATTTTATTCGTGCATCTTAGTCTTTTTCGTGCAGAATTACTGCCTTTTAGTTATCAGGATCAATGTGCGAAGTGATTATAAATCCTGGCCGCAGCCTGCTTCTTCCAGTTGACAATCCTCCAGGAGAAATCTGTAGACCTGGGTGCCTACTTCCAGACCGCACCGGATAAATTCCGGTCCGTAAATTCTCCCGGTTTCTGATCTGAAAGTGTCGCTGATCTTTTCAATAAAATCCATCCCTCTGGGGAATCTGTCTACAATTTCCTGCAGAGTCCATTCCTCAAAGCAGCAAATCTCCCATAAAGTTGTAATAAAATTATCAGGGCCCCAGCGAAATTTATCCGCGTCATAAAGAATGTCGCTGAGCAGTTGTCTGCTCTGATCCTCAGCCTGTCCAACATCTTTAAATGCCTCATGATTGTTCACGGCAAAGGCGATATCGCTTCGGTCCTGGTCCGAGACAGGATAATCAGCCAGGATAACTGCGGAAAACTCCGCGCCTTGGCGGGCGTGATCTTCATCCTGTCTGCAGATATCATGAAGCAGACCAGCCATCTGTGCCAGAACGCAGAGCCTTTTGGTCTCTAAAGGATTTTTCCAGAGCCTGGTTTCAACCTGAGCCAGTATACCGGCGTCTAGAGCAACCTTTTTAGAATGTTCAATTCCGTGGCCAAAGCCGTCATTCAGAAAAGGCAGCACATCTTCACGAAGTCTCAGGATCAAGGGATGGCTGAAAAAAACTTCTCTGGACCTGGCCAGTTCTGAAGAAAAATGATTATAAAAATCCAGTTTGCACTGTCCGGCTAAAACCTTGGCTCTGTTTCTGACTCTATTCAGACTGTTAATCATTGTCTATCCACTCCCTGGAAAAATCACTGACATTGCCCTGGATATGAACCTTGATCTTTTCCAGAAGCCTTGCTTCGATCTGCCGGACCCTTTCTCTGGTAATACCGTATTTTTCGCCGATTTCCCGGAGAGTGACCGGTGATTCCGCCAGAAGCCTTTTTTCAATTATGTCCTTTTCCTTTTCATTCAGGCTGGGCATGAGTTCTTTGATATTCTTGTTGAGAAGGTCGGCTGTTTCTTCCTGTAAAAGAATATCCTCAGCACCGTCGCCGATTGCCGGGATAAAACTCATGGGCGTCATTTCGGAATCATCATTATAGGGCATGTCCAGGGACAGGTCATGCTGGCCCAGCCGCTGTCCCATCTCCACAACATCGGATTCAGAAACGTCCAGATTCTGAGATATGGTATCGGCATCAGCAGAAATTCCCATGGATTCCAGCCGCTGCTTTTCTTTGCTCAGATTATAAAAAAGCTTGCGCTGAGCCTGGGTGGTCCCTACCTTGACCATTCTCCAGTTATCCATGATAAACTTGAGTATATAAGCCCTGATCCAGAAAGCGGCGTAATAGGAAAACTTGATCCCCTTGTCCGGATCAAATTTTTTCAGGGCCTTCATGAGCCCGACATTGCCCTCCTGGATATAATCCAGCACATTTTTCATCCATTTACGCTGAAATTCCATGGCAATCCTGACCACCAGACGCAGATTGGAGGTCACCAGCTTAAGGGCTGCGTCATGATCTCCTTCTTCCCGGAACCGTCTGGCCAGTTCAAATTCTTCTTCTGTGGACAAGGGCGGAAACCGCCCCAGTTCGCGCATATATATCCTCAAAGGATCTCTCACCGAAGGCGTGGAGTCAGGCCTGGCACAGATATCCTTGATAACCTTTTCAGCCTTTTTTTTATCTTCCGGACTCATCTTGGAGTCTATCTTTTTTTTGTTCATATTTTCTTCAGAGCTCACCTGAACCTCTCTGTCACTCTGTCTTTTCCGAATCAGCTCATCATACACTATGGTCAGCCTTGGGTTTATGTTTGACCGCGGAACCGCGACAGGGAATCCGTATCAACAGAAATATAAACCCAAGGCTGACAGATGGCTATGGTTAATAGTTATTCTTTTCCAGATTTTCAGCCTTATAGTTTTATTTGTCCTTTTCAGCAAATTTCAGTATGCCGTATTCTTTAATATTTATCAAATCAAGATCACTGGCTCAAGAATATTTTACCGCACTAACGCAACGCGGAATACAGGCAACAGGTTTAAAAATGACTTTTTTGGAAACATTAAATAACGATGAAATAATTATTTTCGACGGGGGCATGGGCACGCTTCTGCAGTCAAGAGGATTGAAGCCGGGGCAGTCCCCTGAAGAACTGGGTATGGAAAAACCAGAAATTATCAGAGAAATCCATGATATTTATATTTCTTCAGGGGCATGCGTCATAACCACTAATACCTTTGGAGGATCAAGATACAAGCTGGGGCCGAAAATAAATCCGGTTGAATTCAACCGGGAAATGGCCCGGACAGCCCGTCAGGCTGCGGGGAGCAGGGCTTACGTTGCCGGCAGTGTGGGGCCCACCGGGAAAATGCTGTCTCCCATGGGCGATCTGGAGTTTCCCTCCATGCTGGAGGCTTTTAAAGAACAGATTGCCGGCCTGGTCCAGGGCGGCGTTGACCTTATCCTGGCTGAAACCCATTTTGATCTGGCCGAAGCCAGAGCCGTGGTCATTGCCGCCAGAGAAGTCTGTCATCTGCCCGTGGCCATTTCCATGACCTTTGAACAGGGACAAAGCCTTACCGGCACCACGCCTCTGGTTTATCTGAATACAATGCAGAACCTGGGCGTAGACATGGTGGCCATCAACTGCAGTTCAGGACCGGACGACTTTATTGCTCTGGTTGAATCAATGCTGCCCAGACTGGAAACGCCCCTGCTTATCCAGCCCAATGCCGGTCTGCCCGTGCTGGAAAACGGCAGAACTGTTTTCAAGCTTGGACCGGAAGAATTCGCGGCCAGGCTCAAACCATTTCTTGAAATGGGAGTCAAATCTCTGGGAGGATGTTGCGGTACCACGCCTGATCACATTAGAGCCCTGAGGAAAACAGCTCAAGATTATAAATACCGGAAGCCGCAACCCCGGAAAGACTCCTGTCTGGCTGTGACTTCCAGAAGCAGAAGCGTTGACTTTGGTTTCAATTGCAGACCTGTACTGGTGGGAGAAAGAATCAACCCTACAGGCAAAAAAGACTTGACTGCCCAGCTTCAGGGTTTTGGATTTACCCGGGCCCTGGAGCTGGCAGAAGAACAGATAGAACAGGGCGCGCATGTTCTGGACGTAAACGTTGGAGCTCCCATGGTGGAGGAAAACAAACTTCTGCCCGCCCTGACCCGGGAACTCGTGGCAAAATTCGACTTCCCCCTGTGTATTGACTCCAGCAGCCAGGAAGCCATTAAAAAGACCCTCCTTGAGTATCCGGGAAGCCCTCTGGTGAATTCCATCAGCGGAGAGCAGGACAAAATGGAAATTCTGGGACCGCTGTGCCGGGACTTTGGGGCTCCGTTTATTTTACTGCCCCTCAAAGGGAAAAAACTTCCAGCCACAGCCAAAGAACGGCTTAAAATCATTGAAGAACTTCTGGAAAAAGCCGGGGATCTGAACATTCCCCGCAGGCTCATCCTGGTTGACGCCCTGGCTTTGACCCTTTCGTCAAGTACTCAGGCGGGCGTGGACTGTCTGGAAGTAATCCGCCAGTGCCGGGATAAATGGGGACTTGCCACCATCATGGGCCTTTCCAATATCTCCTTTGGTCTGCCGGCCAGAGAACTTATCAACTCCACCTTCTTGGCCATGTGCCTGTCCTGGGGAATGAGTTCCCTTATAGCCAATCCCGGGTCGGTCCGTGTCAGGGAAGTACTGGCGGCTTCCAATGTCATCCTGGGGCGTGACGCCATGGCTCAGGATTTTACCCGGGATTTTTCCCAGTGGAAGCCATCCGCTCCTTTTACCTCACAATCCGGGTCAAAACCGCAAAATTTTGCTTCTTCCGTACAGGAGGCCATCATTAAAGGCAGGACAGAAACAATTGCCTCCTTTCTGGAAAAAGAAATAAAAAACGGCCGGGATCCTTTTGAGATAGTCAGCCAGGAAATGATCCCGGCCATAAACCTTGTGGGTGAAAAATACGAAAAAAGGGAATACTTTCTTCCTCAGCTTATACTCAGTGCAGAGACCATGAAAACAGGCTTTGAATATCTTAAGCCTATGCTCAAAAGAGATGATAAGGACCTGGGGCCCACTGTTATCATGGCCACCGTGGAAGGTGACATTCATGATATCGGGAAAAACATTGTCTGTCTGATGCTCAGAAACTATGGTTTTAATGTCATTGACATGGGCAAGGATGTGCCTGCGGAGGAGATAGTTGACACAGCCAGAAAACATGAGGCAAAAGTAATAGGTCTTTCAGCTCTTATGACCACTACCATGGTCAAGATGGAGGAGACCATCAGTCTCATCAGGAAAAACAAGCTACCCTGCAGAGTAATGGTAGGAGGGGCTGTAGTAACCTCAATGTACGCTGAAAAAATCAAAGCTGACGGCTTTGCCCCGGACGCGGTATCCGCCGTTAAAATGGCCAGAAAGCTTGCGGCCACGACTGACTAACCCGTTTAAAAAGGATTACGACCGAAATTGAACAAGTACTTTTTACGCAAGGCCAGAATCAGTGATGTCAAACCCATTCACGGCTTGCTCATGAGCTATTCAAAACAGGAACTGCTTCTGCCCAGATCTTACAGTGAGCTTTACAGCCATTTGAGGGACTATTATATCATTGCTGAAAACGACGGGCCTGCAGTACTTGGATGTTGCGCTCTCAGTATTGTCTGGGAAAATCTGGCTGAAATCCGTTCCCTGGCCATTGCTCCCGAACTCAAAAGCCGGGGATGGGGTAGAAAGCTTGTAGACTCATGTCTCAGCGAAGCCATAACCTTGGGTATTTACAAGGTTTTTACACTTACATATCAAAAAGAATTCTTCAAAAAAATGGACTTTGTTGAGATAACCAAGGATGTCCTGCCCCAGAAAGTATGGGCTGACTGCCTGCGCTGTCCCAAATTTCCGGATTGCGATGAAACAGCCATGCTTATGGAAATGTAACTGTTCTTCAAATCTTTTTGACTGCAGCGCTTCCGGCCCAGCATGGTGATTAGATGCAATGAAATTAAAACCGCTTTTCACACCAGACATTATTCAAGGCAGAGTCAATGAATTAGGGGCCCGGATATCCCGGGACCTTAAAGACCGGCCAGTTGTTGCCGTATGCGTGCTCAAAGGAGCTGTCGTCTTTTATGCCGATCTTATCAGATCCCTTTCCATAGATCCGGAAATGGACTTTGTACGCATCTCCAGTTATGGTGACCAGACAGTTTCCAATGGTAATGTGATATTTTCCAAAGACCTGGAAATTCCGGTCAAGGGCAAACATGTTCTCATTGTTGAAGACATCATTGATACCGGGCGTTCCATTGCCTGCCTGAAAAGAGTTCTTGAGAACAAGAACCCGGAATCCATACGCTTATGCGCCTTAATTGACAAACATGAAAGAAGAGAAGTTCAGGTTGAAGTGGATTACGCTGGTTTTGTTCTTAAGGATGGATTTATTGTAGGGTATGGATTGGACTACGCGGAAAAATACAGAAACATGACCGGGATTTTTCAGTTGATTACAGAAGAATAATTACCGGACATCTAACCGGAGATCAGCCATGATAGTTCAATGTCCCAATTGCAGCACCAAATATAATTTTGATGATTCAAAATTCCAGAATGAAGTCAAAGTACGCTGCACCAGGTGTCAGCATGTGTTCAAACTTTCAGCCCTGAACGAAGAAGACAGTTCCGACGATTTCTCTGAAGACGATTTTTCCCTGGGAGCCAGCTCTGGCAATAAGAAACAGGATATCCCAAAGCCGGAATGGGACCCTGATGACATGAATATCGATATCACCCCTGCCGCGCAACAGTCCCAGGACAGAAAAACCCTGATGCGCAACTCTCTCATAGCTTTGTGTATAATTATAATTCTTGCTCTGGGTGCTTACCTTGCCTATACCAGACTGGACGGCAGCCTTAACATACCCTTTGTCACCCCTGAGGAAGAAGAACCCGAGGAACAGACTGAATTCACCGAAGAAGACGTCAAAGATATTTCCCTGGATAATATTCGGCAGTATTTTGTAAGCAATGACAAGATCGGACAGTTGTTTGTCATTGAAGGACAGGCCGTGAATAATTTCCAGGAGCCCAAGTCCATGATCAAACTAAAGGCTTCTCTGTATGACGACCAGGGATCAGTAGTTGTGGAAAAAGAATTTTTATGCGGCAATGTTGCTTCCTTATTTCAGCTTCAGGTCTCGGAGCAGGAAGAACTTGAATCCACCCTCCAGGCCCGTCTGGGAATTCTCACCAGCAACAAACTGGTGGAACCGGACAATCATGTTCCCTTTATGACTGTTTTTTACAATCCGCCCGAAGAAGTGCAGGAATTCGGTCTTGAGGTTATAGAGGTCCGCGATCCAACCCCTTAGCCGATTGCAATTTTATATTGAAAACTAAAAGCATATATGTCTGCACGTTCTGCGGGGCCAGCTCTCCGCGCTGGCAGGGGCAGTGTCCCCAATGCCGGGAGTGGAACAGCATGGAACTCCGGCAAAGAGACACCGGCAGCCCTGCAGGCACTGCTTCCCCTGAAAACGCTCCCGCAAATATTAAATCCGCGGAAATTTTCACAGCCGACTCTTTAAGTACAGGAATGGGAGAACTGGACGAACTCCTTGGCGGGGGGATTGTGCCTGGTTCAGTAATACTTCTGGGCGGAGAGCCAGGCATAGGCAAGTCAACCCTTCTTTTGCAGCTCTGCGCTGCGGTTTCGAAAAATTCAAACGGCTCCTTATATGTAAGCGGGGAAGAATCCCTGTCCCAGATCAGGTCCAGGGCCCAAAGGCTGGACCTGCTGGACAGCGGGATCAGGGCCGTTGCCACCAACTGCCTGGAGGATATTCTTGAGCCTTTCAACACAGAAAAAAACCTCAGGCTCGTCATTGTTGATTCGGTTCAGACTATAAGCAGTCCAGGACTCGACTCCATACCCGGAACAACCTCTCAGATCAGGGCTGTATCTTCCAGACTAATCCAGAAAGCCAAAGAATCCCAGGCCTGTGTTATCCTGGTGGGGCATGTAACCAAGGAAGGCCAGATCGCAGGACCCAAAATCCTGGAACATATGGTGGACACTGTACTTTATCTGGAAGGAGACAAGGAACACCTTTTCCGCATCCTCAGGGTAGTCAAAAACAGATTCGGACCCAGTAATGAACTGGTCATGTTCGAGATGGACACCAAAGGCCTCAGCGTGGTTCAGGATCCCACCACCTTTTTTCTGCAGGCCAGAAATCCGGGACTCAGCGGATCAGCCGTGGTCATGGCCATGGACGGACAGAAACCTTTTGCAGTGGAAGTCCAGGCCCTGGCAAGCTCCTCCTTCCTGGCCATTCCAAGACGGACCGCCCTGGGATTTGACCTGAACAGACTCCACCTTCTACTGGCGGTCATGGAAAAAAAACTGGGGGTAAACATGTCCCAGTCAGATATTTATACCAAAATAGGAGGAGGCCTGCGCCTCAGCGATCCCGGTCTGGACCTGGGACTTGTCGCTGCTGTTTTGTCCTCTTTCAAAAACATCAGCCTGCCTGAAAGATCGGTTTTCTGGGGCGAGGTGGACCTGAACGGCCAGATCAGGCCGGTTCTGGGACATGACCTTAGAATGAAGCAGGCCTTAAAGCTGGGATACAAACCCATCTTCTCTCCCAGACACTCTGGTTCTGAAGCAGGCCTGACCACTATCATGGACCTGCAAAGCATGCTCTTCAGCTAAGCTTACAAGCAATTTAAAGCTTATAAGAAACAAATTCAGCACTTTAAAAAATTTGAAATAGAGATTGCTTCGGTCGCTTCGCTCCCTCGCAATGACAGATGTAGTGTAATCATGCCTGTCATTGCGAGCGAATCTTCGAGCACGGCAATCTCTCCTGGATTTCAACCGTCATTGCGAGGGAGTCTTTTTACCCTGATAACCATTTAAAAGGCACCTCCCAAGTATAACCTGACAAATACACGCAGTGTTGGCGCAGCCGTTCAACCGGGGCGAGCGCGGCAATCCCCCTTGTTACTCGCGGGTTTGGTCCTGGGTGCGACCGGGTGGAACGCATTTAAATGCCTGACAGACAAATCAGTTTTGATCACTTGCAGCAAAAAGCCTGACCTCAAACTTTCCCGCCGGAGATGACAGGTAAATCCGGACACTGTTCACAGAGCCAGGATCCTGGTCGCTTTTTCTGATCATTCTTGCCCCGGCAACAGGGTATTGATCATCTATAAGCTGGGCTGCAAGATATCTTTTGACAATGGTAAAAAACAGCAGATTCCGGCCCAGACACCTTGGGCCGCACCCTTGCCCGCTTTCTCTGACATCTGATTCTCCGGCTATTTTACGCACATTTGATCCGGAAAGTTTTACTTCCATGTACAGATGATCTCTGGAATGCATTTCTATGCAGATCACAAAAGACCATTCCCGCCTGACATTGTCAGACCGGCCTTCCACAGACACCACATTTATGGGCTGGTGAGCAAAGCGGATAAAAGCCCTGTCCAGAGAATGGATACAGGCTTTCACTGGAAAATCCACATCAATCTTGTCCAGTGCCTTATTAATGGCCTGCAGCCTCTGGCCTTCCTCCTGATTATAATTCTTTAAATTCCTTCCCAGGTCTTCCGGGGGCAGATGCCCAAGCTCCACCAGGGCCTCGCCCACATGAGTGGTATTTACTATCTGGGTAAAAAGAAGGTCATCCAGCTGATGCGGAGTCATGTAGCCTTTATCGACGGCAATTACCCCAAAAGAAAGATCCAGATTTTTCTGTTCAGCTTTGGCTTTCTCAACCTGAGATTCAGTCATGTAGCCTTTTTCTATGGCCATCTGTCCCAGCAGTTTGTTGTGTTTCTGCTGAAAATCAATGGCCTGGTCCAGCTGAAGACTGTTAATAACGCCCTTATTCAGCAGGTACTGTCCAAAGAACACTGAGGAAGGAGCCAGGCGGGTGCTTCCTGGAAGTGATTTTTTCATATCAGCATAACCTTGAGGTTTTATTCAAAAACTAAATTACGGACAGCTGTTCACCACAGACATCGGCCAGCCCGGGATTCATGTTTCAGTTGACACAGGACCTTGTCTCAGGCTTTCATGGGCTTGTATGGTATCTTTGACTGCAGATGCTTTCTGAGCTTTTGGGCCTGCTCGAATTCCGGGTTTATATCCAGGGCTTTTCTGACCATTTTCATGGCCAGCTTTTTATTTCCGGCATCATGATAAGTCCTGGCCATGTTGAAAAAAAGGTTCTCATCCTGTCTGCTGTGCTGAGCAGCCCTGGCATAATATTTAAGAGCCTGGGTAAACATCTTGTTTTTTCTTAAATTTATGCCGAATTCATTAAACATATGCTTGTGTTCAGGCTCAAACGCTCCTTTGAGCTTGACCAGGCGCTTGAAAACTATTTCTCCGCGCTGGGTGTCATTTCTTTGCAGATAGGAAAGCCCCAGCCCGAAAGTGGCTCTGATATTCTCTTCATCAATGCGAAGGGCGGACTTAAATTCCATTTCAGCGCTGTAGGTTTCATTGTTTTGCAGATGCCGTTCGCCTCTGGCAACGGTCTTGAACAGCTCCCGCATTGCCGGTAAAACCTTGTTCATATATATATCAGGTTCCGGCAGAAAGTTTTTCAGCAGATTTTCCCTGCTGATAACCTTGGCTGTTCCGCTGGGTACAAATTTTTCATTCAAGGACCTGATGGTGATTTTGCCGTCATCTTCCTCGGAAGCAAACACAACAACATGCTGATCAATTTTTTTCTGGTTTTCGCCTTCCCCGGCTTTTCCCTGACCGGTTGAGGAAAACACACCATTGATCCTGCTTTCACCCTGCGGTTCAGCTTTTTGATGATTAAAATTATCCATAATCTGTAATTATTATACCTTCCAGATCCCATAAGAAAATCCGGGTCCGCAAGCTCTGCGCGGAAAAAAATCCGGCCAGCAGTTACTCATTTTTTGTCAGGGCATGAGGGGAAGCTGTTCCAGCCCGGTTTCAGCTTCCATGCCGCACATGATATTGGCATTGGCCACAGCCTGCCCCGATGCTCCGCGATAAAGATTGTCTATGCATGAAACAATTGTAAGCCTTCCAGCCCTTTCATCCAGCACCATGCCCAGGTCGCAGAACATGGTTCCCCTGACCCATCTTGTTTCAGGGAGTGTGCCCCGGGGCATAACCCTGACCCAGGGATTGTCCCTGTAAAAATCTTTATAGACCTGCCTTATTTCGTCCTCCCTGGCCTTCCTGGCCGGCAGGGTATAACAGGTGCTGAGAATTCCCCTGCTCATGGGAGCCAGATGCGGGCTGAAACTTATAATGATTTCAGCACCGGCCGCTCTGGAAAGCTCCTGTTCCATTTCAGGAGTATGCCTGTGCCTGCCCAGGCTGTAAGCCCGGAAACTATCCGCGACTTCGCAGAAAAGGTTCCCTGTCTTGGGAGTTCTGCCGGCTCCGCTGGTCCCGGATTTGCTGTCGATAATTATCCCATGGGACTTGATCAGGCCATTTTTAAGGGCCGGGTAAAGACCCAGTATCACTGAAGTGGGATAGCATCCGGGATTGGCCACCAGAGAAGCCCTGGCAATCTTTTGCCTGTTGATTTCGGGTATTCCGTAAACCGCCTTTTCCAGCAGTTCAGGGTGCTTATGCTCAGTATCATACCACCTGGCATAGGTTTTCCCGTCACTTATGCGAAAATCCGCGCTGAGATCCACCACCTTCACTCCCTGATCAAGAAAGGGCGCGGCCAGATCCATGGCTTTGGAATGAGGCACAGCCAGGAAAACAAGCTCTGAATCCCTGGCAACCATTTCCGGTTCAGGAATGGTAATGGGCAAAGTCGCGTAACTGGTTCCCAGAAGATGAGGATATATATCCTGCAGGGCTACTCCTGCGTTGCCGCGTGAAGTCACTGCCGCTATTTCAAACCCGGGATGGGTTGAGAGAATCCTAAGCAATTCCATGCCTGTGTAACCGGTTACTCCGACTATGGCCACGTTTTTTGTGTTCATTCAACTCCCCTTGCAAAGGCTGTTAAATTTTGGGCTTGCCTGTTCTTAAAGCCCTTTTTTATAATTTCCTGAACCGTGATTTCAACACCCACATCTATTCATCTTTAGTCTCAAAATCAAGCTTGCCTCAGCTTGTCTTTTTCTGTTTTATTCCCGTTTTAATCTCCTTGACGAATTTTAAATAGCTGGGATATGTATTCAGGCACTTTCTGTTTAGTTTATGCCGGCAAAGTCAGCTTTATAAACTGAAAAAAACAGTACGCCAATCCAGTCAATATCCTCTAGCCGCGGAGCAATCCAACATGACTGATCTCAATGAAAATCTGTTCCAGGACCATATATGTATCCTGGAAGAAGCTGAAAAAGGTTTTGAAATAGGAATAATAGGGACTGGAGTAGGCTTTGGTTCCATTCTGGAACTTATCCAGAAAACCGAACTGGAAGAATTCTTTCCCGGGTTAAACCTCGCGGGTGTTGCCAGCACCAAGAAAAATGACCCCAAGGTGCAAAAAGCTGTGTCCCTGGGAGCAAAAGTTTATGATAACTACCAGGACATGCTTGCCAGTCATCCCGAGATAAACCTGATCATAGAAGTCAGCGATCAGCAGCATCTCATCCAGAAACTCAGAAAAACCCTGCCCCCTCATATTTCAATTATTGACCACGCCGGCACTACATTTCTCTGCGGCCTTCTGATCTTGGCCGAGGTGAGCGACAAATGCAGGCTCAATCTTTTTCAACAGCAGGCCATTCTCACGGCTTTGTTCGACCAGATCCAGGACGATATTCTGCTCCTTGATACCAGAGGCAAGGTTCTGGATGTTAATCATAGCGTGGTTCAAAGGCAGGGCAAAAGCAAACAGGAGCTGCTGGGCAATCATTGCTGGGAGATATTCTCGGAACTTGTTCCGTCAGCTGGCTGCAACCTTGACAGTCCGGAATGTCCTTTTAAAAAGTGCATCAATGAGGGCAAACCGGCTGAATCACTTCAGACCATGGTTGATAAGCATGGAAGGGCTCACTATTTCCGGATATACGCGTATCCGGTTTTTAATGAACAGGGAAAGCTCAATAAAGTGGTTGAGATGCGCAGGGACATCACCCACAGAACAGAAATGGAAATGAGGCTCCAGCAATCTGAAAAACTGGCTACCATTGGTGAATTGTCAACATATATCGCCCATGAAATCCGCAACCCGCTCTTTGCTATCGGAGGCTTTGCCAATTCTCTTTTGAGAAATCCAGAACTGGATGAAGCATCTCAGGAAAAAATCAAAATCATTCTTCAGGAATCCAAAAGACTGGACAGGATACTGAAAAACATGATCAATTTTTCCAGGCCCACCAAGTCAGAGGAAAGCGAAATCAATGTCAACGATGTAATAATGGATATTCTGCAGCTTTTTCGCTTAGGCTGCCAGGAACAAAAAATTAAAACCGAGACTGATCTTGATCATGCCATTGCTCTGGCCAGGGGCAATCCCGAGCTGATTAAGCAATGCCTGATAAACCTGATTAAAAATTCCATCGAGGCCATGCCTGAAGGTGGAAATCTGACCCTGTCCACCAGTATGAAGGACGAGTATATAATGATAAAAGTGAGGGATACGGGCAAAGGAATCCCCAGGGAGATCCGCGAGAAGGTCTTTAATCCTTTCTTTACCACCAAAAAAGGAGAAGGAGCTGGACTTGGTCTGGCTATGACTAAAAAAATCATTGATGATATGGGAGGCAGGCTGGAACTTTTCAGTCAGGAAAATTCAGGGACCACTGTTGTTCTTTACCTGCCCCCTGCTCTTGGCAATAAACAAAAATCAGCACAGACGGCCTAAAGTCCAGAAATCACGGCTCTCTTAAAAAGCCTGGACACTACTGTGTGCTCCAGGAGGATCCCGGGCTCCAATCAGCCCGCTTTCTGCACATATTTCATCCTGACTTCAAACAGGAAATCCTTGAGCGTCTTTTCTTCTTCCGGAGTTAAATTGCCCTTGGTTTTTTGTTCAAGCAGGGTCAAAATATCAATGGTATGTTTGGCCATGGGCAGGTTGACTTTTGTTTCCCCGCCTTCCTGTTCAGCTATTTCACCCAAATGCATCAAGGCCGAAGAACTCAGGGACAGAACAAACGTGAAAAAATCCGCCTTGGGCATGGGGGTATCTTCTTTAGCGGATACCTTGCTGTAATCATCGGCAACTTTTTTGCGTTCCATCTTTTTGGCGTGGCTCTCCTCGGGCTTGGCTTCGCCGGCCTGTTCTCCTTGTGAAGGCTCGTCTTCAAAATTGATTCTGCGATCATTTACCTTGATGTCTTCTTGTTCCTGGCTCATCTTATTTTACCTCCAGAATTTGTGTTTTTGCAACTCTTCATCGTTATGATTAACTGCTGCTAGGCCATGCCCTCTTGATAAGCTGCCATGGCCTGCTCCAGATAGTCTCTGGAGCCTGAAAAACCGCCCTGATTAATCATTGACTGGCGCAGGGCGTAAAGCCCGGCCAGAAGATCAGACCAGTCCACATACCCCATATGCCCCATGCGAACGATTTTGCCCTTTAAATGATTCTGCCCACCGGCCATAAGCACACTGTACTCCCGGACAGCTGTTTCCAGCAGCTTGGAACCGTCAATTCCAGGGGGAAGCATGATGGATGTAAGGCCCCAAGTATAATTGCTGGTTGCCAGAAGTTCAAGCCCCAGCGACCTGGCTCCGGTCCTGACCATTTCAGTCATGGCCTTTTGTCTCTTAAAGATATTATCCAGTCCATGCTCCTGAAATAATTTCAGGCACTCCTCCAGAGCGACAATAAGATTAATTCCCGGAGTAAAAAGGGTCTGGGAGGCCAGACATTTTTCCATTTCCTTATGCAGATTAAAATAAAAATTTCCGGGTTTGACCTCTCTGGCCTTATCCCATGCGTTTTGACTCAGAGCGATAAAAGCCAGGCCCGGCGGCAGCATCATTCCTTTCTGGGAACCGGTAAGCAGACAGTCTATGCCCCATTCATCCATGGGACAGGGTGAAATGCCCACAGCTGATATACCATCCACCACAATAAGTTTGTCCTTAAGCCGGCACAGTTTGGCAAGCTCCTGGACCGGATGAAGCACTCCGGTGGATGTCTCGGACGCCTGCACCAGAACCCCCTGGATATCCGCATATCTGGACAGGGCATTTTCCACATCCCTGAGTTTTACTGCCTCTCCCCATTTAAGAGGAAGAACCACCACATCCAGGCCATGGGCCTGGGCAATTTCAGACCATCTCTGTCCGAACTTGCCCGCCTCAATCACCAGCACCTTTTCACCAGGGGCAAAAATATTGGTAACAGCGGCGGTCATGGCTCCTGTGCCTGAAGATGTAAGAGTCATCACCGGCTGCCCGGTTCCGAAAAGGTACTGCAGGCCACTCTGAACCCTTAACATCAGATCCTTGAAATCCTGTTTGCGATGATGAATCATGTCTCTGGACAGGGCCAGACGGACATTTTCCGGCAGAGGGGTCGGCCCCGGGGTTAAAAGTCTTAACTTGTCCACTATGCTGATCTCCTTTGTGCTTGATATTTATATACGGTAAAAAAATATCCCGGAAAAAAATCTGTTTAACAGTCGTAAAAGTACAGACATTGCCCGCTGGTGTTCAACTATTCATGGGCCTGGGCCCAGTTCTCCCCAATTCCCCAGTCAACAAGCAGGGGGACGTCAAATTTTTCCACCTCACTCATAACACGGGCAAGACGCTCTCCAGCCTCTTCAGCTTTTGTCTTGTCCACCTCTATCAAAAGTTCATCATGAACCTGCAGAATGAGATCTGCTCCCAGCTTGCGGAGTTCTTCATCCCGGTCCACCGCCAGCATGGCCTTTTTAATCACATCCGCTGCCGAACCCTGAATCACTGTATTAATGGCCATTCTGCGGGCCTGCTGCACCAGGTTTGCGTTTCTGGAATTAATGCCGGGCAACAGCCTCCTGCGTCCGGCAATGGTGGTAACACAGCCCTTTTCAGACGCATATTTTTCTATGTCCTCATAAAATTTTCTAACCCTGTCCAGCTTACTGAAATATATCTTTATAAATTTCTTGGCTTCATCCTGGGATATGCTCAGCTCCCGGCTCAACTTCTGGGGGCCCATGCCATACAGCAGGCCGAAGTTGATGGTTTTGGCCTTCCTGCGTTCATCCGTGCTGATTTCAGAAATATCCTTTTCAAACAACAGCCCCGCGGTACGGGTATGAATATCTTCGGACCTGGAAAAAGAATCCAGCAGGTTGGGATCCTGAGACATATGAGCCAGAATGCGCAGTTCTATCTGGGAATAATCTGCCGCCACCAGCAGCTTGCCGGGAGCGGAGGTAAAACAGGCCCTCATCCTGGGGCCGAATTCTCCCCGGATGGGTATATTCTGAAGATTGGGGCTGCTGCTGGAAAGCCTCCCGGTGGCCGTGGCCAGCTGATTAAAAGTAGTATGCAGACGTCCGTCAGGAGCGATTTTGTCCGGCAAAGGCGCAAGATAGGTGGACCTGAGCTTTTCCAGGGTCCTGAATTCCAGAATGAGCCTGATTATTGGATGAGCCCCTTTCATGGCTTCCAGAACAACATTGGAGGTGGAAAAGGCCCCACCCGGGGTTTTTCGCTTTGATTTAAGCCCCAGGTCTTCAAACAGAATAACAGCGGTCTGCTGAGTGGATCTGATATTAAACTCTTTACCTGCCAGAGAGAATATTTCAGTGGTCAACTCCTTAAGGCGCTGTTCCACTTTTTCCAGAAAGTCGGAAAACGCGTTGAGATCTATGCCGATCCCGGCTGCTTCCATTTTCAAAAGTACCGGAATAAGGGGCATTTCAATATCCCGCATCAAAGACTTAAGGCCTGCTGATTCAATTTTTTTCTGCAGCAGCTTTCCCATCTGCAGACAGGCCAGGCCCGGGTTGTCCTTGCTCACTCCCGTCTCTGAAGAATATGCTCTGAAGATATGCTCGTAATCATATTGCCTGGCCTCGGTATTAAGAAGATAGGCTGCCAGGGAAATATCAAAAAAACGCGGATGAGGAGGATTTAACCATGTTTTTTGCCAGGCAGCCAAGTCTTTCAAGGAAATTACATACAGCCTTGAACCCGCGATTTTCTTCTGCAGCTCTTCAGGCTTGAGCGCAACCTTCCATTCACTTCGTCCCATCCCCAGGAGAAAACCGTTTTCAACCGGATACAGCCCTGCTTCTTCATTGTCTTTAAAATCCGGAATTCCGGTTTTTCTGGGTAACGGTCCTGCCGCTGAAAGAAGGGAATGCTGAATTTCTTTTTTCCGGGTTGCCTGGGGAAGTTCACGCAACAGGGATCTGAATTCATATCTTTTGAGGAAATCGGCAAATGCTTCGTAATTCACAGGTTCCAGGGCGAGATCCCGGGCAGTTATACCCTGCCGTCCACAGTCCTGTTTGAGTCTGGTCAGCCGGCGGTAGATAAAAATATCTTCCAGATGATTCTGGATTTTCTTCTGAATTTTGGGAGCCAGTTCATCAAAATGATCCCTTATGGCTTCCAGGGTAGGAAACTTTTCCATGATGGAAGCAGCGGTCTTGGGGCCGACTCCGGGGACTCCGGGAATATTATCAGAACTGTCGCCCACCAGGGCCTGGTAATCAGGCCATTGCCAGGGCTCAAAACCTGTGCTTTTCCTGAAGTCATCAACAGTCATCACTGTCTCGCCCTTTCCTCCTGGATCCCACATGACCACCCGGTCATCAAGCAGTTGTCTGAGGTCCTTGTCCGAGGCAACAATAACCACGGGAACGTCTTTTTTAAGGGCACTGGCCTGACTGGCAATAAGGTCGTCCGCTTCTACTGAATTGGAAACAAAAGTTTTAAACCCCATATGCCTGACCCCCTCCAGTAGAGGATCGATCTGGGCGGCCAGATCTTCGGGCATTTTAAGCCGCTGCGCCTTGTAATCCTCGAAAATCTCATTTCTGAAGTTGGGCCCTTTGCCGTCCATGAAAAAAGCCGCGTACTTTGGCTTTTCTTCTCGAATCAGTTTGAAAAGGATCCGCAGCACAATAAAGATGGCATTGGTGGGAAATCCGTCAGATCTCTTCAGATCCGGAAAAGCATAAAAGCCCCTGTATAAAAAGGAACTGCCATCGATGAGAAACACGGGATCATCATTCAGGGAGAGCTTTTGTCTTAATGTCATTCCCTTCCTTTAAAGCCACAGCCCGGTTGCCGACTGCCTGTTTAATTTTATTTCTTTTTTTGAGATTAATATCAGAAAGTCTTTTAAGAATGAACTGCTGGGGGTGGGTATTGTCAATTTTGTTCAGGGGTATTTCCGCCCTGGCCATTTGCTTGTGCCCGCCGGCCGGACCAAGGTCCTTGAACATATTGGCGGCCATTTTGCCCATATCCTTGCGCAGTCCGTCACCCCTGAATATAACCACCAGAGAATCATCATGAATCCCGCTGACCATATCCCAGGAAATATTATGAATACGCAGGAAAAAATCAGCCAGTATCACCAGGATGTCCGGGGACTCCACTTTGCCCATGAACACACTGGCCCCGTGACCCAGAAGTTTGATTTTCCTGAAAGCCAGGGAAAAATACTTGAGCCATTCTTTACGAAACTCAGAACGGACAATCTTTTGCAGAACCAGGGGGTTATAAAATTTTGTCAGATATCTGAAGGCCTTGATATCCACGTCACTGAACTTACGCTCAAAACTCTGGGTATCGGTCTTTATCCCGTAAATTAGGGCAGTAGCCAGAAGCTTGCCCGGCCTGATATTGAGATTGTAAAGATATTCGGTCAAAAGCGAGCTGGTGGCGCCGTAATCCGGGTTGATCTCCTTGTAGGCGGCCTGTGCTGGATTATCATCACTCAAAGGATGATGGTCCAGAATAATTGAGAATTCAACCTTTTCAAAATCCGGATGATGATGAGGCTGAGAATCCACCAGGGCAAATTTGTCGTACTGGGCAGCCAGAAGAGGAGAAAGCTTTTGAACGGGTATCCGGAGGAGCTTGATCATGGCCAGGTTATCCGGCCTGGAAATATCATTAACATGGGCAATAGCCACGGTCTGAACCTTGCGGAACAAAATACGTTTCAATGCCATGGCTGAAGCCAGGGCATCCGGATCTGCATTAATCAGGATAAGCAGTCGCTCTTTCTTATTAAAAAGGCTGACCATCTCATTAATCTTTGCTTCCAGATTTCGAAAATAACCCATAAATCCTCATTTAATCCTAATGGGCAGACCTGCCACAACCAGGGTTACATCATTACATAAAAGCGCCAGACGCTGGTTAACTTCACCCAGCAATCTGGAAAACCTGCGGACATAATCAGCAGCAGGAACCGGGCCCAGACCAATCTCCGCGGAAATAAATATCAGTCTTTTGCCGCGCCACAAATCCAGGACGCGGAAAAATTCATCTATATACGCATGGGACTGTTTTCTCTCAAATATATTGAAGACCCAAAAATCAATACTGTCAACAAGGACCGCGTCAGCCGAATCTCGCAGAGAGACAAGACAACTTCCCAGGTCTTGTCCTGCTTCCACTACCGGAATATTCAGGTTTCTTGAAAGCTTATGCTGACGGATCTGCTCGTTGAATTCAAGATCCATGGCTTTGCCGGTTACCACCAGGCAAGACGAGCCTGCAGTCTTTTCAAGAAGGTTAAGTCCCATGTCGGACTTGCCCGATTTACTGCCTCCAAGGATAAAGCTAAACAAATTCCATCCCCCAGGAATCAGCCATGTGTATCAAAATATCTCTGGAGTCAAGAAAATCTTCCTGTTCAAAGACCTCCACGAGCACACTGGATCCCTCCTTGATTCCCGATAAAATCTGACGCAGCAGCGTTTCACCTTCGCGGCTGATAACCGACAGGCCTTTATGGCCGGTATGATCCTCCTTTCCGTAAACATGAACAAGAGAGGTCCTGTCCAGTATAATATCCTTTTTTAGAATGTCCACCTGATGGTATGCCATCAGGTGGCCGATATCCAGACATACCCCTAGACCGGTTGCCTCAATGACCGGCCACAAACCCGAAAGATCATTGCCCTTAATGTTTTCCACAAGCAGTTGCCGCGCCTTGAACCCGTTCTTGATCCAAAGCAAGGCAAGTTCTTCCAGATCCCTGGAACTGTCCGGAGGATGCAAAACAAACTTATCCGGACCGAGAAACCAGACTTTTTGCGCCAGGGCGCGGGCCACCTGAAAAACATGGTCTGCGCCTTTAGTCCAGTCCAGATCCAATGGCAGATGGACGTGATATTTCAGTCCCTGCACAGCCAGATTTTTTGGAAGGTCCGCCCGGGTATACTCCAGAGATCCCCGACTATCAAAAAAAGTCAGTCCTATCTCGCTCACCAGGTCTTTTAAAAAAGACACGTTCTCAGGGATCCTTCCGGGAATAACGCAGGAAGGTCCAGCCAGAATAAATTGCTTTTTGCTCATTTCTGACACCTAACCTTATCCGGAAACGGTTTCAAATTGTTTTTTTTGACAAAAAAAAGCCCCGGCTAAGGACTTTACAGATAATGTCGATTAATAATGTGACCTGAATCCGTGAAATTGGTAATTTTGAATTTATTGCTTATGCGGGTTTCGGGGTTTGACAAAAGGGCCGCAAACCAACATCCAATTTTTTGGACCTATGCTGGATAAGGCCCAGGATTAAAAAATACAGTGAATGGCTGCAAAATATTAAAGGTTGATTTTTGGTGGCAGGAAGTATATGAAATCTTAACAAAAACAAGGCACACATATTGCAAATTTTTTATTATGAAAAAGTTTAAAGGTTTTTTCCAACATCACTTCAATCCACTGCACGTATACTGCCGTCTATGCGGAGCAGGTCTCAGACCCATGGTGGCCCATAAAATGTGTCGTGTTTACGAAAAGTTTCTCTATAACATGCTTTTGAAGTAGTTCTCCCAGGTTGTCTGAACAGTCCCTGCCAGGGCCAGGAAGACACCATATGCAACGCCTCAGCCCATCCGCAGCTGTTTTTCCTTTCTGGTCTTCTGAATTTTCCCTCTGCTCACCCGAACTCCATCAAAACAAAGCTCCCCCAGCAGTCTGGATTTTTTAAGGTTCAGCTGCCGTCCGAATAAATGCCTGGACGCTGCCAGACTGATGTAAAGTCTTTTCTTGGCCCTGGTCAAAGCCACATACAAGAGCCTTCTTTCTTCTTCAGGGTCTCCTTTCTTTTTGTCGGGATCAATCTTGCCCAAAAGCACATCCGTGCCGGAGAAAGGAATAATGCCGTCTTCCATGCATGGGATGAATACAGCCTCAAACTCCAGGCCTTTGGCCGCGTGCATGGTCATAATCCTGACTTTCTGGGCCCTGGCTTCCACCTGGGCCAGATCGCTCTCCAGGTTAATGTGGCTCATCAAGGCGACCCATCCTCCCAGTCTGGAGTATTCCCGCTCCAGCATCTTAAAAGCCTTGCCCTGCCAGAAAATACGGTCAAAAGGAGGCACATCTTCCAGGTACGCGGCCAGGCTTTTAGGACCTCCTGCCAGGATATTCTCAGGGCAGTCAAAGACCTTGTTTTCTCCGGCTACTCCCATGACCTGAGCAACTGCCCGCAATATAAGCTCCACCCGCGGGTCTTTATAGTATGCCTGATTTTCCGGAACGCTTACAGGGATACCTTTGCGCTGAAGTTCTTTTTCCAGAGCGGGTATAAGCCCTTTAAACCTGACCAGGATGGCAATATCCGCAGGGGCCAGGGAAAATTTTTCCTGAGACACATCGCTTTGCCAGTGAGATGTTCCGCCCAGCATGGCCCTGATCTTTTCTCCCAGCCAATGGCACTCCTGAGAGGAATTAGCAGCCTGGAAAAAATATATCTCTCCGGGAATATCCTGCTGAGCCAGAAGCTCAGGATCATCAGGAAAAAGGCCCCGGGAAAAATCAAGGATGCTCTGGGAGGAACGATAATTCCTGGACAAATGGATTATGGTCAGATCAGGCCAGTGCGAGGATACCGCCTCCCTTATATCCTTAAGTGCTCCTCTGAACCCGTAAATGGACTGCCTGGAATCTCCTATCCCGAAAAAACCCTGGCCGGATTCCGGAAGGAGGTTCTGGATCAGAACAAGCTGGAGCATGGAAAGGTCCTGAACCTCATCAACCAGAACATGAGTAAAAGGCCGGCTGTATTTTCCGCTTTGGATTTCTTCCAGCCAGAATTCGAGAAGATCGTTGTAATCAACCAGGTTCCAGTCCTGTTTCTGGCGGGCGTATTTCTCTCCGGATTCCGGTATTTTATCCCGGTTTTCCCGGGCCGCCCCCAGTTCTGACCATGCCTGTTTAAGGGCGGCGCCCTTAAGTTGCGGATTGGCCAGGGAAAATACTTTTCTGGCTTCTTCTTCACTTAGAATAAGGGGCTGCTCCGTGTAAATACTCTGCCAGTATTCATAAGCCATGGCATGGATGGTCTCGGCCCGGGGAACAGCCTGTTCCGGCCCCAGAATCCCGGCCAGCCTTTCCTTGATTTCCGTGGCTGCCTTGCGGGTAAAGGCCAGGACAAGAATATGTCTGGGGTTTATCCCGCTTTCCAGAAGAACCCTCACTCTGCCCATGAGGGTCTGTGTCTTTCCCGTGCCCGGACCAGCCATGACCAGGACCGGACCAGAATCATGCCGGACTGCTTTTTCCTGTTCCGGGTTCAGGGTTATGTGCTCTGCTTCCAGGGTCTTGGCATCGTCTGAATCAACCTTGTCCCTGCTGATCCGGACGTATTCATCTTTGTTGCCGGGTGGAGCAATATTGATGATCCCTGCTCCATTTTTAATTTCACGGCGCTCTTTTGGCGAAAAAACAGTAATCTTTCCATACTGCCCGTCAAACCCGGGATCGCGGATGACCTCTCCCGCGCGCATACGCTTGATTCCTGAAGCCAGAACCGGTGAATGTTTTGAAAGATCCTCAACAGGGACATTCTGCAGAATATTCATTTCAGAACCAAAACAGGAGACAACATGGTTATAAAATGACTGCACCTTTTTGGTTTTAGGGCCTACACCCAGAAATTCAGAAATTATCTCTTTCAGGGGGATAACGGAAAAAAAACCAGGCTGAAAAGATGGGCGGGCAGGGGAGTCCCGGTCAGCAAGGGTAAACACCCGGTTGAGGACACCCACGGTTATCTGTTTACCGCAGACAGGACATCGGCCCTTGTTGGCCATGGTCTGCCTGGGATCCATCATCACCCCGCATTTCCTGTGTCCATCCAGGTGATATTTTCCTTCCTCAGGGTAAAATTCAAGGGTCCCCAGAAACCGGTGCCCCAGACCTTCCCTGCGAAGGGCACGGTAAATGCCTTCGTAACTCATTTCTCCCTGAAAGATATTCACTTCCCTGCCCAGGTTCTCAGCGCTGTGCGCGTCAGAATTGGACACCAGGGAATACCGGTCCAGCTTGCTCCACATCCAGTTCATTTCAGGGTCAGACGAAAGCCCGGTTTCCAGGGCAAAAATATGAGGAGATAAATCTTTGAAACATTCCTCAAGGCTGTCAAAACCTGATTTAGAGCCAAATAAAGAAAACCACGGAGTCCAGATATGAGCGGGAATCACATAGGCCAGGGGATCGGTCTCCAGGGCCATCTCCAGAAGACTCCTGGAATCAAGTCCCAGAATAGGCCGGCCGTCAGAAATAAGATTACCCACCCGGGCGAGCTTCTGGTTGAATTTTTTGACCTGTTCAAATCCGGGCATGAAAACAAGATTATGAATCTTTCTTACTTTGCCGCCCTGCTTATAGATGGAGCTTATTTCAGCTGAAAGGACAAACCTTGTTCTGGGTTTAATTTCTTTTTCATAGCCAGGGATCCTGGAACTCAGATCCTGGTCGTTTCTAAGGTATAAAAGACCGTCCTGCCCCTGATAAAGGGCTTGTTCCAGCATTTCCAGCCAGCCCGGGTGGGTAAAGTCTCCTGTACCTACCACGCTTATGCCTTTTATCTGGGCCCAGGCGGCCAGGGCAAAGGGATCAAGGCTCTTGCTGGTGGCCCTGGAGAATCTCGAATGGATATGCAGATCAGCCAGAAACATTTCCATTTCAGACCTCTCCGGCACAATCTGACTGGTCTCCCTGGAGTTTTTTCAGGGCATGCTCCAGAGCAGGCAAAACTGCTTCCAGATTTTCTCTGACCCCTCCGGGGCTGCCTGGAAGATTGATTATAATGCTCTGGCCAAGGGTACCGGCAACAGCCCTGGAAATCATGGCGTGGGGAGTCTTGGTTAAAGAATAATTAACCATGGCCTGTTCAAAACCGGGCAATCGCTTTTCAACCAGAGCCATTGTTGCTTCCGGGGTTATATCTCTGGGACTCAGACCGGTTCCGCCGGTGGTTACGACCAGATCAAACCCGGCGGTAAGGCATAGCTGGACAAGCAGGGACTTCAGTTGCTCAGAATCGTCAGGAATAACAAAACCCCTGCTCAGGGAGATGTCAAGGCTGGCAGCACAGATATTCTCAATCAGGGGACCGCTCTCATCAAGGCGATGTCCTTTTGATCCTTTATCGCTCATGGTTATCCAGGTCATGGAAAAACCTTGACGGCTAAGGGCTAAGTCAAGGGTTTGTTCAAAACTGATATCAGCCAGGGGCTTTAATTTGAGAAAAATATCTCCCCTTCCTTCTGCGTCAGACGACCAGATCTTATCAATGATCTGAAATTCTGCCTTGGGAGCGGTCAGGTACATACCCGCCCGCACAGCCATGACAGCCTCAGGATCAAGCACAAATCCCGGACCAGCTGAGTCAGGGCTGTCAGGCCCCAGAAAAAATTCATCGCCTCTGGCAAATTTCCCTTTTCCCTTGATGCTGACCTTAAGTGACAAGCTTGAATTCCTCTTTATCTGACCTTGCTGGTTTTATGTCCGAAAAATATATCCTTTGATCTGTGTTTCTCCCTTCCCCTTCTGCCTTGAACCTTCTTCTTTTATCCTCCAAGATAGGCCTTCCTCACCTCTGGATTTTTGAGCAGATTCTGCGAACTGTCTTCAAGGGATATATTGCCAACTTCCATGACATAGCCTCTGTTGGCGAGCTTGAGAGCTGCTCTGGCGTTCTGTTCAACCAGCAGAATGGTTACTCCGCTTTCATTGATCTCCCTGATGGTTTCAAAAATGGATTTTACCAATATGGGTGCCAGACCCAGACTGGGTTCATCCAGCAAGAGAAGTTTAGGACTGGGCATAAGCCCCCTGGCTATGGCCAGCATCTGCTGCTCACCGCCTGACAGGGTCCCGGCCAGCTGTTCCCTCCTTTCCTTGAGCCTTGGAAAAAGTTCAAACACCCATTCCCGGGTTTTTTGAACTTTATCTTTATCAGTAATGGTGAAGGCACCAAGATTCAGGTTTTCCTGTACAGTCAGGGTAGAAAAGACCCGTCTGCCCTCAGGCACCTGAGCTATGCCCAGCTTGACCACTTCATGCCCCTGAAGCTTGTTTATCTGGGTGTCCCGGTAAAATATCTGTCCTTTTTCAGGGCTGACCAGGCCGCTGATGGTCATGAGAGTGGTGGATTTTCCAGCACCATTGGCTCCAAGAATGGCAACAATCTCACCTTCGTCTACTTCCAGGTTGATACCATGCAGGGCTTCAACATTGCCGTAATAAACAAACAGGTCCTTAACTCTTAGCAGCATTTCTATTCCTCATCTTCATCAATTCCAAGATAGGCTTCAATGACCCGCTGGTCCTGGGTAATTTCATCGGCCGTGCCCTGGGCGATCTTTGCCCCGTGCTCCAGGACCACGATATCTTCGCAGATACGCATAACCAGATTCATGTCATGTTCGATAAGGAGCACGGTGAGTCCCCTGTCCTGCATCTTCCGGATGAGTTTTACCAGCTGCTGGGTTTCATAATCATTCATGCCGCCGGCTGGTTCATCCAGGACAATAAGCTTGGGATCGCTGGCCAGGGCTCTGGCTATCTCCAGCAGCCTCTGGTTGCCATAGGAAAGATTCATGGATTTTAAATCCATATATTCTTCCATACCCACGAACTTAAGTTCTTTTAAAGCCCTGCCCAGAGCCATTCTCTCCTCTTCGCGCTGAGAAGGAAATCTGAACATGGATCTAAATATTCCGGAACTCATCCGGCAATGGCATCCTGCCAGAACATTTTCCAGCACAGACAGATTTTTAAACAGCCTGATGGTCTGAAAAGTCCTGGCAATACCCAGAGAAACAATCTTGTGGGTCTTTTGGCCCACAAGATTATGACCATCAAATACGATTTCACCCTGATCAGGGATATAATTACCTGTAATCAGGTTGAATACTGTTGTTTTTCCGGCGCCGTTGGGTCCGATAAGGCCGACGATTTTACCCTCATCAACGTCAAAGCTGACATCGTTCACCGCCATCAGCCCGCCGAATCTTTTGGTAAGATTGTTGATGCTAAGCAGCGTCATAAAGTCTGGTCTCCGGGTTTAATTTTATGAATGGGATATTTCCTGGGCAAGGGCGGGAGAAAACCCTGAGGCCTGAAGACCATCATGGCTACCATGGCTGCTCCAAAAACAAGCATCCGGGCCCCGGCAAACTGACGAAAAACTTCGGGAAGGCCGACAATAAGGAAAGCGCCCAGGATAACTCCTCTTATACTTCCGGACCCGCCCAGGATTACAATGACAAAAAGGATGACCGACTCCCAGAAATTAAAGGATTCAGGAGAGATAAGTGTCATTTTGGAAGCGTAGATATTCCCAGCCATTCCGGCCCAGAAGGCCCCGAGAACAAATGCGATAAGTTTGTAATAGGCTATATCAACCCCGCTTCCCTGGGCAGCCACCTCGTCATTCTTGATATAATTCAGGGCCCTGACAAACCTGGATTTCTCCAGCTGATGAAAAAGGTAAACACTGACTCCCAGAAAAGCCCAGATATAATAGTAAAAATGATGAGGCCTGCGGATATCAAACCCGAAAAATTCCGGCCTGGAGATTCCAAATATGCCGTTGGACCCGCCGGTAAGCCCGAACACATTGTTGACCAAGGCAATGCGTACCACCTCTACAATGGCTATGGTCACAATAAGCAGGTAATCTCCGCGCAAATGAATGATCGGTCTGGCCACCAGATAGGCAAAAAAGGCGGCCGCTGCCCCGCTCACCGGAAGCAGAAGAAGTATGGGAATACTGTAAGATGTATTGAGTATGGCCGCTGTATAGGCCCCTACCGCAAAAAAAGCCGCATGTCCCATATGAAAAAGGCCGGTATAACCCACAATAAAGTTGAGGCTCAGGGCCAGAATGGCATACAGACCGATATTGTTGATTACATCTACCCAATATGCATTAAGAAAAAAGGGGCAGATGAAAATTGCCACTGAAAATGCCAGGATCAGTAATTTGTTTTTATGTTTAAGCATATGCCTTGTGTTCCTGCTTAAATGTATTCAGCTTTCATGATTCAGAATTCAGGGGTGATCAGACTTTATCCGCTACTCTCTCACCCAGCAGTCCGGTGGGGCGAAAAATCAGAATAAGGATAAGGACAATAAAGGCTATGCCGTCTTTCCAGGCGGTGGAAATAAAAGCCGCGCCCATGGCCTCTATTACTCCCAGGAGAAGGCCTCCCAGCATGGCCCCGGGAATATTGCCGATGCCTCCCAGGACCGCGGCGATAAAAGCCTTGAGTCCGTATGACCAGCCCATGGTAAAATTGACCTGACCATAATAAAGACCGACCATTACACCGGCCGCTCCCCCAAGGGCGGGACCTATGAGAAAAACCAGAGAAATTATCCTGTTGACGTTAATGCCCATAAGCCTGGCCGCGCCGTGATCAATGGCCACTGCCCGAATAGCGGTTCCTGTTTTTGTTTTCTGAACGAAAAAATAAAGAATAGCCATAAGGCTTAGAGATGTGGCCAGGACCAGTATCCTTAAAAGAGGGACATCAAGGCCCAGGATATTCAGGGTGATGCGGGGCAGAATATCTTCTGGATAAACCCTGAATCTAGGCCCCCAGATAAGCATGACCAGGTTGGAAAAAAATATTGATGCTCCCAGGGCGGAAACCACAGCGGACAGCCGGTCAGCCTGACGCACGGGCCGGTAGGCCACTCTTTCCAGAATCATCCCGATAATGCCAACCATGCCCATAATCACTATGATCAGAAACAGAACCCCGGTAAAAGGACCCAGGTATGCGGTTATGGCGTAGGCCGTCAGAATAGTCATGCCCAGATATGATCCTATTGTAAAAAGATCGCCATGAGCAAAATTTATAAGTCTCATCACCCCGTAAACCATGGTATAACCCAGGGCGATGAGGGCGTATATTCCCCCTACAGCCAGACCGTTGATAAGCTGTTCAAAGAAAAATTCCATTTCTTTTATCCAGGGTTAGAGGGTTTAACAGCTTGTTGAAAAAGTCCTTGCCCAGCAGACTTTTCAAAAATTCCAATTAGTCCTGCTTTATCCAAAGACCGCAAAAAAAAACGCGCCGGCAAAAACCGGCGCGTTTTTTATATTATTCCTGCATAACAAAATTGCCTTCAGCGTCAACCTGGTAGAGGCGGTAAAGCTCGCCTGCCCGGTCACCCTGTTCGTCAAAAGAAATCACACCGGTAAGTCCGGCAACGCTAAGTTCTCCATGCATGTAATCAGCCACAACATCGCTTTCTGTGGAACCTGTATGGTTCATGGCTTCGGCAATGGCCAGAAACGCGTCTCCGGCAAGCACTGCATAGATGGATCCAGGATTGGAACCGTATTTTTCATTAAATGAAGTCAGAAAATCTTTGGCCTGGGGAGTATCCAGGTCCTGAGGGACCGGAGGACTCAGGAAATAAAAGCCTTCAGCGGCTGACCTGCCGGAAATGGATACCAGATCCGGATTATTGGTGGCATCGCCTCCCAGAAAAGGTACGTCCCAGCCCATTTCACTCTTCTGTTTGAGCAAAAGTCCTGCCTCAGGGTAATAGCCTGTAAAAAAGACAATCTCAGGGCCCGCATTTCTAAGCTTGGAAAGAATGGTACTGTAATCTCTTTCACCTGGAGTCAGGGCGCCAAAAAAGACTATATCCTTATTTTCATCTTCCAGGAGACCACGGGCTTCATCAGCCAGACCTCTGGCGTATGAGGTGCTGTCATGAAGAATGGCTACCTTATCAAAACCCATGGAATCAATAGTTTTCGCGGCAACTTTTCCCTGTTCATCATTTCTTGGGCAAGTACGGAAAAAATATTCAAGCCCTTTCTGGGTCAGACGGACGGAAGTGGCCCCATTGGCAACCTGGATAATCTGGTAATCATCATAAATATTCTGAGTGGCCTCGGTAATTGAAGAGCCATAAGTTCCGATTACAGCTGTAATATCCCTGGTAGCCAGACGGTTGGCAGCCGAAACCGCTGTCTTGGGATCGCCCCCGTCGTCCTCGACCAGGATGGTAACCTGCTCGCCGTTGATCCCGCCTGCTTCGTTTATTTCAGCGGCCATGAGCTCAACGACATCCTTCATGTCCTGGCCTTCACTGGCCCAGGATCCGGTCAGGGGACACATCAGGCCGATCTTTATTTCAGCCCAAGCGTTTCCCACACCCATCAACATGATCATAGTCAGAGAGAATACCAGAATTTTAATGCGTTCCTTCATTGACTGCCTCCTTAAGAAAGTTGAAATGATTTCCTGCCCGATCCATAGACTTCACAGAGAAATCTAAAACAGCTTAAAAGCTGACATTCAGCCACTTCTCCATGATTGATGGCTTTTCTTAATTGAAAACCTTAATCAAATCAAGAATAAAAATAACTATTAAGCCTCTGGCTGCGAATGGTTAAATCCGGAACTTCCTTGCAGCATATTGAAAAAGTCCTTATTCAACTGTCTTCTTACAAGTAATTTAGAGCGTTTATACCATAATTTCAAAATATTACGGTTTTGCTATAGAGATTGCTTCGGTCGCTTTGCTCCCTCGCAATGACAGGTATCGCGTAACCCCGTCTGTCATTGCGAGCGAGTCTTCGAGCGCGGCAATCTCTCTTGTTACTTGCAGGTTTGATCCCGGGTACGCCAGGGTGATACGCTTCTCATTCGGTAAAAGTTTCATCCCAACCCCAGCATCAGATAAGTGCGGCGTTTTTGATAATAACCGGATCTTTGGGAACATCTTCATGAAAACCAGACCTGCCGGTAGCAACCCCGGCAATTTTATCCACAACCTCCATGCCTTCCGAGACCCGTGCAAAAACAGCATACCCGAAATCCCTGGATCCGTGATCCAGAAAATGATTATCGGAAAGATTGATAAAAAACTGGCTGGTGGCACTGTCTTTATCCTGGGTCCTGGCCATGGCCAGAGTGCCGCGCAGGTTCAGCAGCCCGTTCTTGGCCTCATTCTTAATAGGGGGGGCGGTCTTTTTCTCCGTCATATCCTTGGACAAGCCTCCTCCCTGGATCATAAAACCGGGAATCACCCGATGAAAAATGGTGTCATTATAAAACCCCTGCTCAATATAGTTCAGAAAATTTTCCACTGTAAGCGGTGATTTGTCAGCTTCCAGATCAATAGTGATATCTCCGAAATTAGTGCTCAGTAAAACCTGCATTGTTTTCTCCATTTAGTTATTTGGGTACAAATATCCGCCCCTGTCCTGGGCTGGTCTTGCATGTTTCGAGATCAGCATGCCTGTAGCTGATAGCCCACAATCACGCAGGAGACAAGGCAAAAAAATTCCTTGCCAGGCTACTGTTTTCCACCTGTCCCAAATTCTGCTAGCGGTAAATCTTTTCGGCTTCTCGAATTCAGGTTCCTTGTTTCAGCTTCAAATCTTCCTGACCTGAATATCTTAAAGTCTACTGTGAACAGTTATACTATCTGTTTACTTCTTAAAGGGGAATGCTTAAAATATCAGACCTATGAGTCTTAAATCTCACTAACTAGTTTTCATCCGGGAAATACATGAAAAAAATCATAGTCCTGATTATTGTCTTAACCGCCGCCTTTATTGCCCACAAAGTCTATATTGAAGTTTTCAGCCCCTCTGCTGCCTCTTCCAAATCCGGAACTCCTGTCCAGGCCGTTGGTGTTGAACCTGTGCGCAAAGCCTCTCTTTACCATAGCGCAGAGCTTACCGGCAGCCTCAAAGCTGAAAAAGAATTTATTGTAGCGCCCAAGGTATCAGGCCGGCTTGAAAAGCTCTATTTTGATATCGGTGACCAGGTCACCAGGGGAGAAACCATTGCCCGCCTGGAAAGCGAAGAATACCTCCAGCAGGTACAGGGTGCCAGGGCTGAGCTGGAAGTCGCCCGGGCCAACCTCGGGGAAAGCGCCAGTGAACTGGAAGTTTCTGAAAAAGAACTGTCCAGAGCACTGCGCCTGGTAGAATCAGCCACCCTTTCCCAGTCAGAGCTGGATCAGATTCAGGGCGCCTATGATGTAAACAGGGCCCGGCATGAGGTGGCCAAGGCTCAGGTACGCCAGAAAGAGGCCGCCCTGGAAGCCGCCAGAGTCAGGCTTTCCTATACCCGGATAATCGCCCGGTGGGACCGCAGTCCGGAAAAACGGGTTGTGGGCAGAAGATTAACTGACGAAGGATCCATGCTTCAGGCTAATGAACCTGTCATTTCCATAGTAAATACAGAAAAACTCATAGCTGTAGTCAATGTTATTGAACGTGACTTTCCCTTTATCAGGGTGGGGCAGACCGCCCTGGTCACTGCTGACGCGTACCCGGAAAAAACATATCAGGGAGAAATAGTCCGCTTTGCCCCGGTCCTTGAAGAGGCTTCCCGGCAGGGAAGGGTTGAAGTCCTGCTCTCCAACGCGGACGGTCTGCTGGCTCCGGGAATGTTTGCCAGAGTCAGGCTGGAATTCTCCAGACATGAAGACGTGGTCTCTGTGCCAGTGGAATCTATTGTCAGACTTCAGGGACAGCAGGGGGTATTTCTGGCAGACACTGAAAACATGAAAGCACAATTTGTACCCGTCACTGTCGGGCTGATTGACAACGGCCTGGCTGAGATAGTGGAACCCCGCGTTGAGGGACTGGTGGTCACCCTGGGACACCACCTCCTGGAAGACGGGATGGATATAATCATCCCCGGCCTGAAAAATGAATAATCTGACCATCTTTTCAGTTGCCAGGCCGGTTTTCGTGACCATGGCCACTCTTATTGTCCTGATCCTGGGCGCGGTATCCCTTTCCAGGGTGCCCATCGACCTTATGCCGGACATTACTTATCCTACCTTAAGTGTTCGGACCAACTACTCCAATGCCGCGCCTCATGAGGTTGAAACCCTGATCACAAGGCCCCTGGAAAGGGCTTTCAGCGCTGTTCCCGGTGTGGAAGAAATTTATTCAAGATCCAGCGAGGGCTTAAGTGACATTCGCATCTCTTTTGTCTGGGGCACGGACCTGGATGCCGCGGCCAATGACCTGCGCGACCGCCTGGACCGTGTAGTTGCCAGTCTTCCTGATGACGCTGACAGGCCTTTCCTGCGCAAATTCGATCTGGCCGGCTTTCCCATACTGATCCTTGGAGCGTCCAGCAATCTTGACCCCATCCAGACCATGAAAATGATCGAGGATGAAGTCCGCTACCGGCTGGAACGCGTCCCGGGTGTGGCCTCTCTGGATATCAGGGGAGGTCTGGACCGGCAGATACATGTCAATTTGATCCCCGGCCGGATACAGGCCCTGGAATTGCCTCTGGATGAAATAATCAGGCGCATAAAAGAGGCCAACGTCAGCCTCCCGGGCGGTATAATGGAAAGCGGACCTTATGAAGTCTCGGTGCGCACCCTCGGGGAATTCACAGACCTGGAAGAATTGCGAAAGACCATAATCGCTGTCAGACAAGGATCAGCAGTCAGACTCCAGGACATTGCTGATGTTGAGGATTCCTGGGAACGTGTAACCAGGATAGTCCGGGTCAATGGAGAACCAGGCGTCAGGCTGGCTGTGAACAAGCAATCCGGGGCCAATACAGTTGAAGTAGCCAGACAGGTCTTGAATGAGATTGAAAACATCAACCGTGATATTCCGCAACTTCGAATTGTTCCCATCATAGACACCTCACAGTACATTCAGAGATCCATTACCAATGTTACCATGGCCCTTTTTTACGGCGGTTTTTTTGCAGTGCTGGTACTGGCCTTTTTTCTGCGAAGCCTGCGCGGCACAGCCATTGTCGCAACCGCCATACCCATTGCCATAATTGCTACTTTTATAATCATATATTTCGGCGGATTTACCATCAATCTCATGACCCTGGGAGGGCTGGCCCTGGGAGTAGGCATGCTGGTGGACAACTCCATCGTGGTTCTTGAAAACATTTATCGCAAACGCGAAGACGGTACACCACCTTTACAGGCGGCTGTTCAAGGCACCGGTGAAGTAGCCGGGGCCATTACAGCCAGTACCCTGACTACACTGGCGGTTTTTCTACCCCTGATATTTGTCCGGGGCATGGCCGGAGTGATGTTTACCCAGCTGGCTTATGTCGTTGGTTTCTCCCTTTTATGCTCACTGGCCGTGGCCCTTACGCTTGTACCCATGCTTTCATCAAAATTTTTAACCCCGTTTGCCGCCCAGGCCAGTGAGCGGTGTCTTTCCAGCCGGATCAGCAATATTTCCTGCGCCTTTTTTAAAAGCCTTGAAGATTCATATAAATCAATCCTGAATTACTGTCTAAATCACAGAATTCTGACTATTGCCCTTTCCGGCTTGATCCTTCTTGGCAGTCTGACCCTGATTCCTTTTATAGGCACGGAAATGATGCCGCAGACTGACGAAGGAGAAGTAAGGGTCAATATTGAAATGGAAGTCGGGTCCAGACTTTCCCAGCTGAACTCAGCCGCCCTGAAGGCAGAGGAAATCATTAACAAAGAAGTCCCGGAAGCGGAAAACATAATCTCCTTCCTTGGAGGAGCAGGCTGGCGTTTTTCCGGTTCACATATAGGTGAAATAAGGCTCAGTCTTGTGGAACAAGACCAAAGAACCCGTTCAAGCCAGGAAATCGCCATGGATCTGCGCAAAAAACTGAGCAGGATTCCCGGCGCCACCATCAGGACCAGAGCCGGGCAGGGTCTGTTCATTCTGCGCATGGGCACGTCTGACGGCGACCGGGTGGAAGTGGAAGTAAGAGGCTATGATCTGGATAAGGCCCAGGCCCTGACTGAACAGATTCAGGCCATGATAGAACAGGTGGACGGCATTGAGGATGCCAGAGTAAGCCGCGATTCAGGAGTCCCTGAGGAATTGATCGTTGTGGACCGGGCCAAGGCGGAAAGCATGGGGGTAAGCATAACAGACGTGGCCAATGCAGTGCAGACGGTACTTTCTGGTTCTACAGCAGGGAACTTCCGCGATCAGGGTGATGAGTACTCCATTCTGCTTAAACTGAAAGATTCCGACCATATTCCCTTGGACCAGCTTCTGGATATCACTGTAAGCGGACAGGATGGAGTACCTGTTGTCCTGCGCAACCTGGTAGATGTTCGCTCCGGATATAGTCCCATAAGCATAGAAAGAAAAGACCAGGAGCGAATCATCACCATATCCACTGATTTGACCACCAGAGACTTGAGTGCAGTCATAGAAGACATCAGAGACAGGCTCAGGGCGGTTCCCCTTCCTCAGGGATTCAGCATAACTTTTGGAGGGGATTACCAGGAACAGCAAAAGGCTTTTAATGAACTCGGGCTGGGCCTTATCCTGGCCCTGATCCTGGTGTACATGGTCATGGCCTGCCTGTACGAATCTCTAAGGGATCCCTTCATCGTCATGTTTTCAGTCCCCCTGGCTATTATCGGAGTGATACTCATGCTTTTTCTCACTGACACCACTTTTAATATCCAGTCCTACATCGGCTGTATAATGCTTGGAGGAATCCTGGTGAACAACTCCATACTTCTGGTGGACCAAACCAATATGGTCCGTAAGAATGAAGGATATGAAATGTTTGCCGCCATCCGGGAAGTAGGGGTCAGAAGACTCAGGCCCATTCTCATGACCGCCCTGACTACCATCTTCGGCCTCCTTCCCCTGGCCCTGGGGGCAGGCGAAGGAGGGGAAGCCCAGGCGCCTATGGCCAGGGCCATTATCGGCGGCCTTGCCAGTTCAACTCTGATCACCCTGGTCTTTGTTCCGGTTGTGTATTCATTCATTGCCGGAAAAGACCCTGCTTCACAAGACAGATGAACATCCGGGCTGACAGAAACCCGGTCTGTTAAAAATATTCTGCAAAATTGTCCCAAATCAACAGTTGAATTTTCTTAAGCAATACTATAGCAGTATATTTTCGCCGGGTTGCTGATCAATTTTCTGTCCAAGCTGATTCCAAAAAGCTTTGCTGTTTGATCCCCAACTCCGGCAGAATTCAGGAGATCATCACAGGAGCTGTTAAATGCAACTTCATCAAAGGTTTATTCAAACCGCTAAAAAATATCCGAACAAGGTCGCTGTTCACGACATGGGCACGGAGCGTAAACTTACTTATGAACGCATGCTCATAATCAGCCTGATCCTTGCCGGACGTTTCAGTAAAATCAAAACCCAGTATGTGGGCGTCATGGTACCCACCTCTGCCGGATGCATGCTTGCAAGTCTTGGCCTGCTCATGACCGGAAAAATACCAGTCATGATCAACTATGCCACCGGAGCCAGGGATAATGCTGTTTATGCCCAGGATAAATGCAGTTTCCAGACTATAATCACCAGTAAAAAACTCCTGGAAAAATTAAGTATCGAACCAGTTCCAGGTATGATTTTTCTGGAGGACATGGTTGCCACCATCGGCCTTTCCGACAAAGTGCCCGCCCTGATCAAGGCGAAAATGCCCTCCAGGCTCATCTTAAAGTTGGTCCATGGCGGTGATATGGACGAAACAGCAGTTATTCTGTTTACCAGCGGCAGCGAAAAGGAGCCCAAGGTTGTCCAGCTCAGCCATAAAAATATCAGTCATAACGTGGATAACATACCCAAAATCGTGGAGGTGGGACCCGAAGATATTTTTCTGGCCAGCCTTCCACTTTTCCATGTATTTGGACTCACCGCCAATTTCTGGCTGCCTCTCTGCACTGGAACCAGCATAGTCGCGTATCCAAGTCCCCTTGAATTCAAAATCATAAGTGGTCTGGTCAGGGAATACAAGGTAACTGTCATGACCGGAACTCCTTCATTTTACCACGGTTATCTTAAAAAATCCCAGCCTGGAGATTTCGCGTCCGTAAGGGTTGCCCTTTCCGGTGCTGACACCCTTGCCCCTCAGATATTTGAAGGCTTTCAGGAAAAACACAACCTCAAAATCCTGGATGCCTACGGCACTACAGAGACAAGCCCGGCCATTGCCATAAACACCCCAGATGTCAACAAAATGGGAACTGTGGGTAAGGCCATACCCGGAGTGGAAATAAAAATCCTCAACGTTGATACTGATGAAGAACTCCCCCCCAACAGCACCGGCAAGATCCTGGTCAAGGGAGACATGGTCATGAAGGGCTATTTAGGAGACCTGGAAGAAACTTCCATGCGCATCCACAACGGCTGGTATGATACTGGGGATATGGGCATGCTGGATGAGGAAGGTTTCCTGTGGCACAAAGGACGCCTTAAGAGATTCGTCAAGGTTGGAGGAGAAATGGTTTCACTGGTCCGGGTTGAAGAGGTGCTTAACAAACATATTCCTGAAGACGTACTCTGCTGCGTTGTGGACGTGCCCAATCCCGTCAAGGGAGCGGATGTGGTTGCAGCTGTCACCACCAGCGAATTTAACAGAAAAAAAATTATCAGACAGATGAGCAGAGAACTTCCACAGATCGCCCTGCCTAAAAACTTTTTTGTCATTGAAAACATCCCTGTAATGGGCTCAGGCAAGGTAAACTTCCGCGAAGTTGAAAAAATATGCAGGAAAATGGCAGCAGAAGGTAAATACAGTTGAGTATGCCGCGGTCTAAGCAAACAAAGGCATGATCTTGACGAACAATACCGCGTATACCAGAGACGGTAAAAGATTGGTTACGTTGACCTTTTTGAGGTCCAGCAGGGTAATGCCGATACCCATGATCAGCAGGCCACCCACTGAAGTAATCTGGGCTATGATTTCCGGACTGAAAAAGGCCTGGGAATGGGAAGCGGCAACAGTTATTGATCCCTGATACAAAATTATGGGCAGTGCTGAAAACAAAACCCCGATTCCATAAGTCGCAGCCAGGGGAATACATATAAACCCATCCAGAATAGACTTGGTCAGCAGGATGGTTCTGTCTCCTCTGATGCCCTCGTCAATAGAGCCCAGTATGGCCATGGAACCGATGCAGAAAATCAGGGAAGCCGTGACAAAACCGTCAGTAAAGCGTGCGTCCCTTGACCTGATGGCGCCCTTAAGCCAGTTTCCAAAATTGGTCATCTTCTGATCCAGCCTGAGCAGCTCTCCGGTAACACCTCCCAGAAGTGCTGAAAATACCACCAGGATAATATTTTCATAAGCCAGTGCCATATCCAGACCGATTACCAGAACACTCAATCCAATCCCCTGGTAAACAATAGTCCTGACCCGGTCCGGAAAATTACGCCCCAGAAATACTCCGGCAAGACTTCCCAGTATGATGGCGGCCGCGTTGACAAAGGTGGCAATGGGCATGGGTTATGATCCTTGTTTATTAGGTAATCTAATTTTAAATTTACAATTTGAATCTGTGAAATTGCCTGTATGTAATCAGACATTCCGGCAATTCCAGGGATTGAGTATTGATGAGCGGTTTTATCATGTATCACAGAAAAAAAATCAATCCTGTTTTTCCTGGCCCTAACCCGAAGCCTTCTAAGTAACTTCTTGAATCCGTGAAATTGGTATTTTGAACTTATTGCTTATGCAGGTTCCGGGGTTTAACAAAAGGGCCGCAAACTGTCTGAGCGACTTAGGCGGACTTAATCAAAATCCTTTAACTGTCTAAGTTAACTCAATAAACAAACGAGGCTTTCCAGTAAAACCTCATCACGGGCAAGGCCTGGATTTTGATTTAGACCGCCTTGAAGTGAGTTTTTGCGGCCCTTTTATCAAACCCCGGAACCTGCTTTCACGGATTCAGGTAACTTCATTAAAACTGGACCCTGGATCAGGTCCTGGGTGACGGTTAAAGAAGGCATATGCCTTTTTCCGTCATTCCGGCGAGAACCGGAACCCAGGGGTGATGCGTTATAAGTGGCTCGCGGGTTCGGCTTTGTCCGGCACACGCTTGAGTGGATATCATCTGGGCATAAATATATACTTACATCTCAAGTGAGTCCCGGATCCCGGGCGCGCTAGGATGGGACATTTACAAAAGATAATATTTTCCCAAAAAAAAAAGCGCCCTGGGGCGCTTTTAAGTGGATAAGTATATGCTCATCAGGCCATGGCAGGCTCGGTGCAGGGCGCGGTTTCAGGCTCTGGCAGCGCGTATCCGGGACTATATGATTCAAAATTCACCGGTTGCAGATAATCTTCCCTGTGTTTATCCAGAAAGCGCAAAAATGAATTATTAAAAGCATGACCTGAACAGTGTACTTCAAAAGAGCCCCACAGGCCAACGCCCATCATAGTCATATCACCAATGAAATCCAGGACCTTATGCCTGACCAGCTCATCGGAAAAACGCATGCCCCCTGGATTGATCACTCCGTATTCATCCAGAACCACCGCGTTGTCCAGGGAGCCGCCCAGGGCAAGGCCCATACTCTGCAGATTTTCCACGTCCCTTAAAAAACCAAAGGTTCTGGCTTTGGACAGGGTCTTGATAAACTGCCCTGAATCATGTTCAAAGCTGAGTGACTGCCTGCCTATCATGGGATGATCAAAATCTATGGTGTAGCTGATCTTCATGCCTTCATAAGGAGTCACCCGGATCCAGCGCCCATCTTCTTTGAATGTCAGAGGTTTTTTAAAGGCCAATACCTGTCTGGCCCGGCGCTGCTTCCGGATGCCGGCGGAATGAATCAGAAAGACAAAGGATGCCGCGCTTCCATCCATAATAGGCAGCTCAGTGCCCTCAACTTCAATATATATATTATCAATACCCAGACCGTTCAGCGCGGCCAGAAGATGTTCCACAGTGGAAATACGCGTGCCGTTGGTACCAATGGTGGTGGCCAGGTCAGTGGAGGTTACAATGTGAGGACTAAGCTCAAGCCTGTGCTGGCCTTGAGCGCCTTTGTGCACAAACACAATTCCGGTATCTTCTTCTGCCGGCCTGAGACATAAGGAAACCTTCTGGCCGGTATGCAGTCCTATTCCGGAGCACTTTATTTCTTTTTTTATGGTTTGCTGCTTCATCCATTCCTCCTGTTGCAAACCTTAAGCAAAAAGTGTACCTAAAGTTTTTAGGGATAACAGGTTGAAATATTGACTTTTATTTATTCTCAGCGTTTTTGCCTGTTGTGGCTTTTTAGCAAAAGTGGTTTTTTAACATGCAAAATGCCATATGGAGTCAGGCTAAGATCTTCATCAACCCAACAAGTCGTGTCATAAAAAAAGCCCTGCACAAGCAGGGCTTTTTAAAGTTAAGATCAAAGACTATCTGTTCTTATTCATTCGAGCCTCTGCGGCCGATCTGTCTGGCATAGGCCAGTGCAACCGTGCGGTACACAAGGTGCGCAAGCTTGGACCAGGGCAGGTAAGCAAAGAGCATGAAGATGCTCACCAGATGCAGGTAGTAAACCATATAGGCAAGTGCTGCTGCGTCGGCAAGCCTGAATATCTGAGCCAGGAAACCGGTGACAGCAACCACCCAGATCACCCCGATGAGATACCAGTCATAATAGGAATTGGTGGACTTTTTGGGGTCTGCGTTGAGTCTGTTCCTGGTGAGATAAACCAGACCAACGATCAATGCTATACCGCCAACATTGGCCAGAATCTTGACCGGATTCCAGAGAGCCAGAGGCGTGGTCATGCCGAAACCGAACAGTTTGTTGGTCCAGTAAAACACCGCGATTGTACCGGTAACCACAGCCAGGGCGATAAACCCGTAAAAAACCAGCAAATGACCAGGATAGCGGTCCTGATTGGATTCGCAATCCTTGAATTTACGGTGATTTATGATCTCGTCCTTGATCACGGCTATCAATGACTGAAAAATACCAGGCGAATCTTCTTTGGGGGTCAGCCCTGAATCTCTGAACGATGAAGTCATCTTTCCTATGGCTGTCCCAAAAGTAAATATCACAAACAAGACTACCAGAATAAAAAGAGGATCTATTGTCTGCAGGGTTGGATAAACCTTGGCAAAAATGATTTCGCCGTCAGGAATGGTCAGCCCTGTAGTCAGATACCAGATAATGAGAAAAAGGACAGCTGGTATGCCCGCCAGAATGGGCAGATACTTGGGAGAGCTCATCCATTCTCCGATTACAGCCGGTTTAGCCAGGGATTTGTAGGCCATATTCCTGAGCGCTGCCAGCAAATCACCGGGCTTGGCGCCCCTGGGACAATTATCTGAACACTCACCGCAATTGTGACAAAGCCAGATATCAATATCATTGACCAGTTTGTCCTTAAGCCCCCATTGAGCCCAAACCATCTCTTTTCTGGGAAAAGGAGCTTCCTCAGGGGAAAGCGGACAAATCACGCTGCAGGTTGCACACTGGTAGCACTTTTTCAGTGACTCACCACCGGCAGCCTGGATTTCCCGGATAAACTGCACATTTGGTTCTATTCTTGTTGCCATCTATAAACCTCCTAGAAGCCCTTGTATGGATTTGGACCGTAACCTTCGATCTCTTCAATAAAATCATCAATCATCTGCGGTATTTTGTCGTATTCATCAATGGCGATCTGCTTCTGTTGAACTCTTTCCGCCTCAACCTGGAGACGCTCCAGAGTTTCACCGATGTTGTCCATTCTCTTATTACAAAGCTCACTGCCTTTGACAAAGTGACACTGGTAATCATCTCCATACTTGCAGCCCAGAAGCAGGACTCCGTCCATTCCCTTACTCATGGCTTCAGCAATCCACTGAGTGTTAACCGAGCCAAGGCAGCGTACAGAAATAAACCGGACAAAAGACGACCATTTTTTCTTGCGCATGGCAGCCATGTCCAGAGCAGGATAAGCATCGTTTTCACAGACAAGGACCAGCATCCTGTAACCGCCCTCTTCTTCATCCTCAGGCACCTGAATAGAGGCGATCATTTCATTAAGCATGGCTACGCTGTAGTTATCAAATGAGATTACCCGTTCCGGACAGGCACCCATACAGGTCCCGCATCTCCGGCATCTGGTGGTGTTAGGTTCTGGTGTACCCTTTTCATCGTCATCCAGGGCTCCAAAAGGACACTCTTCAGTACATCTCTTGCACTGAGTGCAGCGGACCATATTGAACTTGGGATAGGTGGGGTCACCCGACCTTGGATGTACAGACACGCCCCTGTTAATGGACTCCAGACATTGAATGGACTTAAGAGCTGCTCCTGCGGCATCGTCCTTGGCTGAGCCCATGGACATGGGCTGGCGCACGCATCCGGCCGCGTAAATTCCGGTTCTCCTTGTTTCATAAGGAAAACAGATGTAGTTTGAATCGGCAAATCCGTCAAAAAGCTCCAGGTCCGGTATCTGTTCGCCCTGGCGGTAGCCAAGCCTGAGTACGGGTTCATCGGCAATGGTGGGCACCATTCCAGTAGCCAGTACCAGAAGATCAACTTCCACTTCAAAATCTTCACCAAGAAGGGTATCAGTTACCTTGACAATAACTTTTCCGTTCTCGCCTTCGCTCACTTCCTTAATTTCGGACTTGGTCAGAAAAATGCCGGGATCATCCTGTGCTGCCCGGTAATAATTTTCAAAAACCCCGGGGGTGCGCATATCCTTATAAAAAATAAAGGCTTTGGCATCAGGATCCTGCTCGCGTACGTATCCAGCCTGCTTAAGTGAGGCCATGCAGCAGACCGCGGAACAATAAGCAAGATGCTCAGGATCTCTCTGGCCCGCACATTGTATAAATGCTGCACTGGTTACAGGCTGACCGTCGGACGGGCGCTTAAGCCCGCCTTCTTTGGCCATTGTTTCCAGCTCTACATTGGTAACCACGTTTTTAAGCTTGCCGTAGCCCAGGTTATCCAGTTTGGAGGCGTCATAAGGTTTCCATCCAGTAGCCAGGATAACCGAACCAATGCTCAGTACCTGTTCTTCCTCTCCCTGCTTGACTGTCACCTTATATTTGCCCGGAGCCCCTTTGATAAGCTCAAGACTGGCCTTGGTCATAACTTTGATCTTGTCGCTGGCTTCCACCTTGGAAATAATATCATCTATGGATGGAGCCTCAGCCTGCTCGTACGGATGTTTGGTGGGAGTCTGCTTATACATTTTGGTTGCAAACCCGCCGATCTTTTCTTCTTTTTCAACCACAACAACATCATAACCGGTTTCAGCCGCGTTAAGAGCCGCGGTCAGGCCGGTCAGACCTCCGCCCAGAACCATTATGGTCTTATCCAGTTCTATGGGTTCGGCTTCAGGTTTGGTTACGCGTTCCAGCTTGGACACACTCATCTTGATGTAATCCCTGACCATCATGGTCAAGGGATCCGACATTTCGTCTTCTTCAGGCTCGGGAAGCTCCGGATCCAGAAAAGACCACACTGCCAGCTCCCTGATATTGGCCCGGTCAACCACAACATCAGGGCCGAATTCAAATACATCCCACATAACCCTGGGCGAACAGGCAGCCACGCAGACACGGTTTATGCCCTCGGACTCCACATCGTTTTGAATCTGGGCCAGCCCTTCTTTTCCACACAGAAAAGGCACCTGTTTCATTACTGCCGGAGAACATTCCTCATCAATGTACTCGGTCACCTTTTCCATGTTAACGTTTTCTCCGATTTCACAACCGGTACAGATATATACTCCAATTTTCTTGTCAGCCATTATGACTTACCTCCTAACCGTTTGAATAGCTTTCAGGGCCGCACCCGTAGCGGTCTCAGCAGATGACATTACATCCAGCGGCATTTTGGCGCATCCAACGGCAAAAACACCTTTTTCCTCTCCGCCGATGATGAAGCCTTGATCGTCTTTAGGCAGATCCAGAGACTGTCCATTTACAGCGACTGAAGGCTGCATGCCTGTGGCCAGGACCACCAGATCGAACTTTTCCTCTTTTTTCAGGCCGCCCATAATATCTTCAGCAGTGACTATAACGTCGCCGGAGCCAGTTTCTTCCTCTATCCTGGCGACTTTCCCCTTGACCATCTGGACTTTTTCGTCCTGCTGGATTTTATTCAGAAACTTTTCATACCTGCCCGGCGCCCGGAGATCGATGTAGTAAATGACCACTTCTGCGTCAGGATATTGCTCCCGGATGTAGGTGCAATGCTTAAGAGATGCCATGCAGCAGATATACGAACAATAATCCAGATGATTCTGATCTCTGGACCCTGCGCACTGGACAAAGGCGATTCTCTTAGGCTCTGCTCCATCTGATGGACGCTCAATCTTTCCACTGGTCGGACCAGCAGGTGCTGCCAGACGTTCCATCTGCATGTTGGTGATGACATTGGAGATCTGACCACCTCCAAGATGAGTCAGTTTGGCTACGTCATAAGGCTCCCATCCGCTGGCAACGATTAGAGATCCCACATTGATGGTAATCTCTTTTTCTTTTTCTTCCAGATCAATGGCCTGATACTGGCAGGCTTCCACGCATTTGGCGCAGGATGAGCCTTCACAGACCTCGCTGTCGATAACATACCTCATGGGAAAAGACATGAGGTGAGGCCTGTAAATGGCCTTGGTCTTGCCCATATCAAAGTCGAACTCGCTGTTGCGTTCAACCGGACATACCTCAACGCATTTATTGCAGGCTGTACAGTTATTATTAACAAACCTGGGCTTGATCTTTATTTTTACTTCGTAATTACCAGGCCCCCCGGACACGGATACCACTTCAGCCAAAGTAAAATATTTTACTTTGGGATTATTTTTAATCCGCTGAAAGTTTATCTCCAGACCGCAGCTGGGAGGACAAAGCTTAGGAAAATAATGTTTAAGTTGCGCCACACGTCCTCCAAGATATGGCATTTTTTCCACGATAAATACCTCGTGGCCCACTTCCGCGGCTTCCAGAGCGGCTGTTATGCCGCTGAACCCGCCGCCGATAACCAGAATACTGCTATTGGACATTCTAATTCCTCCCTAATTATTTGCCTTATCTCACGAAAATGGCCTAAGGCCAAACTAAACACAGAACTTTTTTTCAGCTCAGACTTAGACCATAAAAAAGGCTGCGGGCTAAAAAGCCCGCAGCCTTTACGGTGCTGATTAATCCGGAATGATCTGATAGTAAGGCTTCTTAAAGAAGTCTGTCTTCTTTTCTTCAGGATTGTATCTGGAATTGGTAAAACATTTCCATTCTTTGTCATTAAGATCCATGTAGTCGGCACGGTAGTAGAAGCCGGGATACCTGGATTCTTTACGGAACTTGATATGCAGAACGTGCAGACGTACTGTCCACAGGCGATGGTAGTTTTCCCACGCGCGGAGCAGTTCGTGCATGTCACGGGCGCACAGCTTTTTGGAGTCTTCTTCCAGGAGATCCAGATGCTTTTCACAAACTTCCAGAAGAGTCTCGGAAGTAGTGTAGTATGTGGAGCAACCACCACCATATTCATCTGTGTACTTCATAAGACGCATCATGAAGTTCTTGGGGGTGATATACTTGGGGTTGATGTCAGGAGCAGTGGATATTGCCTGATTTTCCTGATATGTATACCAGGGCTGATAGATTTCTTTGGCCAGCTCAGCAGCATCCTGCTTGAGGGTAGGCTTGAAATCCTTGTGATCAACACACCAGCGCACCATCTGCTTTCCAGCGATACGTCCTTCAGCGTGAGAACCTGAAGAAAACTTATGTCCGGAAGCACCAACGCCGTCAGCGCATGTCCACAGTCCGTTGACAGTTGTCATGCGGTTGTAGACCTTGCCGTTGTCGGCCTTGATTTTATAGTCGTCTGGAACCCAGTCTTCGTCCGGACCGGAAACCCAGATACCGCAGCAGCCGGAGTGAGAACCCAGCAGGTAAGGCTCAGTAGGCATGATTTCGGAACCGACCTTTTCTGGCTCGATGTCCATGCAAGCCCACAGGTTGGCCTGGCCAACACACATGTCCAGAAAGTCTTCCCATGCTTCAGACTCAAGATGCTTCTGTTCTTTCTTGGAAAGTTCCTTAAAGGTGTCCTGCAGTGCGGTAGCAGTATCCATATAAATGGGACCGCGGCCTTCTTTCATTTCCCTCATCATCATGTGGTTACGCAGGCAGGTAGGAATAACCTGTCCTTTGGCGTATCCCTGAGCTTCGTAATCCTTGAGCATTTCACGGTTGGTGACGCAGTAATCTTCACCCTTGGCATTGGTGGCTTTAGCTTTAAAAAGCAGGAACCACGCGCCAACAGGACCGTAACCATCCTTAAAACGGGCAGGCACGAATCTGTTTTCCATCATGGTCATTTCAGCGCCGACCTGGGCACACATGGTGTAAGTGGAACCTGCGTTCCATACAGGATACCAGGCGCGGCCAAGACCTTCACCGGTTGACCTTGGACGGTACACGTTAACTGCTCCACCGCAGGCTACCAGCATGGCGTTACATTTAATGACATATACTTTGTTTTCACGAACTGAAAAACCAACAGCACCGGCAATGCGGTTTGGCTCATTAGCGTCCAGGAGCAGCTTAACAATAAACAGACGTTCAATATAGTTGTCCTGACCAATGGCGTTCTTGGCTGCTTCAGCAACGATTACCTTGTAGGACTCACCGTTGATCATGATCTGCCAGCGGCCGGAACGAACCGGTGTTGCGCCTGTTCTCAGTGACAGACCTTTTTTCTTGGCCTGGGCACCATCCAGGTTTTTGCCGTTTTCGTCCTTAACCCAGCAGGGAAGTCCCCATTCCTCAAACAGATGAACTGAATCATCAACGTGACGGCCCAGATCAAAGATAAGGTCTTCGCGGACAATACCCATGAGGTCGGTACGCACCATGCGCACGTAGTCATCAGGCTCATTTTCGCCGATATAAGTATTAATGGCGGACAAACCCTGAGCAACAGCACCACCGCGCTCCAGAGCTGCCTTATCCACCAGGAGATAACTCAGGTTGTGCGGATCTGCCCACTTTTTAACTTCAATGGCTGCGCCGCAGTTACCCATGCCGCCGCCGACCATGAGAATATCTTTCTCAAGTTCTACTATTTCCGGCTCGGCAAGAGGGATACCAATATTTTGGCTTTTGGATGGAATGACTGGCATAAAAATACCTCCTTAAATTTTAATAAGCAATTTTAGCGATTAACTAAGACTATCTGTTTCCTGCTTCACAAGAGGGCTCAAACCAGCATTGAGTCATTTCAGGCTGATCCACATCAAACTTCTTGCCAAGAACCTCTTTGGGCTTTGCCAGCTCAGTCTCAGTAAAAAGCAGTTCGCTATCAAGGTCACCTGGTTCAGGCTTGCCTTCGTAAGGCTTGATTGAACCTTCTTCAGTGGTCCTGATGGGGAACTTGAAACGCTTGATGTTGCCGTTGCGGAACTGAACAGTCCACATGATGTCTGAACCGCTGCGCATTGGAATGGAAGTACCGCCCATGGGTGCAAAGTCACCGTAAGGACGTGCTTCAATGGCGCCCTGAGGACAGATCTTTACACAGGAATAACATTCCCAGCAGGCGTCAGGCTCCTGGTTGTAAGCAAGCATTTCCTCAGGATCGAGGATCATCAGGTCGTTAGGGCAGATGTACATACAAGCTGTCTTTTCTCCGCCCTTACAGCCGTCACATTTTTCCGGATTTACAAAGGTTGGCATAATGTTCCTCCTAATTGTAGGTTTTTGTATACCACTTAACTTGCCCATAGAACTGGGCTTTTATAAAGACGAAGCGGATACATTTCCGTTCGCCTTCCCCAACAAAGAATTATTAATCTGTGAAAAGCAAAAATAGCCGTGTTCAGATTTCCTTGTCAAGGGAAAACAAAATGCCGGACAAAAGCCCCAGGCTCATGCCCGGCTTGTTTCAACAACAAACTACTTCATGTCAGCGCCGGAAGCGGCTTTCTGCATCTTGATCTCAACCTTTTCAGTGAGACCTGCATAATACGCGCGCAAAATGTCCAGCACTTCTTCACGCCCAAAATGATCAACCACAGGCTCACCTTCAGACAAAGCCTTACGCAGCTTGGTTCCGGAGAGAATTACCCGGTCATCCTTGCCGTGAGGGCAAGTCTTCATGGAAGCCATACCGTCACATTTGTAGCAGTAAAAAGTCCAGTCGATCTTCATGGCTTCGCAGAGCAGGGCCTTGCCGGGCTCTACCTTGCAGCGTTCTTCTTCTGTAGAATAGGGAATGCGCTCGAAAATCTCCTGGGCTTCGAACAGGGTGTAAAAGTCACCCACGCCGGCGTGATCACGGCCGATAAGCATATGGCTGCAGCCGTAGTTCTGCCTGAAAGTAGCGTGCAGCAGGGCTTCCCTGGGTCCGGCATAGCGCATGTCCAGAGGATATCCAGCCTGCAGGACATTATCCTTGACAAAGTAACCGTCGATAAGGGTTTCAATACATTCCAGACGAACATCCGCAGGGATGTCTCCAGGTTTGAGATTGCCGATAAGGGAGTGAATAAGCACGCCGTCGCAGACATCAATAGCAATCTTAGCCAGATGTTCGTGAGAACGGTGCATGGGGTTTCTAAGCTGCAGTGCAGCGATCTTGGACCAGCCGCGATCTTCAAAAATCTTTCTGGTCTCAGCAGGCCGCAGATAAGATCCGCGGTACTTGGGATTAGTAGGGTAGTCACCTTCGGAAAGAACCTTGACAGGTCCGGCCAGGCAGAATTCTTTACGCTGCATGACCTTCTGAACGCCTACATGGTCTTCCAGAGCGGTCCTGAAAAAATCACCCTGTGAATCTTCGCCGTTGCCCTTATAGACCATTTCGGCTTCCCATCTCTTATCATCTTCGCTCATGGCGTACTTTTCAGTCACTTTCATGGTGGCGTATATCTCGCCCTCGCATTCCAGGGTGAGTTCGTCACCTTCTTTTATGGCTTCGCCCTCATCCTTGGAAACAGAAAGCATGACCGGGACAGGCCAGAATGTGCCGTCTGCCAGAGTAAAATTTTCGCAGACAGACTTCCAGTCTTCACGCTTCATAAAGCCGGTCAAAGGGCTGAAGCCGCCTATGCCCATCATAATCAGGTCACCCTTTTCCTGGGGATGAATCTCGATCTTCTTCAGGCCCTGGGCCTTCTTCAGCTCAGCTTCCCTTTCAGCGCCTTCCAGAAGGCACTCAGTAAGGCCTTTCCCTCCATGAGGGGGTATTAGTTTAGACATTGCAAAACCTCCTTAAATTGTTTCTTTTTAGATTAATTGCCTTGTGAATTTGTGAACATACTACTCACAACTTTTACAACTTGCAACATAAATTTGGCTGGATTTTAAAAAATATTGTCCTTAATGCCCTGATCAGGCTCCGGGGCATATCCTTGCAGGGATGGCCAGGCGTACATGAAAACTTCTGAACTCAGTCTTTCCTGGGTTTTTCCTGTTTCTCTTCAGGAATGGAGAAAGAAATAGACTGATACTTTCAAAACAAGAAAAATGCAACCAGTTTTTAAAGATACTCTTTGTCCTGTTATCACCATATCTTGCGTAAAGAAATATCTTCCAGGCCGTTTTGCAGAGCGCCTTCTTACGGGTGTCTCAAAGCATCCCTTGAGTCGACACCCCCGCAATAGAAATTTTTGGGATATCTGAACCCATATTCTTCTTGATTTTATTTTTTTGCTCAGATAAATTACCAATAACTCAAACACCTGACCCGTGCTACCCTTCTACACTCAACCTCCGTCATTCTGAGGGGTTTCATATCATTGTTCATCACATACTCTCTGGCTGTTCAAGGCAGATAAAACCTGCCTTATAAATGTTTAGGGTTACTGCTTGAGAAAAAAATAACAAGTCAAACCAGCATATGCCCATATACCGAATTCTATAAATACTCAGGAAATTATCTGGCTTGTAACCGTTCAGACAATGCCCGCGCAACAGCAACACAACATATTAAAGTTAGGGAGGTTATTAAGGTGGAATTTACCACAGTAAAAAAACTCATGGTTCCCAGGCAGGAATATGTTACTCTTCCGGATTCATCCACCCTGTACGAGGCTGTTGTGGCTCTGGAAAACCATGAAAAAGAATCAGGAAGTCAGAGACTCCACACCACCATTATTGTTGTAAACCAGTCAGACCAAGCTGTTTCCCGCCTCTCCATCTTTGATTTCATGCGCGGGATCGAACCCAAATACAATGAAATTTCCAGCATAAATCTGAATCACTTTGGATTCAGCAATGACTACCTGGAATCTATCTTTAAAAAAAGCGGATTATGGGCCGAGCCCCTTGAAAAACTTTGCGCCAAAGCTGTCCATATTAAAATCAAGGAGATCATGCTGGATCTCTCCCCCTCTGAAACCATTCACATCAGTGACAGCCTGAATAAAGCCCTGCACAAGATGATCCTCAACAAACATGAAAGCCTGCTGGTCATGGACGACAGGGACAAATTTGCGGGAATGATCCGTTCCATCGACCTGTTCAAGTTGATCAGAGAACAGATCAGAGAATGTAACTATGAAAAATCCCAGGAGTAAATAATGACCGCTGCCGCTGAAAAGTTCAACATGACAAAAGTCGTCTTTCTCATTTTAGGGTTTGTTATTTTCCTTGTGGTTTATTATTCCCCGCCGTGGCCGGATGCTGTGGACCCCATGGGACAGACATTCACGTTGTCACCCCAGGGAAAGGCAGCAGTAGCCCTGTTTCTTATGGCCGGAATCTGGTGGATTTTTGAAGTGGTGCCTATTGGAGTGACCGGAATCACCATCGGGGTCATGCAGGCCCTGTTCTTTATCCGCCCGGCCCAGGACGCATTCAAAGATTTTATGGATCCTTCAGTGCTTTTTATATTTGGTTCGCTCATGATCGGCGCGGTATTTACAAAAGTAGGCATAACCAGGCGAATGGCTTACAAAATGCTTATAATCGTCGGAGAAAGAACCAGCATGATCTATCTGGGGTGTTTTGTAGTCACCGCTCTTTTGACCCATCTCATGGCCCATACCGCAGTGGCCGCCACCATGTATCCTTTGCTGCTTTCCATTTACGCCCTGTACGGAGAAGGGGATAAACCCACTAAATTCGGAAAAGGCCTGTTCATGGGCATGGCTTTTGTTGCCGGGGCAGGAAGCATCGTCACCCTTCTTGGAGCGGCCCGGGGCATCATAGCCTTGGGTTTTTACGAGCAAATTGCTGAAAAATCAGTATCTTTTTTTGAACTTACCTTTTACATGTTTCCCATGGGCTGGCTCATGACCTTTCTGCTCTGGGGATTTTTCATGATATTCTTCAAGCCCGAGAAAGCCACCATACCCGGACTGAGAGAAAAGGCCAAAAAACTGAGCAAGGAAATGGGCCCCATCACCCGACATGAAATCCTGGCTGTATTTATTATCGGAGGTGTGATTTTGTTCCTTTCCCTGCAATCTTTTCTTGAGGTCCTCCAGCCATTCAACAAGGCCGCCATTCTTCTGGTGTCCACTATTTCATTCTTCATCCTGAAAATTCTTGACATTAAGGATCTGGAAGACGTGCCCTGGAATATTATTCTGCTTTTTGCCGGGGCCATGAGCATAGGCTTCTGCCTGTGGCAGACCGGCGCGGCAGAGTGGATGGCCATTAACTGGCTCAGTTTTTTTCAAGATTCACATTGGTTCATCTTTGTCATGAGCATCACCTTTTTCATCATGATCATGACCAACTTTATCATGAACGTGGCTTCCATAGCTATTTCCCTGCCTGTGGCCCTGGTGGTGGCCCCCTACCTGGATGTTGCTCCAGAGGTTATCCTCTACAGCGCCCTGACTGTGGCCGGCATGCCTTTTCTGCTCCTGGTGGGAGCCGCGCCCAACGCCATTGCCTACAACTCAGGCCAGTTCACCAGCGGGCAATTTTTCGGCTACGGCATCCCCGCAAGCATCCTGCTCATGGCTGTGGTCGGTCTGTTCATCATCCTGGTCTGGCCTCTGATGGGAATGCCCATCACCTTATAAAACCATGCGCGGCGGTCAGCATACAACATACCGCGTTAAACCAGCATAGATTGGAGGATAACCATGGATTACAAACAAGAGATCGCAGAGCTTTTTAACAGGTGGAACAATGCTGTGAAGAGTGGTGATCCGGACAAGGTGACCAGCATGTATGCCTTTAACGGCATACTCCTGCCCACTGTTTCCAATAAAGTCCGGCACAACCACGATGAAATCAGAGATTATTTTGTGCATTTTCTGGCCAAAAAGCCCAGGGGCAAAATTGATGAAAGCAATATCAGAAAATACAATGATATTGCCATTGATTCAGGAATCTACACTTTTACATTCAGCCCCGACGGACAGGAGCCATTTTCTGTCAGCGCCCGCTACACCTTTGTATACCAGTGGTTTGGGGATCACTGGCTCATTGTTGAACATCACTCTTCACAGATGCCTGAATAATTAAATTTTTTCCAAAATTCGTAAGCACAAGGGCCTGCCGGCATTTCCTGCCTGCAGGCCCTTGTGCTTACTGATCACAGCCTGAGGAAAACTTGACTTTGACTCAGGACTGAGCTTTGAGTATCTGCGTTATAATACCTGAAATAAACTTAATGAGGTTATGGACATGGTTGCTGATAAAAATTCACCGCCTGGAAGGCACGTTACAGATAAATCATTTAGCAGTATTGAGAAGGCCGCCTTTAAACGCAAATACGAACATTTCAAAAGCCTGCTGAGCAAAAATAATTCCGCCCTGTCTCTTATCAACGAGCTGGAGGATATATATCTGCAGCATCTGCCGTTTGATTTAGAGGAGATAATGTCCTTATGCGAAAAACTCATAAGTACGGTTTATGACATATCAGAAGATATCAATGCCATATCCGGAGGAAAATATCCTGAGCTGTTCCAGAAAACTGAAAACATCGGCATCTCAATCCTGCGCGAATTTGTGTACAAGAAAAAGCCGGAAAAAACCGGTTGGACCGTTGCCCTGACCGGATTAAGCAGGGACAACCACCATCAGGTGGGGAGCAAGGCGGCCAATCTTGGGGAAATACTTAATCGGATTAATCTGCCCACACCCCGCGGTTTTGCCATTACCGCTTTTGCAACGCATCAGTTTCTTAAACAAACAGGCCTGGACAGGATAATAAGCGGCATGGTCAAAGGCCTGAACATTTCAGACACCCGGAACCTCAACCAGGTGTGCGCGCAGATTCAGACTGAAATAATGAATACAGAGCTGCCCGGGGAGCTTGAAAAATCCATCCTGCATGAAGTAACAGAACTGGAAAATGAATTTGGAACCGGAATACGCCTGGCTGTGCGCAGCAGCGCTACCGGAGAGGATTCAGAATCTTCCTTTGCAGGACAGCACAGCACACTGCTCAATGTCAGCAGCAAAAACATAATCCACGCTTACCAGAAGGTGGTTGCCAGCACCTTCAATCCCAGGGCTGTCTTTTATCACCGCAGCAAGGGGTATCGGGATATTGATGTGGTTATGAGCGTGCTGTGCCTGGTCATGGTTGACTCCTTGAGCAGCGGAGTCCTTTACAGCGTGAGTCCCACCGATGACAGTAATAACGACATCTGCATCAATGCAAACTGGGGGTTGGGCGTGAGCGTGGTGGACGGTTCAATGCCAACGGATTTCTGGCAATACAGCAGAACAGAGCAATATATCGTCCGTGAAAGGATCGCTTCCAAAAAACAGATGCTGGTCATGGCCCGGGACCAGGGCATAAAAGCGGTTCCTGTTCCGGATAACCTTCAGAATAAACCATGTATCAACGCCAGCCAGATGAAAACTCTCGCGGATTACGGACTGAGACTGGAAAAGCATTTTGGATGGCCCGTGGATATGGAGTGGACCATAAATCAACAGGGCAGGGTTTTAATTCTGCAGTCCAGACCTCTGACCCGGGTGTCTCTGGATCAGTCCTCTCTGCAGAAAACAAGCAAAGAAGACATATCCAGACACCCCCTTATCCTGCAGGGCGGCATGACCGCTTCTTCCGGAATCGCAAGCGGACCGGCGTATCACGTCAAGTCAGAGCATAACCTCGCAGCCATACCTCAAGGCGCGATACTGGTCGCTGAACACACATCTCCCGGACTGGTCTCTGTCATGTCCAGAATTGCAGGAATCATTACAGACGTAGGCAGTGTTACCGGACACATGTCATCCGTGGCCAGGGAATTTCAGATCCCCACTCTTGTATCCACAGGCAGTGCCACCACAACGATTCCCGACCATGAACTTATCACCCTGGATGCCACACACAAGAAGGTCTACCAGGGAGCTGTCCAGACCCTTTTGAAAAAGAAAAAAAAATCAGTCAACCTGATGAAAGACAGCCCTGTGTTCCGACTGGTTCAGAAAAACATCAGAAAAATTGTTCCTTTAACCCTCGTTGATCCAAAAAATGATAATTTTTCTCCCCAGGGGTGCGTCACTCTGCATGATATAGTCCGTTTCTCTCACGAAATGGCTATGCAGGACATGTTCAGTCTGGGACAAAATATCACTCTGGGAAAATACAGGACCATAAAACTTGAAACCAGGCTGCCCATCAGCATTTACATCCTTGACCTGGGTGGAGGGCTTGATGTTGAAAAAAACCGCACCTCAGCCACTGCCGAGGAGATTTCATCTGTACCCCTGCAGGCCCTTCTTAAAGGCATGACTCATCAGGAAGTGCGGTGGACAGGACCAGAAGACATTACTATTCCCGGGCATGCACGGGTATCAGACAGCCGTCTGGATAGATATTACGGACCAAAAGGAGGCAGCCGTTTCTCCAACTATGCCATAATCTCAGGCGAATACCTGAATTTCAACGCCAGGCCGGGTTATCATTTTATTACTCTGGACGTCTATTGTTCAGAGCATATCAACGACAATTACATAACCTTTTCTTTCAAGGGCGGGGCTGCTGACGCGGGTCCCAGAATCAGAAGGGCGGTCCTTATATCTTCCATACTCAAAAAAATCGGCTTCAGCGTGGAGCAGAAAGGAGACATGGTCCGGGCTGAGATGAAGAAATACGACATCCCAAAATTTGAGGAAAAGCTTGATCTTATCGGCCGCCTGCTGGGCTCTGTAAGATTCCTTGACATGGTACTCACAGATGATGGTGATATCTCATGGTACGTGGATGAATTTTTGCGGGGCAATTATTCCTTTGCCAAAGGCTAAGCAGCGGACAGCGTAAGCCTGTTTCTATTCTGGATATGAAAAAGTCCCGGCATTTCCAGGAGATGATATTTTTCCAGTGTAATTATTACCATACAACCAGGACAAAGACCAAAACCGAGGCCAGGACAGTCAGAAACATGGGGGTGGATAAAGGAACACGGTCCAGATCCTGATCATAGTCCCGGGATGGATAGCTGAAGGTTTTAAGCACCTCTACCGGATGTCTGGCCAGTCTGCCCACAGCATGGGCAAAATCAAAGACCCGGACTTCGCAGACTTCGTAGATCCGGTTAATTCCGCCGACCACCGCGTACCTGACTCCTGGGGTAGCCATGCGGTAAAACCAGTCAACATCCAGGGATATCTTATTTTTGGGGGTGAGTTTTTCTCTGATTATCCAGAAGGCGATAAAAGTCATGGTCAGTATCTGGAGCACTTCCACCAGATGAGGTATGGTATAGGGGCTGTAATCCATGGCATAAGGGAGCTCCATGTAAAGGGCTTCCGGGAATATGCCATAAAAAATACACAGAAAAGAAGTCGCTGCCATGGCCACCATCATGTTCCCGGGCACGGGCTTCAGGGTATGTTCTTTCTTGGCGGTATGAAACCAGGTATAATAAGGCAGTTTAATGCCCACTGACAGGAATGTACCCACAGAAGCCAGGATCAAAAGCATTTTTGCCGCATAAAGATGGCTCTGTCCGGCAGCTTCCACAATAATGGCCTTACTGATAAAGCCGTTGAACAGCGGAGCCCCGGATATGGAAAGGGCTGCAACCATATAAAAAAAGAGCACCCATTTCATCCGGGAAGCCAGGGCGCCAAGCTCGTGGAGCTTGCTGGTACCCGCGCTGTAAAGCACAGCGCCTGTGCCCATAAAAAGGAGTGCCTTGTATAAGATATGACTGAAAGCGTGAGCGGTAGTTCCGTTGATTGCCAGATCCGTGCCTATGCCCACCCCGGCCACCATGTATCCCACCTGACTGACAATATGATAGCCTAGAATCTCCCGGATATCATTGGCCAGAAACGCGAAAGTGACGCCGTACAGGGTCATGGTCACACCCAGGATCAGAAGTATGGGCCAGCCTGGGAAAAGTGAGGCCAGCACGTAAACCGCGGTTTTGGTGGTAAAGGCGCTCAGAAATACCGCGCCTGTAACTGTTGCCTTTGGATAACTGTCCGGCAGCCAGGCGTGCAGAGGCACTACTGCCGCGTTAACGCAGACGCCGGCCAGAATAAACCAGGCAGCCAAGGTCTCACCCGGCTCGAAAGCGGAGATAAGCACTGTGCCTGAGGCGTGGACCTGCATGATGATCCCGGCCATAAGCAGGCTTCCCCCGAAAAGATGCATAAGCAGATATCTCATTCCGGCCCGTCTTGATTCCTGAGTTCTTCTGGCCCAGATAAGATATGTGGAACCAATGGCCATAAGTTCCCAGAAAATAAATACTGTAAAGAAATCACCGGAAAAGGTTACGCCCAGAGCGCCCCCTGAATAAATCAAAGCGGAAATCTGCTGTCCGGTTTCCTTCATGTGCATGGAATAGATGCCGCCCATAAAAGCGATAAGGGCAAAAATTATTCCAAACACCCTGCTTAGCTGAGTCACCTTCAAAAGCACAAGTTCATAGCCCAGAAGTGAAAAGGTCTGCTGCGCTCCAACCGGAGTAATCAGAATCATGACCAGTGCTGCCAGAGGAAACAGGATAAAGGCTTTGGGCCGGATATCTCTAGGCAGAAAGGGCAATATAACAAGGCCCAGCCACATAACCAGGACAGGGGGTAATTCAGGCATCTGTGTTTTCCTTATAATAATCAGGTTTTTTACTCACCAGCAGATAGCCCAGAGCCTTGGCCGCAAACATTATCAGCATACAACCCACAAACCCGAAAACAGCAAAAAAACCAGGGATCTTGTCCCACCAGTAATGCGGGTCGACCTGCAGCTGGGCGATAAGGGTCACAGCCAGGACAGCCCCGAGGATAATCCAGTATAAGGTCTTCATAAACTTTTGTCCGTAAACATGACTTCAGGATTTATGTTCATCACGCTCCGGGTTATGTCCTGGGCAAGATCAAACATGTCCAGGAACAGGTTGGGGTAAATCCCCAGGCCCAGAGAGAGAGCGGCAACAATACAGATGGGAATAACCATCATCATGGAAGCTTCCCCGTGTTTTTCCAGATCCTTGCCTCCGGGCCTGAAAAAAGCGCGAAGGACTATGGGGAAAAAATACATGGCGTTCAACAGGCCGCTGCCTATAAATATAAACAGAATAATGACCTGACCTGCTTCCAGAGAACCCATGCACAGAAACCATTTGCTGATAAATCCGTTCACCGGGGGGACACCGGCCAGCCCCATGGCCCCGATGGTAAACGCCCCCATGGTCCAAGGCATGACCTTGCCTATTCCGTCAAGCTGGGAAATTTCAGTCTTGTGCAGATTAACGTAAATAGCTCCAGCGCAGAAAAACAAAGTTATCTTCATGGTGGCGTGGTTGGCCAGATGCAAAAGCCCGCCGGTGAAACCCTCCGGCGTGATCAGGGCCAGCCCCAGAACAATGTACGAAAGATGCCCTACCGTGGAATAAGCCAGCCGGGCCTTGAGGTTATCCTGTTTCATGGCGATTATGGAGGCAAGCAGTATGGTGGCCCCGGCAAAAAAGGCCAGGATCATATCCAGGCCGAATATCTGCATGTTCTCAGGTCCCATGACAAAGCCCACCAGCCTGATCATTCCGAACACACCGGATTTGACCACGGCCACGGCGTGCAGCAGGGCGCTGACCGGAGTGGGTGCGACCATTGCCGCTGGCAGCCAGCTGTGCAGGGGCATGATACCGGCTTTAACCCCGAACCCGGCCATGAAAAGAATAAAAATGCTCTTGGCGATCCATGGATCATTAATGACTCCGTCCAGCAGGCCGCCCGGCTTGAAATCAAGAGTACCGGCCAGGACATAAGTCCACCCGATAGCGGCTATAAGTACCAGGCCGGCGGTTAGTGCGTAGGTCAGATACTGACGGCCCGAGCGGATGGCTTCAGAATTTTCCTTATGAATGACCAATGGATAAGTGGCTATGGACAGGATTTCATAAAAAATCAGAAAGGTCAGCAAGTTAGCGGAAAAAGCAATGCCAATGGTTGCTGACAGGCAGACCGCGAAACTGGCAAAATATCTGGTCTGTTTTTTTTCGTTGCTGCCCCGGACATACCCAATTGAATAAAAACAGGTGAAAATCCACAAACCAGAAGCTATTAACGCGAAAAAAATCCCCACTGGATCGGCCTTGAGTTCCAGGGCGACCCCGGGGAATATCTCCAGGATGGTAAACTGGGCCACTCTTCCGGACAGGGCTCCGGGCAACAGAGAAAGCACCAGAGGAAATTTGATAAAGGCAGCAGCCAGGGTCCAGAATTCACGCACATTGGGCTTTTTGGAAGACAGCAGGATCAGGGGCACTGCCGCCATTGATACCATTACCGCCAGAAAAGGTATGGATGATGTATAAACTTCAGGGCTCATGGTTCCTGCTATAATCCTATAGGTATCATAAATTCAATAAAGTTGGTCACGATCCAGACGTTGAAAATTCCAAGCACAAGCAGAGAAGCGGCCAGAAGCAGTACCGGAGCCAGCATTGACCAGGGTGCTTCTTTCCGTCCCCAGACCGGGGCTGAGCCTTGTTCCTGTGCTTTGAGCATTTCCTCGCTTTGAGGCCTGATGTACATTTTTTCAATAATCCGGAAAAAATAGACCGCGTTGAGAAGACTGCTCACCAGAAGCACCACCAGAAAAATCCAGCTGCCCTGCTCTATGCTGCCCAGAGCCAGATACCACTTGCTGAAGAAACCGGCCGTGGGAGGCAGACCGATCATGGATATGGCCGCCACCACAAAGGCCACGGCTGTCCATGGCATGGTTATGCGCAGGGAATCCTCAAATCTTGGTATCCACGAATGTCCCAGGCGGAACCTGAGGTTCCCGCTGATAAGAAACAGACAGGCCTTCATGCAGGCGTGGTTGAGTATGTGCAGAACCGCTCCAATAAAGCCAAGAGGAGAAGCCAGACCAATGCCTATGCCGATATAACCTACCTGAGCCACAGAACTGTAGGCCAGCATGGTTTTAAGTTCTTTCTGGCAGATAGCCAGAACCGAACCCCAGATAACTCCAATGGCGCCCAGATATCCCACGATCTGAGCCAGAGGCAGGTCTCCGGCTGTGTATGAAGGCTCAAAAACATCAAACATGACCCGCAGGAGAACATAGGCTGAAACCTTGGTACCGATGGGCGCTATCAGAGCTGTAGCTGATGATGACGCGTAGGAATAAGCATCCGGCATCCACATATGCATGGGAAAAAGGGCCATCTTAAGCCCTGTCCCCAGGACAATGAGACTGAGCCCCAGCATGACTGGAGTGGAATTTTCCACCAGCGGGGCCACCTGGGCCACGTCAGCCATATTCAAAGTGCCTGTGGAAATAAAGATAAAGGATACGCCCAGGAGATAAAAAGCGGCTCCGGCCGTACCCAGAGTCAGATATCTGAACGCGGCAACCGGGGCCCTTTTATCACCTATGGCTACCAGAGCGTATCCGGCCAGAGCGCTGATCTCAATAAAAACATAAAGATTGAAAAAGTCTCCGGTCATGACCATGCCGGTGAGCCCCATGAGCAGAAGCATTGACAAGGCATAAAAAGGCATTTCCTTGTCCGGGGTCTCAAATCTCACTACCCGTCTGGAATAAAAAAGCACTATAGTGGCAATAGCGGTAATAACTGTACATATAAAGGCGGACAGAGGATCCAGTATGTATTCAATACCAATGGGCGGCATCCACCCGGACAGATGATAACTGACTGGTCCATGCTCTATGGTGTAAAGAAGTCCTGAGCCTGAAAACCATGTAGCCGCTGCCGATGCTGCCAGAGCAGGATACAGTGAAATTGAGCGCTTCCAGTATCCGGCTAATGGTACCAGCAGAGCCGCGAACATGAAGACTGCCGGGATAAGTACGGGAATATTGGTGTTCATTTCATCCGCTTCAGTATAGTAGGTTCGTCAAGAGATTTGAAGTTTCTGTAGATGGCCACAACAAGAGCAAAGGAAACCCCCAGAGTGACCACAGCCACAACTATGGCGGTAAGCATCAGGGTGTGAGGCAAAGGATTGATATAAAGGTCCGGATTATCAACCGGTATGGATTTGTCCATAATGGGAACCGTGCCCCCTTCTTTATACGCGGCCACGATCCAGATCATAATGGTCGCGCTTTGGACCATGGACATGCCCATGATTTTTTTCATGAGATTTTTTTTCATCATCATGGCGTATAGGCCTATGACAAAAAGAAGCATCAAAAAAAAGTAGGCGTAGTAACCCTGAATTAATTCAAGCATGGACTCAGCTCTCCAGTAAATCGTCATAAATTGAAATGAGCGCGGTCATAACAGCCAGAGTTACCCCGATTTCAATAAAAAGTATGCCGTAGTAGCGGAGATCAGGGCCTTCCAGGCCGGAAACAGGCAGATAAGCATAGTCCATGAAGTTGCCCCCCAACAGGAGAGTGACCATTCCAGTTCCTGCAAAAATCAGGGCGCCCAGGGCGCAGAGCAAAATGGTCCTGCTGGAAGCAATCTGATACTGACTGTTGTCAAACCCTATGGTCATCCTGAGAAGCAGCACCCCGGAAGCCAGAAGAACTCCTCCCTGAAATCCGCCTCCAGGCCCATAGTGCCCGTGAAAGTATACGTATATGCCGATAAGCTGAATAACCGGAGCCAGCCCCCGGGCGGCTATTTCTATAATGGGACTTTCTGTCTGGGTCCTCATGGCCTTCTCCTTAGGATAAAGAAGCAGGCAATAGCTCCGGCAAAGACGACAATAGTCTCTCCCAGGGTATCATAGGCCCGGTAATCAGCCAGAACCACAGCCACAATATTGGGGGTATGGGCGTCCTTGTAGGCGTGTTCAGTATAATAAGTACCAGCTACAGGCACGTCCGCTGAATTTACTGTTTGATGGACAGGAGCATCTATTGTCCCCCGGGGAGGAAACTCGGCAGCCACCATGAGCAGAAAACCTGCAAAGGCGATAAGTGTGAGATATTGTAGGAGTTTCAATCTATGCTCTTCCTTGAAGTTTTGAAAATGGCCACAACATTAAATATCCCCACTATTCCGGCGCCCACCACCGCTTCGGTAAAGCCGACATCCAGAGCACCCAGGGAAATCATTATAAGAGCGGCCATAAAGCTGAAGATGGTCAGAGTGACCACCGCGGCCAGCAGATTTCTGAGGCCCAGGGCTACCACTGCTGCAACCAGAAGGATGATAAACAAAAGAAATTCAATCTGCCAGTGCATAATTACTTCTCTTCTTGTTTTCTGGTCCAGGGTTTAAGGCCGAACACCAGAGCCCGCCTGGCCAGGGCGTGGGCAGCCACCGGGCTGGTCATGGCCACAAATACAGCCACAAGCATAAGCTTCAGACTGATGAGGTTAAGTCCCTCAAAAAACATAAGCCCGAGTATAAACAGCAGTATGCCCAGGGTATCCACCTTGCCTGAAGCGTGGGCCCTGGAATAAAAATCCGGGAAACGGTTGATTCCGATACTGCCGGCCAGCATGAAGAAAACACCCAGCAGGACAAAGATTACAGCCAGTATGTTTGTAAGTGTTTCCATAAGCTAACTCCTGGTTGCCTTGAAATACTTGGCCATGGCAATAGCTCCCACAAAGTTGAGGATGGCATAGCCCAGGGCGATATCCACAAACATATCCAGGCGGCCGTAAGCCAGCCCGAATAGAAGAACCAGAGTGATGGTCTTGGCCCCAATGGCGGCCGCACCCAGAAGCCGGTCAAAAACCGTGGGACCTTTATACACCCGGTAAAAGGGCAAAAGCAGAATCAAAGCCAGGGCGCTTGCTGTTATTGCGAAAATTGTATGCATGATTACTTATGGTCTCCACGATCCATATGGTCCCGGGTTTCCCGGAAGGTCTGCAGGAGATGGACATCCGTACACATCTGTTCCGGGGTGCATTCATCCATGTAAAGTCTGCCCACCCTGGCTTCCATTTCTCCGCTGACCAGTTCCTCTTCTGTTTCATCCAGAAGAGCGTGGACAATAAAAAAATCATCTTTAATATCAAGAGTCAGGGTGCCGGGAGTAAGGGTAATGGAATTGCCCAGGATTACCTGGGCCAGCGGGTTGGGGAGATGACTTCTGAACCTGACAATCATGGGGTTAATTGGCATTTTGGGATGCAGTGCCAGGTAAGCCACGTAAGCGCCGGATTTGGCAATCTGCCATACCAGCCAGAAAAGATAAAGAATAAGGCGGTGGAAGATTATACAGCTTCCTGAAACACGTTCCCCGTTGCTCATGGGGATATGGCGGATGCTGTAATTGAGCCATAACACCACTGCAACGGACAATGCTCCGTAAATGATGTGCTCAAGATCAAAATGGCCGCTAAGGATCAGCCACAGGGCCATGAGCATGCAGGCCTGAAAGAAAAGACCCCTGTATTTTTTAAAAAAGCCTGGTTGTACTTGTCCTGATCCTGGGGTTTGGGTCATTTTTATTCCGTTTATTTCCGTGCACTTATTGTACGCGCAGATTTTTAATGAATAAGCTCCAAGTCAACAGTTTGCAGTTACTAATTTTAGGTAAAATGTATGTCAAGAAAAATATCAATCAACTCCTGCAATTTTTTGCTGAAGGTCTTACCATATAGTTGACGGATTAGCGGTTAAACCTTATAGACTTGGGTCTTCAGTCACTCATATTTACATCCATGGAAGAACAAATCAGAAAACAGATAAGTCAACAGATAGAAAAACAGATTAAAGACCTGCGCCTGGAAATCAAAGACCTGGAACAGCGTTCCCAAACCGTTAATCTGGACCAGCCCATTGGCAGGCTTTCCAGGATGGATTCCTTGACCAACCAGGGCATAGCTATGTCTTCTCTGAACAATTCCAAGGTCCGCCTGGCCAGGCTGGAAATGGCTGCCAAGAGAATCCTCCAGGACGAAGAATTCGGATATTGTGAAAATTGCGGAGAGGATATTGCGGTAAAACGCCTCCTGGTAATGCCTGAATCCACTCTTTGTGTTCACTGCGCGAGTTAAGTGATCTCATTTTTTAAAAATCAATTAAATATCCACATAATCCTCATAAAAGTAATACAACCATGACCCAGAAACCAGGCAGCTCAAAAATAACTCAGGAAGTCCTTAAAAGACGGACTTTTGGCATCATCAGCCACCCGGATGCCGGTAAGACCACCTTATCTGAAAAGCTTTTGCTTTTTGGCGGAGCAATTCAGATGGCCGGGTCCATCAAGGCCAAAAAAGCGGCCCGCCACGCCCGCTCCGACTGGATGACAGTTGAACAGGAACGCGGAATCTCAGTTACTTCATCAGTTATGAAATTCATTTATCAGGACTACGAGGTCAACCTCCTGGATACCCCGGGTCACCAGGATTTTTCTGAAGATACCTACCGGGTGCTTACTGCTGTGGATTCAGCTCTCATGGTCATTGACAGCGTCAAAGGTGTGGAAGCCCAGACCAAAAAACTTATGCAGGTCTGCCGCATGCGTTCCACCCCCATTATGACCTTTATCAACAAGCTGGACCGGGACGGCCGGGATCCTTTTGAGCTTCTGGATGAAATCGAGCAGACCCTGGGCATTCAGGCAGCTCCTTTGACCTGGCCCATTGGCATGGGCAAGATATTTCAGGGCGTGTATGACCTGAGCCAGGGAAAAATTCACTTTTTTGCTCCGGAAGATAAAAAAGGCAGGAAACCCAGGGAAAACCAGGTTATCAGTGACCTGAACGACCCAAAGCTGGAAGAACTAATCGGCAAGAGTGCTGCGGAAGAACTGCGCCAGGACATCGAACTTATTCAGGGCGCGGGATATCCTTTTAACAAGGAGGCCTATTTACAGGGCAAACAGACTCCGGTTTTCTTTGGCAGCGCGGTGAACAACTTCGGAGTCCGGGAACTTCTGGATACTTTTGTCGCCCTGGCCCCTCATCCCAGACCCAGGCAGGCTGAAACCGGGGAGATTTCTCCATTTGAAGAAAATTTCTCCGGAGTTGTCTTTAAAATTCAAGCCAATATGGATCCAGCCCATAGAGACCGCATAGCTTTCCTGCGCATCTGTTCAGGAAAATTTGAAAAAGGCATGAAGGTGCGCCATCACCGTATAAACAAGGACGTCCAGATTTCCAACGCCATCATCTTCATGGCCAGAGACCGTTCAGGCGTGGAAGAAGCCTGGCCCGGGGATATAATCGGCATCCATAACCACGGAACCATAAAAATCGGCGACACCCTGTCCACGTACAAGGAACTCAAGTTTACCGGCATCCCCAATTTTGCCCCGGAATTTTTCCAGAGGGTCATTTTGAAAAATCCCCTGAAATCCAAACAGCTGGAAAAGGGACTCAGGCAGCTGACCGAAGAAGGAGCCATTCAGCTGTTTCGCCCCGTATCCGGAAACGATTATATCCTGGGCGCGGTGGGAGCTTTGCAGTTTGACGTCACTGCTGCCAGACTTCAGGCTGAATACGGTGTGGAAGCCAGTTACGAACCCCTTGATTTTTCAACCGTGCGCTGGATCGATTCAACCAACAAAAAAGCACTCAAGGATTTCAGACAGAGATACTTTACTTCTCTGGTGGAAGATATACAGGGATACCCGGCCATGCTTTTCGCCAGCAAATGGCGTCTGGAAAGGGCTAAAGAAGAATGGCCGGACATTGATTTTCTGGAAGTAAGAGAACACTGAGGGAGCAGGCATGAACATAACTGAACAAGTGATTAACAGCACAGTGAATGCCGTGCGCCAGGCCGGCCAGCTGATCATCTCCGCCTGGGACAAACCCAGGAACATCCGCTATAAAGGCCCCATTGACCTGGTCACGGATACTGACGTGGCAGTAGAGGAAAACCTCAAAACATCACTTGGAAAAATTTTACCGGAAGCTGACTTTCTGGCTGAGGAATCCGCCAGCGACACCGCCCTTGCTCAGGGACCGACCTGGATCATTGATCCCCTGGACGGGACCACCAACTTTGCCCACAAGATACCTTTTGTGGCAGTTTCCGTGGGACTCTGGACCGGCTCGGACGTGGATCTGGGCCTTGTCTATCTGCCCATTCTGGATGAAATGTTCTGGGCGGCCAAAGGCAAAGGCGCCTACTGCAATGAACAGGCAATAAATGTTTCCCAGACCACTACCCTGAAACCCGCCCTCATCGCCACCGGGTTTCCGTATTCCCTGCTTAAGGATATCAACAGTATAATCACCAACATGCGAAACGCGCTGGTCAATACCAGGGGCGTACGCAGATGCGGCTCCGCCGCCACAGACCTGGCCTACACCGCGGCCGGGCGTTTTGACGGCTTTTATGAACTGGGACTCAAGCCGTGGGATACAGCAGCCGGGGTCTGCCTGATAAGAGAAGCCGGCGGAAAAATCAGCACCTTTGATGGTAGCCCGTATAAACCGGGCATGCGTGAAATTTTGGGCTCCAACGGGCATATCCACCAGCAGCTGTCCGGGATTTTAACCAGGAGCGATTAATCTTTACCATATTCCCAACTTTACATTGACAATCCCTGTCCTTTGAATATATGAGGACTTTCTTTACGGGAAGTGGCGCAGCTTGGTAGCGCACCTGCCTTGGGAGCAGGGGGCCGCTGGTTCAAATCCAGTCTTCCCGACCATAAATTTCAATGGGTCGCTGACAGTTATCAGCGACCCATTTTAGTTTGGTAATCCCAAAAAATTGATTGATCCAGTTCAGCAAGTCACTTTACCCGGCAGTTAAAATACTTCCCAACCACGGACATCCGACTACAAGACAACCTTCCTTCTCTTCCCTACCTTACCTGGCACCA
>JBKHCI010000116.1:0-5664 GCA_046541915.1 Desulfonatronovibrio sp. | reverse complement strand
TTAGCCCTTTGAAATATCAGAAGCGCCCTGTCAGCGTTCAAAATACGTTTTTGATCGCGATCCTCCCCTTCATTTCCCGGATGCTGCCGTCCTGATACTGAATCCTGGCCGTCATATCCACATGGTCATCATCAGTATACAGGCTGTTTATCAGCCTGGCGTAACGCTCTCCCACCACCTTTCGCCTGATCTTTCTGGTCCTGGTGAGTTCGCCGTCATCCGGATCAAGCTCTTTAAAGAGCAGGGCAAACCGTCTGATCCTGGTATTTTCCGGTATGGTTTCATTAATCCTGCGCACTTCATCGGCCACCAGATGATAGACCTCGTCTTTGGAAGCCAGATCCTGGTAAGTGGTATAGGTAATGAGCCTGCTTTCGCTCCATCTGCCCACGATTTCCTCGTCAATGCACAGGATGGCCGCGATATAATCCTTGTCCTTGCCCACTACCACTGCCTCGCGGATATAAGGTGAAAATTTGAGCTTGTTTTCCATGAATTGCGGGGAAAACCTGGTCCCGTCAGCCAGTTCCATTACATCCTTGAGCCGGTCAATAACCACCAGCTGCCCGTTGTCCTTGAAATACCCGGCATCTCCGGACATAAGCCACCCGTCCCCGGACAGGGTTTCCCGGGTGGCCTTTTCATCCTTGTAATACCCCTGAAAAACAGCTCCGGACCGGGACAGTATCTCCCCTTCCTCTGAAATCCTTATTTCAGTCCCGGGGATTGGCTGGCCTACCGTGTCAAAATCAATATGGCCGTCCCGGTGAACGCAGGAAATGCCCGCGATTTCGGTTTGCCCGTATATCTGCTTGAGATTTACGCCCATGGCATGGAAAAACTTGAACGTGTCCGGTCCCAGGGCGGCCCCGCCAGTAGTGGCTGAACGGATCCTGGAAAAACCCAGGCGGTCCCTGAGAGATTTGAACAGAAGAAACCGGGAAAGGAAATAAAGCATTTTGAGCAGCCCGCCTGCCGGCTTCCTGTTCAATCTGTGTTCCGCCATTTTGATGCCGACAGCCATGCATTTATTATAGATAAACCTTTTCAGCCTGGTGGTTTCCATAATGCGGACCTGGATGCTGGCCGCCAGATTTTCCCACACCCTTGGCGGAGAAAATATTATATGCGGACCGATTTCCCGGATATCGCTTTGAACCGTGTTTTGTTCTTCAGGAAAATTAACGCAGAACCCGTAAAGAAGGGCTGAAGCCACAGCCATCATCTGTTCTCCCATCCAGGCCAGAGGCAGAAATGAAACAAACTCGTCATCCTGACGCCTGGGATCAACCTGTCCCAGATTATGGGCCATGCACAGCAGATTGCTGTGGGAGAGCATGGCCAGCTTGGGCCTGCCGGTTGTCCCGGAGGTAGTGGCGATAAGGCAGGTGTCCTGCGGTGACAGCTGACTGACCCAGTCTTCAAAAAGATTCTTGTCGGCCAGACCGCTCCGGCGGACTTCATCAAAAGGAAGAAGCCCTTTGTCCTCATACTTTATCAGTCCTTTTGGATCATGATAGACAATATATTCCAGATGAGAAACTTTATCCCGCAGGGAGAGCATTTTATCCACCTGCTCCTGGTCTTCAGCAATGACCAGTCTGCAGCCGGTAAGCTCAAAAATGTATTCAATCTCACCGGCCTGGACATCCTGATAAACCCCAAGGGCCGTGCCCCCCAGACTCTGTATGGCGATCTCGGCCCATAACCATTCAGGACGGTTGTCTCCAATAAGGACTATCACGTCTCCTCTGCCCAGTCCCAGTTCTTTAAGTCCGGCGGCGAACTCGGATGTGATATCCAGATAATCCTGCCAGGAATATGTCTGCCATATACCCCATTCCTTTTCCCGCAGGGCGGTTCTTGAACCGAACCTTGCAGCGTTTTCAACAAGCAGTCCGGGCAGAGTGGTGTTATGATCTGTCATAGATTTCAACTCAAGGGTTCAAAATTCTTTGGTCAATATTAAAAAAATAAATCCAGCCTACATTCCAAGAAAAGCGGCATTCTCCCCGCCCAGATAGGCAGCGATCACATCAGGATTGGACTGAACCTCCTGCGGAGAGCCCTCTGCCAGGACCTGACCGAAATCCAGCACCACCACCTTGTCTGAGATGTCCATAACCACGCCCATGTCATGCTCTACCAGAAGCACGGTTATTTTCCATTCCTCGTTTATGTCCAGGATATATCTGGCCATTTCCTCGGTTTCCTCCAGGTTCATGCCGGCCATGGGCTCATCCAGAAGAATCAGCTCGGGCTCGGCAGCCAGGGCGCGGCCCAGTTCCACCAGCTTTTGAACCCCGTAGGGCAGGCTCCCGGCAATCTTATGCCTGTACGCGGAAAGACCCAGAAAATCGATTATCTCTTCCACTTTTCTACGGTGCCTGTCCTCTTCTTTTCTGGCCGGGCCAAAATAGACCAATGAAGTCAGAAGTCCGCATTTAATCCGGCTGTGCCGGCCCACCATAAGATTATCCAGGACACTCATGCCCTTAAACAGGGCAATGTTCTGAAAAGTCCTGGACAGCCCTGTACTCAGCCTGGAATGGGCAGGCAGGCTCAGAATATTTTTGCCGCGCAGATTTATCAGGCCGCTGTCAGGATGATACCGGCCGCTGATGCAGTTGAGCATACTGGTTTTTCCGGCCCCGTTGGGTCCGATAAGAGAGACAACCTGGCCCGGATCAACAGTAAAACCCACGTCCATAAGCGCGGCAATGCCTTTAAATGTCAGGGTTACATCCCGGACTTCCAGAAGTGCCATTTTTTATAAACTCCATTCCGACCTGAAATCTTCAGGCCCGACTACTTTATAACCCAGTTTGACCAGCTCCTTGACAATGGGCCCCTGGTCATCGGTCTGAACCCGGAAAACCACCATCCTGCTGTCATTATGAAAAAAGGTGGCTGTTGAAATGATGCTGATCCCCATGTTGAATATCAGGCTGGATACTTCAGCAATGACCCCTTTACGGTCCTGAATCTCAAAGACGATCCTTGCGCCGCCCTGGGCCAGGCCCATCTCCTCCACCAGAACTTCAAGCATGATATTGCGGTTGATATTGCCCACCAGCCTGCCCGCGGAATCAAGCACTGGCAGACCGGACAAATTGTGATCAAACATGATTTTGGCCGCAACTTCAATTTCAGCCTCAGGCATGACTGTGGGGATATCTTTTCGGATAATCTTGCTTACGGTCATCTTGTTCAGGAGATAGTTGAGCTCGTGCCTGCTTAAGGTAGTGGCGGGCGAGGGCAGGGAACTGCGCACGTCTTCCTTTAACACCGCCCCAACAAACTTATCATCCTGAACCACCATCAGCATCCACTGCCTGGTTTCGGTGAGAATTCTGTCAGCCTCCATCATCAGGGTGTCAGGAGTGATGGCGGCAAAATCCTTTAACATTTTCAGGCCAACAAACATAGTCATGTCCTCCTAAACAATTGAATGAAATTAATAAAATAATACAGATTCTTCATTTTTTCTTCTGTTAACGGCCGATAAACAAGGTAAGCGGAACAATATACCCCCTAAATAATTGTGTTATAATAAACCCTTTGGCATAATGCCTTTTAGTTGACCTAAACACAAGTTAAAAAACATGATAACTGCATTGCAATAAACACAAAAATCCATTTATGGAGTACTTATGGAGACGGCATACACGATCGCCAGAAAAAATGGACTTCTGGAAAAAAAGATTAAAGAGCTGGAAACCCTGGCCCGGGACTGCACCCTGTGTCCAAGACAATGCAGGGTCAACAGGCTGGAGAATGAAACCGGGTTCTGCAATACAGGCAGCCTGGCCCAGGTGGCATCCTACAACCTGCATTTTGGCGAGGAAGCCCCGCTTACAGGCCGGGGTGGATCAGGGACTGTATTCTTTGCTCACTGCAACCTTGGCTGTGTTTTCTGCCAGAACTTTGATATCAGCAGCAACCAGAGCCGGCACGCGGAAGTCAGCCCTGAGCAGCTGGCGGATATCTTTCTTGAACTGCAGGCTTCAGGGGCCGAAAATATCAACCTGGTCACTCCTTCCCATGTTGTTTTGCAGATCTTGCAAAGCCTGCTCATTGCGGCGGAAAAAGGTTTAAATATCCCTCTGGTTTATAATACCGGCTCTTATGACGAACTGGGGACCTTGCGCGTCCTGGAGGGGATAGTGGATATCTATCTTGCTGACTCCAAATTTTTTGACAGAGAAAAGGCCCGGAAATACGCTGGAGCGCCTGACTATCCTGTCAAGGCCAGGGCGGCTGTTCTGGAAATGCACAGGCAGGTGGGCTCTCTGGTACTGGACGAAAACGCCAGGGCCAGAAGAGGACTTATGATCAGGCATCTGGTTATGCCCGGTGATCTGGCCGGGTCAAAAGACTGGCTGGATTTCTTTGCCGCCAATCTTCCAGACGATACTTATCTCAATATAATGGAGCAGTACAGACCAGCTGGAAATGCATCAGGCTATCCGGAACTTCAGGACAATGTACCAGGCTCTGAAATTACGGCCCTGAAAAACCAGGCCCGGGCCCTTGGGCTTAAGCGTCTGGATAAAAGATCATCCGGGTTGTTCAGGATGCTGTTTTAAAGGGGGATGCAAGGTCCAGACGCAATAACAGGGCGTCTTCCATATTATCCGGATAATAGTTTTTCCGGGTGGCTATCTCTTTAAACCCAAATCCCTGGTAAAGATTCAGGGCCGCGATATTGGAGGGCCTCACCTCCAGAAAAACACTTTCAAGCTTTGCCTTGCGGCAGAGTTTCAAAACGCTGGAAACCAGGCTGGCGGCCATACCTCTTTTCCGGCAGTCCGGGCGGACTCCCAGATTGATTATTTCTGCTTCATCAGGCAGGAAATAAAAAGAAATATAAGAACAAAGCTCCCCGCCTTCAAACACCCCCAGAATCCTGAAGTGCTCAAGACCGGTAAACTGCCTGTACTGCTCAACAGTCCAGGGCTGGGCAAAACATTGCTGTTCCAGCGACACAAGCTCCCGGAAATATTTATCTTCTATGGGCACAACCTGATATGAAAAGGTTTTCATGGTTGAAGAGTTCAGAGTTTAATTGTAGATATGTTCATCAAGGAGACGTAACAGACAGCAAAATATCAGATGATCGTCAAAAAATACCCGGAAAACAAACCTTCCTCCACTGAATTCATCGAAATAGTAGATTCATCCAATCACCCCCTGGGGGTTTTATCCCGGAAGGCCGCCCACCAGCAGGGGCTCTACCACCGCTCTGTGCTGGTGCTGATCTATGATGGCCAGGACCGGCTCCTTATTCAGAAAAGGCATCCCTCCAAAAGAATTTATCCTGGCCGGTGGGATCTGCCTGCCGCCGGGCATGTGCCTGCCGGAGAATCAGCAGTTGACGCTGCCTGCGCAAGGCTCAAAAAACAGGTGGGTGTGGAAGTTGGGGCACGGCGGATCAGGCATTTGACCACAATAAACGCGACAGCTGAGACGAATTTTGAATTTATCTATCTTTTCAGTGCCGGAAAAACTACCGCGCCACTGATTCCTATGCCCGGAGAAGTGGAAGAAATCACTTTCCTGGACCAGAGTGACATGGAAGCCCTGGTTCTGGAGTTCCCGGACATCCTTACCCCTGAACTGGTATATCTCTGGAGAAGACAGCTCCTGTTTGCAAAGTTCTGA
>JBKHCI010000115.1:0-5701 GCA_046541915.1 Desulfonatronovibrio sp. | reverse complement strand
AAAAGTTTTTGAAATTAATTATTCTTGTTCTTTAACGTTGAACGTTGAACGCGGAACCCAACCTGCGGCGACGCGGCAATTGGGAGATTTGGGGCACCCTGTTAAACCTTATTATCCTTTAAAAAAGGGAAAACAGCCATGACCACACTCACCATTTATGCTTTAACTTCAACAGCATTGTTTTCAGTCGGATTATTGGGACTGGCCAGGCACACTCATCTGATCAGAAAAATTATCTGCCTGAATATTATGGCCGGTGGTGCATTCCTCTTGCTGATCAGTCTGGCCTATCACCACAATGATACCGCTCCTGATCCGGTTCCTCAGGCTATGGTCCTGACCGGTATAGTGGTGGCTTTCAGCGCAACTGCTTTCGCACTTTGTCTGGCAAAAAAAATATATCAAAAAACAGGACGTAGCACCCTGGATCCTCCAGATAAGGATACCAAAATCTGATCATGGCACCCGTATTGATCCTTTTGCCCTTTACCGGAGCAATACTCTGCCTTCTTTTTCCCAGAAGAATTCAAAGCCTTGCAGGGTTGCTCTGTGCAGTCTTAACCTTTGCAGCTTCCTTGATTCTTATCAGAGATATTTATCTTCATGGACCTGAGAGTCTGAATCTTGGCGGCTGGACAGAAACTCTGGGCATTGGCATGTGCGTGGACGGCCTGTCTGTCTTGTTTGCCGCGCTGGCCGGGGTTATCGGGTTAATGGTAAGTATTTACTCGGTATATTTTTTTTCCGAAGGCCAACAACAGGACATGGCAAGATATTTCTGGCCCATATGGTTTTTTTTATGGGGATCGTTAAACTCTCTTTTTTTTGTGTCCGATGTTTTCAATGCCTATGTAGTCCTGGAACTTATGACCATAAGCGCCGCCGCTCTGACTGCTTTGTCCGGCACCAGCGCCTCTCTGGTGGCTGCCCTGCGCTATTATCTGGCAGCACTCACCGGATCCATGCTGTTTTTGCTGGGCGTTGGCTTTCTCTATGCCCAGACCGGCGTACTGGATATGTATTCCATAGGAGAAGCCGCTGTGGGAGGCCCCCTTATGGCCATGGCCCTGGGGCTTATCACCGTGGGCTTGATTATTAAGACAGCCCTGTTTCCTTTTCATTTCTGGCTTCCTCCAGCCCACGGAGAAGCTCCAGCTCCTGTAAGCGCGATCCTCTCAGCACTGGTTATCAAAGGTTCCTTTTATCTCCTTCTGCGGATATGGATTACTGTTTTTCAGGAGACCACAGTCACCTCCCAGGGTGCGTTCCTGCTTGGTTTCCTTGGAACCGCTGCTGTTATCTGGGGTTCTTACCAGGCAGTAATCCAAGACCGGCTTAAGCTGATTATCGCATATTCCAGCGTAGGGCAGACCGGATACCTGTTCCTGCTTTTTCCGCTTGTCTTTTCAATCCCTGACCCCGCGTGGAAAATAGAAGCCTGGACAGCTTGCATATTCCAGGCAATCTCACACGGACTGGCAAAGGCTGCTCTTTTTCTGGCCGCGGGCAATCTTATTCTGGCCACCGGGACAGACAGTATCAGATCCCTGCGCAATATTGCCGATGGATTGCCCATGACCACCTTTACCATGGCCCTGGCCGGGATCAGCCTTATGGGGCTTCCTCCCAGCGGGGGTTTTGCGGCCAAATGGATGCTTCTGCATTCTATACTGGCCAGTGGTCAATGGTGGCTTGCAGCAGCCCCGGTACTGGGAGGTCTGCTTACCGCTGCCTATGTGTTTAAAATCCTATCCCACACCTTTATTTCGGACAAAAAGATATCCTGCTGTCAAAAGGTACCTTTTATCATGGAAAAGACCGCTTTGCTGCTTGCCTTGGCTTCCATATTAATCAGTTTTCAGGCTCAAGAGGTTGTTTTTCTGTTAAGTGAAAGAACCTGCTTTCAGCTCCAGGCAGGAGTGACACCGTGAACCTGAACTTCTGGCTGCCTGTGCTCATGCTTTCCAGCTCGTTTTTCACTGGGCTGATTATTTTCTTTCTTAAAGAAGAAAGCACCCGGCTAAGGACCGCTCTCAACCTCACAGGCGCCGTGTTCAAGGTTGTTGCGGTTCATTACATGGCTTACCGGCTGCTTGTACTGGATCATGTCCATGAGGCAAGTTTTACCATGGGCCTTGGATTTGATTTTGTTTTAAGGGTTGATTTTTTATCTCTCATGTTTCTGGCCCTTTCCAGCAATCTGTGGCTGGTAACAACTGTTTATGCTGTGGGATATCTTGAAGGTTCACCCAACCGGAGCAGGTTTTTCGGCTTCTTCAGCCTGTGCGTAACCGCTTGCACCGGTATCGCTCTGGCCGGGAACCTGGTTACTTTTTTTATCTTTTATGAATTTCTCACTCTGACCACTTATCCGCTTGTTGTTCACCGGGAAACCAGATCCGCTTTACAAGCCGGCCGCACATATCTGTGGTATACCATACTGGGAGGAACTTTGCTCTTTGTGGGAGTCGTCTGGGTCCAGGTAATCGCGGGACCTCTTGATTTTGTAGATACCGGAACCCTGGAAGCCCTGAAAGATGATTATCATTTTACCCTTTGCATTATTTTTTCAATCCTGATTATCGGCCTGGGGGTCAAGGCGGCTCTTGTTCCTCTGCATGCCTGGCTTCCAGTGGCCATGGTCGCGCCCGCTCCTGTATCTGCCCTGCTTCATGCCGTAGCAGTGGTCAAGGCCGGTGCCTTTGGAATCATCCGGGTTGTCTTTGATCTTTTTGGACGTGACTTTGCCGGTCTTCTGGGCCTTCTTACTCCCCTGGCAATTATCGCTTCCATTACTATAATTTACGGCTCTATCCAGGCCCTTGCCCAGACTGATCTCAAAAAACGACTGGCCTATTCCACAGTCAGCCAGATTTCATATATTACTCTGGGTGCGGCTGTCATTGCTCCTTTTTCCACGGTTGGAGCCATTGTCCACCTGGTGCATCAGGGTGTAATGAAGGTTACCCTGTTTTTCTGCGCCGGGAATTTCGCTGAAACCCTGGGCATTCATGATATCCCTGATCTCAAAGGAATAGCCCGGCGCATGCCCCTTACCGCGGCAATGTTCACCCTGGCCGCCTTTGGCATGATCGGCATTCCGCCCATGGCCGGATTTATCAGTAAATGGTATCTGGGTATTGGCGCTCTGGACAGCGGCAGCGAATGGGTATTGGCCGTACTCATTATCAGCAGCCTGCTCAACTCCGCGTACTTTCTGCCCATTGTATATTCCATGTGGTTTGAACCGCCTGACAAAGAGTTTAGAACCATCAGACCCAGCCGTTTGGAGGCTCCCTGGATGCTGCTTGTTCCTCCGATATTTACAGCCGGAGCCTCTCTTTTAGCCGGACTGTTTGCCAATTGGAACTGGAGTCCTCTTGGCCTGGCCAGACAGATTGCCTTTGGCATGGGGGTATATCCATGATCTGGATCAGCGCTGTTTTATTTCCACTGGCAATAGCGGCTTTATGCGCTTTTCCCGGCCGGGGTCTGAAAGCCGGGTTCCGGATGTTGCCCCTGGCTCCCCTGCCGGCCCTGTTTCTTGCCCTTGCCGGTAATACTTTTTCTGACACCATACTTGACGATTTTCTCTTGAAATCCAGCTTTGGAACCGGCCCCTTTGGTAGTACCTTTCTGTTAATCACCTCTATTTGCTGGTTTGCCGCTGCACTGTTTACCGTCTCTGGGACTCAGAAAAACAGTCTCAAAAGCAAGTCATTCTGTGTCATGTTTCTGCTGACCATGTGCGGAAATATCGGACTGGTGGCAGCCCTGGATGCGGTAACCTTTTACACCTTTTTCGCTCTCATGACCTTCTGTTCGTACAGCCTGATCGTCCATACAGGAAAAGATGCCGCTATCAAAGCCGGAAGAATTTATCTGATAATGGCTGTGCTGGGTGAAGGCATGCTCATCGCGGGAATTATGCTGGCCGCCTTCTCAAGTCCAAGCCATTATTTTGCCGACATTGCTCCCGCCCTGGCCGGACTGCCCCAGAGCCACCCTGTATTTGTACTGCTGTTTGCAGGATTTGGAATCAAAGCGGGTCTGATTTTTTTGCACTTCTGGCTCCCCCTGGCCCACCCGGTTGCTCCTGCCCCGGCCAGCGCGGTTTTAAGCGGTGCCATGATCAAGGCCGGACTTCTGGGGTGGATGAATTTTTTTCCGGTGGGACTGACCCCCTGGAATGCGTGGGGAAGCGTTTTCATCATTCTGGGCCTGGGAAGCGCCATCTTTGGTGTAATTGCGGGACTGCGCCAGGACGGGCCCAAAACTGTTCTGGCCTATTCCAGCATAAGCCAGATGGGCCTCATGACCTTTTGTCTGGGCCTTGGGATAATGGACGCATCACTCTGGGGAATAGCCGGACCAGCCCTGTATCTGCTGGTCTTTAACCATGCCCTTTGCAAGTCAGCCCTGTTTCTGGGGGCTGCTGTTTCAGAATCAAAAATGACCCGGTCCAATAAAAATCTGCTCACAATAATTCTTCTTAGTGTTCCGGCTCTGGCTTTGGCAGGAGCTCCCTTTACCGGCGGTGCTCAGGCGAAATACCTGCTCAAGGAAGCGGTTAAAGCAGGCGGACTTCATGAAATCGTACCGATGATGGTTTCCGCGACTTCTGTATTAACTACTTTGATCTTGATTCATTTCATGTTCAAAATAATCAGCGCAAAAAGAAAAAAGCAGTCTGCTCTCAACCTCCCTCTCGCATGGGTGCTTTTAATAATAATCATTGCCTGTCTGCCTCTTCTTTTTCATAAAATTTATCCGGACAACCAGGTTATATGGACAAATCTTAACTTTTTTCTATCTTCACTCTGGCCTGTGCTTACAGGAATGATTATTTATTTTGTTTGCGGAAAAAGTATACAAAAGATTTCCACAAAAATCATGGGGGTTTTGCCTGATACAGCGCTCATCATCGACAGAATCTGGTCTTGGTTCAACTCCTGGATAGGCAGGTTGAGCCTCAGGGAATCTAGCCGGTTAAGCCTGAACCTTGTCCACTTCACTGACTATCTTGCTCAAACTAATCTGATAGACAAAGCATCCCGGAATATGGAACTGAAAATCTCGCTCTGGACAGTATTCAGCACCCTTTTCATATTAATGATAATAATCTTTGCCCTGCTTGGCTGGAAAGGGGCCTGATTCAACATGAGTCGCAACAAAAATGGATCCAAGGCGGACAGTCATTCTTTTTCTGTTCCGAAAACCGGACAAAGGATTTTTTCAGGCCTGAACAGCCGGTCCTGGTTGTGGGCAAAAGGCTTTGCAGGCCGCTGGCTGATCTTTGCTGTGCTTTGGTGGAGCCTGACCCGCGGTGAAATGAGCCAGTGGCCTTTGTCCTTTTTTTTCATAACCGCTTCCGCCTTTCTCAGCATTTTGCTGATTCCGTTCCAGCCCTGCAGCGTAAAAGGACTATTGAAGTTTATTCCATTTTTCTTCCATCTATCCATTCTGGGCGGAATTGATGTGGCAGGCAGGGCTCTGAGGCCGTCCATGCCTTTGCACTCGGGTTTTATTGATTATCACCTTAACTTGCGACAGCCTGCGGCCAGAGCCGCCCTGGTCTGGGCAGTCAGTCTTCTTCCGGGTACCGCATCAATTAATCTCAAAGGGCATAACCTTCGTATTCATGTACTGGACAAAACCCTTTCCCATGAAAAAAGCCTGAAAAAGCTGGAAGAACGTATAA
>JBKHCI010000114.1:0-5724 GCA_046541915.1 Desulfonatronovibrio sp. | reverse complement strand
AAAGATATTCGGATTTCTTCTACAGATTCATCCCGATAAGCTCACCAAATTCCTGACAGCCAACCTGGGTTGAGCCCTCAATCTGACCTGCCAGATCAGCGGTTACCTTCTTGCCCGCGATTACTTTTTCCACCGCCTGGTAAATAAGCTTTGCCGCCTCTCCCCATCCGGCATGTTCCAGAAGCATTGCCCCTGAAAGAATAAGGCTTCCAGGGTTGGCCATGTCCTTGCCGGCTATTGCGGGCGCTGTGCCGTGAGTAGGCTCAAAAAAAGCCAGGTCATCGCTCATGTTCACCCCGGGCGCCAGACCTAGCCCGCCAACCTGGGCGGCCAGGGCATCGGAAAGATAATCTCCGTTGAGGTTGGTTGTGGCGATAACACTGTACTGCTCAGGCCTCATAAGCACTTCCTGAAACATGGCATCAGCAATGCGGTCTTTGATCACTATCCCGGACAGGGAACCTTCTGCCTGATCCTCTGTAATGGTCTGGTCCGCGAATTCATCCCTGGCAAGTTCATATCCCCAGGTGCGGAAGGCGCCTTCAGTATATTTCATGATATTGCCTTTATGTACCAGGGTCACACTTGGTTTTTTATTAGCTGCGGCGTATTGCACTGCTTTTCTGACCAGCCTTTTACAGCCTTTTTCAGTGACCGGCTTGAGCCCCAGAGCGGCTTTATCTGAGACTTCAATATTCAGTTCATCCCGTAAAAATGATATAAGCCTCACAGCTTCAGAAGAGTTGGCTGCCCATTCAATACCCGCGTAGACATCCTCGGTATTCTCTCTGAACACCACCATATCCACCAGCTCAGGTTTTTTCAGAGGAGACTCAACCCCATTGAAATAACGCACCGGCCTGATGCAGGCATACAGGTCAAGGGTCTGTCTGAGAGTTACATTAAGACTTCGGAATCCTCCGCTGACCGGTGTAGCCAGAGGACCCTTCATGGCCAGAGACACCTTTGAAAGAACATCCAGGGTTTCCTGAGGCAGATACTTTCCTGTTTCATTGTATGCCTTTTCACCGGCCAGAAGCTCTTTCCAGTTCAGTTCATGCTCTCCGGAACAGGCTTTTTCCAGGGCCTTCTCCAGCACCGGCCTGGCAGCCTTCCAGACCTCAGCACCTATTCCATCTCCTTCAATATAGTATACATCTTTACGCACGAAAATATTCTCCTTAAAAAAAGGGCACGACACTGTGCCCTGAGGTTAAAAATCAACGCAGGTCCCGCCTGAAACCGGGTAGTCACTGCTTAGTTCACAAATATCAATCATGTCAGTAGCTTAAATGTAAAAACCTGTGGGGAAAAACAAGAAAATCAATAATCCTCCTCAGCCCACATTCCTTTTTCAAACCTTACAACCCTGTTGCGTCCTTTTTTCTTGGCTTCATACAGGGCTACATCTGAAAATTTAATGGCCTTGTACATGGAGTCAGCGTCATGAGGAAACTCTGATACTCCCAGACTGATTGTTTTTTTTATCTTCTTTCCATCGCCAATATCGAATTCATGTTGTTCAACTCCCACCCTTATCTTTTGAGCCACCGTCTCACTCATGCCAGGCTCCACCTGGGGCAGAAGAATCAAAAACTCTTCACCGCCATACCTGATTAACAGATCTGAGGAACGAATATTTTCCTTAATAATGCTCACAACTGTTTTAAGCATGGCATCACCAGCCTGATGCCCATACTGGTCATTGACCTGTTTAAAATAGTCAAGATCAGCCATTAAAAACCCAATGGTCTTATTTTCCCGAATACACAGAGGTTCGTACTGCTGCATATATTCATCAAGAAATCTGCGATTCTGGCAATGGGTAAGAGGGTCACGCATGGACTGTTCTCTGGTGATATCCAGCAGGCGAAGAGTAGTGAGAATGGGAGCTGTTTCTTCCATGTATTTTCTGAGGATGACAATCTGTTCTCTCCTGATATGCCATTCAGATCTGGGAACCATAAAAGAAAACACTGTTCCAACCTGGCCTCCCATGACCAGTGGTATGCAGTAACGCAGGTGGCTGGAATGATCACAGTTAAAATAAGGACATAAGGCGTGATTATTAACGGATGAAACTTCTTCGGACATGCGCTTGGCCCTGCATAGCTCAGGGTTAAGCATAACATCATATTTACACAGACTATCTTCTGGATGACTGTCCAGTACCGGGGTCATTCTGTTTTCACTTGAATTGATTTCAAAGAGGAGAAAATGATCTATTTTAAAGGTATGCTTAAAAACATTCTTCAGCTGTTCATAGACTTCTTCTTTCTGATATACACCCCTGATATCATGACTGAATGAAGTCAGCCTGGCCATCTGTTCCATCCGGTTGGCCACGTCATCCAGTGATGGTACATGGTAGGATGTTCCTTCGCTTCTTAACACCTGATTCAGCAGCCTGCCGCTTTTATCCAGAAAAACACTCCAGAGACGCATCATGGTATTCACGACATTGCGCATCTCATCAAGTTCGTCCCCTCTTCTAAGTGTATACACAGGGCAGGCAGTACAGTCATCATACTTATTAAGAAAAATGCAGGTATCCCTCCACTGTGGTGAAATCGCCTCAGATCCGGTCTCAAGATAACATACCAGTGAGGGATTCTCATAAACCGGACACTCTTCATTATGGCAGTTCATCACATCAAGACAGTGTACAGGGTCTGTTTCAAAACGATCCGAGAAATCATTCCTGTGAGAAGCAACTATCATTTTTTTGAGTTTAACAAAAAAACTTTTAATCTTAAGCAGGGTAGAAAAAAGAATAAGTACAATTGACGCTCCGAAAATTAGAATAATCAGAGTAATATAACGCCAATATGACTGATTATGAGCGGTAATAAGTGAATGATCCACTCCAAGAACCATCCCGCCCAGAATCTGGCCTTCATTACTGGCAAAGGGGTGCAGTAGAAAACTGTTATTCTTTTCCAAAGCCAGGCTGTTCTCCGTGGTGATTTCTCTGGACGGCAGCATGGTGGATGCATGACTTGAATCATAGGCAACCCAGCTGCCGGATTTCATCCTGACCAGGGAAGGAGCCAGATTTCCTGAGAAATTTTCATCAACTACAGGGACCATGGTTAAGCTGCTGGGCAGGTTAAAGTCTGACAAAAGATCACTCACCACTACTCTGACTCCCAGAATGCCAACGGTCTCCAGCTGATAATTTATGGGCACGGTAACCATTCTGCTGATTCCTTTTTGCCCTACAAACATTTCGTGCGAGATATCATGGGTCTGCCAGGTTTTGTCTAACAGTGGGGCGATCATCTCGTCCCGAGCCGAACAATCCCAGCCAACCTCCGGGTTGACTTCCTCAGGATCAAGATAAATACAAAAATCCAGAGAAGAAAAGCCGGGGATCTGTCTTAAAGGACCAAAACCATTTTTCAGTCTGTCATAAGCCTCTACAGAATTTTGATTGAGAAAGTCTTCAATGAGCTGGGGATCATCCGCCAGTTTTGCTGAATGAAAATCAACAAACCTGAATTTGTCTTTAAGTTGATTTTCCAGCATGGCCTGGGCAAGGTGAAGCCTTTCAGTGACATGCTCTTTTGAAGAATGAAAAATACTTTTGGAAAAGAATACCGATGTGATAATTATGACCAGAAAAAGGAGAAAGGAAGGGATAACAATAAATCTGAAAGAAAGTGTCCAGTCATAAGGCCGGAGGATTTTAAGAAAATAGTTTTTTATGCTTTCCCAGTGATTGGTAATTCTTTTCTTAGGCCCTCCTCGCATACCTCACTCCTGAACAAAAAATAATTCTTTGAAAAAAAAGCGAAAGTTCGTCAGACGAAATTTCGCTTATCAAACATATACTGTGAACACAATCCTTTTATTCACCCGCCCAGGGCAAACTATCTTTCAAGTCCACCTCTTGAGCGCTGCAAAAGATACATATCCGCCAGGACCAGGGCAGACATGGCCTTCAGCACAGGAACTATCCTGGGGATGGCACTGATATCATGGCGTCCGCCAATGCTGATTTCAGTTTCCACTGATTTGCTGGTAAGTGTTTTCTGGGGCCTGGCTATGGATGGTATGGGCTTGACCGCAACCCTGGCGACAAGAGGCTGGCCCGAAGATATACCGGCCAGAACCCCTCCGGAATTATTGGACAAAAAACCTTTTCCAGTCATACAATCATTGTCTTCACTGCCTTTGAGCCTGGCGGCCTCAAAGCCGCGGCCGATCTCAACCCCTTTAACCGCGCCCACTCCCATGAGGGCATAAGCCAGTCTGGCGTCAAGCTTGTCAAAAACAGGTTCTCCCAGTCCCGGTGGAACTCCCCCGGCAACCACTTCCACTACACCTCCCACAGAATCGCCTTCATTCCTGCACTCTTTGACCATTTTGTCCCAGGCCAGAGCTGTTTCAGGATCAGGACAGGCAAAAGCATTCTTATCAATTTCCTCTCTGGATTTGAAACCGGCCCGGATTCCACCCAGCTCAACCGTATAAGCCATAATATTTATGTCTACGGTTTTCAGAAAGGCCTGAGCAATGGCTCCGGCTGCAACCCTGGAAACGGTTTCCCGCCCGGAAGACCGGCCGCCTCCCCGGTAATCCCGGAAACCATACTTGGCGTCATATGTAAAATCACCATGTCCGGGTCTGTAAACATCTTTAATATCAGAATAGTCCCGCGAACGCTGATCTTTATTGGCAACATAAAAACCAATGGCCGTGCCTGTGGTTCTTCCCTCAAAAACCCCGGAAAGGATCTGAACCTTGTCCGGCTCTTTTCTTTTGGTGGAAGCAGGCCCCTGCCCGGGCCTTCTCTTATCCATTTCTTTCTGAATAATATCTTCACTTATGATAATACCAGGAGGGCAGCCTTCAACCACTCCGCCCAGGCCAGGGCCATGGGATTCCCCAAAAGTGGTCACTCTGAAAATGCGTCCAAAAGTATCACCGCTCATATATCCTCCTGCTGCTCTTCCATGTCTGTAACGGTTCCGGTGGTAATCACCTCCACAACCTGATCAAGCTCGGCAACAAGCAGGGGCAGTACCTGTTCAATCTTTTGAATATCTCCGGATTTGGCAGCCATCTCTATAATATATGCCATATCCCTGGCCCTGATCAGCCCGATGGCTCCACACCCGCCTTTGATACCGTGAGAATTTTTGGCTATTATTTCAAAATCTTTATCCTTGATGCCCTGTTTCAAAGCAGGAAAATACAGAGGCAGGCTGTCTTCCACAAAAACAACAGACAGTTCTTCCAGAAAATCCCTTTTTCCCATACACCTTCTCAGGGCCTCATTAATATCAAATCTGGGAATACCTGAAAAATCTTCAACAGCGGTCATTTAAGTTTCCTCCGGAGATTCTGTTCAGCTGCATTTTTTAAAAGACTTGAACACCCTGCCAAATTCCCGGAATATCCGCCATAAAAAACATGAAGGAATTTTGAATTTGCCGGAACAAAACAAAAAACCATGTAGTTTCCATCCGGAAAGCCTTTCTTTCCGGATGTTGAAAGTACTGGTTTTCTTTCCGGAAACGAGGAGTTTTTTCTTTTGGCGAGGAAATCAAGCAATTATGAGGAGGCGTATCTTAATAAATACGTTGACGAATAATTGTGCAGATTGACGCCGCAAAAAGGAAAAAGAACCGTTTCCAGATGAAAACCATGTAACTATTCAGCAAGATCCAACAAGAAGATCTGGACCCTGGATCCGTCACTCCGGACTTGATCCGGGGG
>JBKHCI010000113.1:0-5750 GCA_046541915.1 Desulfonatronovibrio sp. | reverse complement strand
AGGATGATAGTTGACCGGGTTATCTGTCCCATGAGGATATCTTTTTCCACCACCGGCAGAAAACCTGTTTCTGAACTGGACATGAGCTGCAGGGCTTCACGCAGAGGTTGACTGGGGTTAACCGTGACAATTTGCCTGCGCATCATGGAAGTAACAGGCTGATCCCACTGCTGTTCATTGCGTATTTTTGAAAACTGTTTTTCTTCCAGGACTCCAGATAATACACGGTTTTCATCCACTACCAGAAGGGCCCTGCTGCTGGATTCGTCCATCATCTTTTTTGCCTGGCGCAGGGTATTCTCAGGAGACAGATGTTTTTTAACCGGTGACATGGCGCTGCCAACGGTCTGCTCCCTGATATCCGCGTCCTGGATGAGTTTTACCACCTGTTCATGCGCTTCCTCCACCCCGGCTTTGATAACGGCTGAACCAGCCCCGGGATGGCCTCCGCCGCCCAGCTTGCGCATAATCGCTCCCAGGTCCAGCTCTCCGGCATTGTTTCTGCCAATGACTATTGTTTTGGAGGCACTCATGGGGAAAATGCCGAAAGCAGCGTCCAGTCCTTTGATATCCTTGAATTTATTGACTACTGCGGGCAACATGTTTAAGCTTTTTTCCGCGTTTTGAACACATACTCCAAAACGAAGGCTGCCTGAGGAAAAAGTTTCCGAAGAGGCCAGCATCCTGCTGAATACATCAAGATGGCGTGAGTCAAGGGAATTGTCCAGATAGGCTGAAACCACATTGAGATCCGCGCCGTTTTCCAGTAGAAAGCCGGCCATGTATGCGTCCCTTGCGGTAGTGGAAGGAAACGACAGAGATCCAGTATCATCGTATATGCCCAAAAGAAAGAGTGTGGCATGAACAGGAGAGAACGCGGTGTCTCTGGCCTTCATCTGTTCCAGAAGCAGGGTCACTGTGGCCCCCACCTCTTCTTTATATATGCTTCCGGCATCTATATTGCCCTGGGACATATGATGATCCCAGATAATTATATCCGGGTCAGAGCGGAAAATATCTTTTTTTATGTTGTCAAGGCGTTCCCAGTTGGAAGTATCCGTTACAATAAGCCGTGACACGTCTGAAAGGTCCATCTGCTTTCTGGATCTTATCTGAAGAAGATCCCAGTGAACTGCCAGAAAATCCCTTACCTGGGGGGATACCTGTGAAGGAAGCACGCGCTGCGCTCCAGGATACAGAAAAGAAGCAGCTACCATGGATGCCAGAGCGTCAAAGTCAGTATTGGAATGGCTGGTTACAATAGTCATAAGTTTTAATATTTTGTTTACGGTCAGCTGTGGTTAACCTGGCGGTTTGTCAGGACAATTTTTGCCGGAGTAAAAATTTTATGAATTCAAAGCAGTACTTGAGAAAACCTGAGTGGCTAAGGGTCAGGCTTCCAGCCAGCGCGGATTTTGCCAGGGTGGATAAAGACCTGGAGAATCTGCACTTGAACACGGTCTGCAGGAGCGCGAACTGTCCTAATATATTTGAATGTTTCAGCCGGAAAACAGCTACATTTTTAATCCTTGGAAATGTTTGTACCAGAAACTGCCGTTTTTGCAACGTGAGCAGCGGACGCCCTGAAATTGTAGATCCCAGTGAGCCTGAACGGATATCAGAAGCGGTGTCAAAGCTTGGACTTAAACATGTGGTTATAACCTCGGTGACCAGAGATGACCTGGAGGACGGAGGGGCCGGGCATTTTGCAGAAGTTTTAAACACCCTGAAAAAAGATCATCCAGGCTCCAGCCTTGAAGTCCTGGTTCCGGATTTTAAGGCCAACAGGAAGGCCATTGACAGAGTTCTGAACGCAGGACCGGATGTTTACGGGCATAACCTTGAAACGGCTGGTCGGCTGTATCCAGAAGTCAGGTCCGGGGCTGACTATACTTCCAGCCTGAATATTTTGAGTTATGTAAGAAAATCGGCGCCGGGTATCCGGGTAAAGACCGGGATCATGGCCGGACTGGGAGAGACTGACCATGAAATTATGGAAACCATGGAACATGCTGCCGGGCACGGCTGTCAGATGCTGACCATAGGCCAGTACTTAAGGCCGTCTACAGGCAATCTTGCGGTAAGGCGTTACGTAGCTCCGGAAAAATTCGCAGAATATGAAAGGGCAGGGGAAAAACTGGGGATGGTGATGTTTTGCGGCCCACTGGTCCGCAGCAGTTACCATGCTGATAATTTCAGATTGTCAGGGAATTGAGATTTTTCAAGATTTTCCGGGTTTCCGCGCCTGCCCTTAAGGATGCTCGTGCATTCGTCAGGACAGGTTCGGAGAACACAGAAATAGTGGTATTCAGTGTAACTGTTCACCACAATTTTTATTTTTGGGTACTGCCTGCATCCTGGTCGGTTTTCTGTTGCTGCAAACTCCCAGCATGAGCCCGTAAGCAGGAACCATTAATTTATTCAGGCAGCCCTGAGTCCGTATTTATATCCCTGATTTTGACTAACGGTCTCAGGGCTGGTCAAACAAGCAGCAATGGCGAAAACCAACCAGGATGCAGGCTGTCCTCACAGCATGGTGAATAGATACTATTCAGTTCAATAAAGCCGGTTGGTTATCTTCCGCGATTGGGTCTGCCTCTGTCGCCGCCACGGCCTCTGGGAGCCGGCCTGGAAGCCGCTTCAAGATCGAACTTTTCGCCTCTTTCTTCCATGAGCACTGCTGCCCGGCTGAGTCTGACCTTACCCCGGTCGCCGATTTCAATTACCTTGACCTTGAGTTTGTCTCCGATGCTGACCACGTCGCTTACCTTGTCAATACGTTTAGTGTCCAGCTGGGAAATGTGCACCAGACCGTCTACTCCAGGCAGGATTTCTACCACGGCTCCAAAATCAAGGATCCTCTTGACCTCGCCTTCATAATCCTTGCCCAGTTCAGCCTTCTGGTTGAAGAAAAGGATCATTTCTTTTGTTTTTTCAAGAATCTCCTGAGTTGGCGAGAATACCGTAATCTTGCCGGAATCTTCAATATCTATGGAAGATCCGGTTTCCGCGGTAATGGCCTTGATATTCTTGCCTGAAGGTCCGATAACATCCTTGATTTTATCTGTATCAACATAGACCACTTCTGTTTTGGGAGCATATTTGGAAAGTTCAGCCCTGGGTTTGTCAAGGGCCTGATTCATGCTGTCCAGGATGGTTTTCTTGGCTGTACTTGCCTGATCCAGGGCTTTATACATTATATCCATGGGGATGCCGGGAATCTTGATGTCCATCTGGACAGCGGTGACCCCCTCATAAGTACCGGCGATCTTGAAGTCCATATCGCCAAGGTGGTCTTCATCTCCCAGGATATCCGTGAGCACCAGATATTCATCTCCTTCTCTGATCAGTCCCATGGCAATGCCTGCCACAGGCTGTTTAATGGGTACGCCTGCATCCATAAGAGCCAGGGTTCCGCCGCATACTGTGGCCATGGAAGAGGAGCCGTTGCTTTCCATTACTTCGGAAACGATTCTGATGGTAAAAGGAAAGTCTTCTGCGGTGGGCAGAATCGGAGTTAAGGCCCTTTCAGCAAGGATGCCGTGACCGATTTCTCTTCTGGATGGTCCTCTGAGAAATTTGGCCTCGCCAACGCAGTAGGGTGGAAAATTGTAATGGAGCATGAATCTTTTGGTGCTGTCCCCGGTCAGGGTTTCTATGCGCTGTTCATCTGAACTGCTTCCCAGGGTGGTTACGCATAGTGATTTAGTTTCGCCCCGGGCGAATACTGCTGAACCGTGAGTCCGGGGCAGAAGTCCCACTTCCATGGTTAAAGGCCTGACAGTTGTCAGATCCCGGCCATCTATGCGGGTCTTGCTTTCCAGTATTCTTTCCCGGACAATCTTTTTTTCCAGTTCTTCATATAATTGCTTGGCTCTGGGAAGCTTTTCAGAATCTTCCCCCAGCTGTTCAGCTATTGCTTCCTTGAATTTCGCGGATACTTCTCTTTTGGCGTCTCTTCTTTCCATTTTTTCTGGGATGAAAAGGGCCTTGGACAGGTCAGCCGCGACCAGATCGGAAACCATTTTTTCCAGTTCCGGGTCTTTTTCAGGTTCAGCCGGGATAGTGATTTTTTCTTTGCCGCAGATTGAACGCAGTTCATGCTGGGCGTCAATCAGAGGTATGATCTGTTGCTGACCCCAGTTAATGGCATCGGCAATCAGTTTTTCAGGCAGAAATTCGGTGAATCCTTCCACCATGACCACTCCGTCCCTGGTAGCCGCGACTATGAGATTGAGGTCGCTTTGCTCAAGCAGTTTATGGCTTGGGTTAAGTACGAATTCTTCATCGATATATCCGATTCTGGCTCCGGCAATTGGTCCGGAAAAAGGGATTCTGGAGATATGCAGAGCGGCTGAGGCACCGCTTATGGCCAGCACATCCGGATCATTCTGGGGATCAGCCGAGAGTACAGTGGCGATAACCTGGACTTCATCTTTAAAGGTTTTGGGAAAAAGAGGTCTGATGGGGCGATCTATCAGCCTGGAAACAAGCGTTTCCCTGTCGCTGGGCCGGCCGATTTCCCTTTTAAAATAGCTTCCGGGAATCCTTCCGGACGCGTAGGACATTTCCTGATAATTGACCACCAGGGGAAAATATCCAGGGTCATGCTGCATGGCCTGGGTTACAGCTGTTACCAGAACAACCGTGTCTCCGCCCCGGACGACTACGGCGCCGTCAGCCTGATTGGCAAGTTTGCCGGTTTCAAATGTTATTTGCACGTCTCCAGCAGCAGCGCTGGTTGAGTTGGTTTTAAATGTGTTTTCCATTTTGTTTATCCTTTATACATATTTAATTGCAGGTGTGAAAAAAAATGATCCAAAACGCGGATGGAATATCCAGAAAATGTGGCGCAGGCATAAAAAAGGCTGGAAAAGGGCGCGCGGTTTCCTGTTAGGGAAGAAGCGCGCCCTGATGCTGACTTTACTTTCTAAGGCCCAGACGGGTGATAATTTCCCGGTATCTTTCAACGTCTTTCTTCTTGAGATAACCTAGAAGATTTCTTCTTTTACCGACCAGCTTGAGCAGGCCGGTTCTGGAGTGGAAATCCTTTTTATGGGTCTTGAAATGTTCCGTAAGATATTTGATCCTCTCGGTGAGCAGAGCAATCTGCACTTCCGGGGATCCGGTGTCATTTTCATGTTTTTTGTATTCCTGAATAACACCGGCCTTTTCTTCTGGATTCATAACCACAGCGATATCCTCCTTGATTAATATTCATTTTAATTTGACCATAAGCCGCGCTTGATGGTCCACATCAGCCTCCCATCCTTTCCTGTCTCAAGTCCTGCCAGCGCTTCAGGATTTCCCTGGGGTGAAACCATGAGGGCCATTTTGTTCTCTTCTGGATCTGTCTCCGGAAGAAGATCAAAATCAATGGGCCTGCCGTTTCTGACAAAAGCCTGCTGGTTATGGTCCAGAATCAGCTTTGGCCAGTGCGAGAGAGCCTCGGTAATGGACAGGGCATAATCCTGCCAGTTGTCAGCCTGCATCAGCAGGTCCATTTCTACAGCTCTATCCAGACTGAAAGGATGGCTTTGTTCCCGGATAAGTTCTGTCAGAACCGCGCCGCAACCAAGTCGTCTCCCCAGGCTGTGGGCCAGGGAACGTACATAGGCGCCTGCTGAACAGGTTATCCGGAAACTTATCAGGGGGATATCAATATTTATGATATCGGCCCTGAAAATTTCTATATTCTTAGTCTTTATTGGTACCTTTTGTCCAGCCCTTTGCAGGGCGTAAAGGGGTTT
>JBKHCI010000112.1:0-5756 GCA_046541915.1 Desulfonatronovibrio sp. | reverse complement strand
GGTCGGGATGAGAGGATTTGAACCTCCGACCCCCTGAACCCCATTCAGGTGCGCTACCAGGCTGCGCTACATCCCGTAAGCTGTTATCTATTATGTTTGCCAGTGGTTAATGTCAATAACTTTTTGGATTTAATTGGTGACGGAGATCAGGGCTGAAATTTATTGTCCAGCATCCTGCAGAAAAAAAGTTTATAACCTCCAGGAGCATATCATCAAGTGCGTAAGGACCTGAAAAGCTGTCAGCCCTGGGCGTTTTAAGTTCCGGGCTGATGGACTTGGCCATAAAATCCTCTTGTCATCACTGTGCTCTGGGCGTATTTAATAATGCAGGCAGTAAGCTGTCAATCTTATGGAGTTGTTCACTTACCATGTTCAGGGAGGAAACAATATGTCTGATAGAGCTTCAAACAATTTTATGGCCGGGATATTTGTGGCCGCAGGTCTGGTGGTTGGTGCCTGGATGCTTGCTTCAGCTGTTCAGGATTTCAGGTCGTATGACCGTTTTGTCAGTGTTCGGGGGTTTGCCGAGCAGGAGGTGCCCGCGGATCTTGCCTACTGGCCTATTTCCTTCAGTGCCGCAGGCAATGATCTTCAGGCTATTCAGCAGGATCTGGATGAATCAGCTGAGGCGGTTTTTGCCTTTTTAGCCGAACATGGACTGGGCCAGGCAGAGGTGTCAATGTCCGCCCCGAGGATTACTGACCAGCATACCTACGGCGTTTCCGAGCAGCAGAAGCCGGCCAACCGGTTTACCGCTCAAAGCGTGATAACTGTGCGTACGGATCAGGTCCAGGCAGTTAAAGAGGCCATGGCAGCTGCCGGGGAGATGGTGTCAAAAGGGGTGGTCCTGATACATTCTTATGAATTTGAGCCAAGATTTGAATATACCGGTCTGGCAGACATCAAACCGGAAATGATCGCCAGGGCCACCCAGGATGCCAGAAGCGCCGCCCAGCAGTTTGCCCGCGACTCTGACAGTAATGTGGGAGCTATTCGAAGGGCCAGCCAGGGGCTTTTCACTATTAATGACCGGGATCAGTTTACTCCGGAAATCAAAAAAGTCCGGGTGGTGACCAGCGTGGATTATTTTCTCAGGGACTGAGGCTTCCAGGATTAACAGAAAACCGGGGGATCGTTACGATATTTGTTCCAAAATCCAGAGTTAAGAGCCGGGCGGCAAATTCAAAAAAAAAGGCTATGATGAAAATCATAACCCTTTTTGAAATTTGTGGTGGAGCTGAGGAGAATTGAACTCCTGACCTCCTGAATGCCATTCAGGCGCTCTCCCAACTGAGCTACAGCCCCATTTACCGGGAAAGTTGATGTTTATTAATCCCGGGCATGTTTGTCAACATAAATAATAATGTTTTTGAAATTTTCTTGAATAATGAGCGTATTTCTGTAAAAATTACTAAATTTATGATCTTTTTGCAGATTCCAGGACCTCTTACCAGGGAGATTGCTCGTGCGCCTGAGTTTAAAGATTTTTATTCTTATGTTTACGGTGGCTTTTACTATTTCCGGTGCTACAGGGTCTTTCTTTTATTTTCAGTCCAAGGGGGCCATGCTTGATGCCGTAAGAGACCAGCTCCAAACCGCTGCCAAGGCTTTTGCGGAAACCATTTCCGGTGATGATCTGGAAACCCTGACCAGACCGGAACACGCTGATACTGCTGAATACAAAAAAATTCAAAAAATTCTGCATAATATCACCCAGACCAACACGGATTTTCTCTTTGCCTATACAATGCGCATGCAGGATGGAGAGGTCGTGTTTGTGGTTGATTCTCCTCCAAGCGATGATTCCGGCGACGGCATTATTTCCGAGGATGAGATGTCTGAACCGGTGGGTACTGTTTATCCTGACCCTCCTGCGACACTGCTGCGTGGTTTTACTCAGCCATCTTCTGATGACAGACCTTATGTGGATCAATGGGGCTGGAGCATATCAGGATATGCTCCTGTTCAGGATTCCAACGGACGAAATGTGGGGCTCCTGGGCATAGATATGGATCTGGCCCGGTTTGAAGAAAAGCTCAGCGCTATCAAAGTGGCTGGTATGGCTTCGCTGGTCATTGCCCTGATCCTGGCGGCAGGTCTGACACTGCTCTTTACCAGGACCATACTCCGGCCTGTAAGATCAATGCAGGCCGGGTTTGAAAGAGTAATCAACGGAGATCTGGAAACCAGGCTTGAGGTCAAGGGAAACGATGAGCTGGCCTGGCTTACCAGGCATTTTAATCAGATGGTTGCAGAGCTTCGGGAAAAGCAGCTTTTAACAGCCACCATGGGCAAGATGATGCCCAAGAATGTCCTGTCCGGTGTGCTTTCACACGAACTCAAGCTTGGAGGGGAGATTGTCTGGGTTACAATTGTGTTTTGCGATTTGAGAAATTTTACCGCCATCAGTGAAAAGCTCCCCCCTAAGATTCTGGTTGGCCTTCTTAATGATTATTTCACAGAGATGGTTAAAATCGTGGAAAAAAATTCAGGAATCGTGGATAAATTTATTGGAGACAAAATCATGGCTGTATTCGGGCACCCTGCCCCGTCCGGCAATGATTGTCAAAATGCCCTGAACGCTGGTCTGGAAATGATAGCCATGTGCGAGGAGCTGAACAAAAAGCTGGGACTAAAAAATGACCTGCGTCTTGAAAACAGCATAGGTATTCACAGCGGTCAGGTTCTGGCCGGCAATATTGGATCGCCAGAGCGCATGGAGTTCACTTTTATCGGAGACGCGGTAAATATTGCAGCCCGGCTGGAGGCCGTCACCAGGAAAATTGATACAAGGCTGGCTGTGAGTGAGGTGACTGCGCAGGATATTTCCCCTCTGCCCGGGAGTCTGGAATATATAGGCATCAGGTTGCTGGACGGGAGAACAGAAAAGTTGGGAGTATACACTCTAAGGAAAGCATAGCCTCACGAATAAATCTGTGTATGTCGGCATAAAATTCTCAGATGCCCTTCCCCGGGTTGAGGATCCCGGCAGGATCAAAGACCTTTTTTATGTCTTTCATGATTTCAATCTGGTCAGGGCCCAGCTGCCAGGAAATAAACGGCTTTTTGCTGAGTCCCACTCCGTGTTCTCCGGATATGCTTCCGCCCAGCTCAAGGACTGTCCGGAGTACTTCCTTTCTGGCCCGGTCCACTGCCTGCCTGCTTTTATCATCAGAGGCATTGTGCATGTAATTGACATGGATATTGCCGTCTCCAACATGTCCAAAGGCCAGGATGTTCAGGCCGTGTTTACGGGCTGTCTGCTGGAAGTTCTGCACAGCTGAAAGGATTTTTCCTCTGGGTACGACCACGTCATCGCTTACCTTGTCCGGGCCCAGACTGAACGAGGCCGGATTGATGAGCCTTCTTATTTCCCAGATCCGCTCCTCATCCTCCTGCATGGCCAGGTCCTGGAAAACAGTGTTTTTCAGGACGGATTTAATTTGCGCAACCTGGTTTTTGACGCAGGCAGTGGTGCCGTCTACCCGGACAATGAGCGCGCTTTGGCTGTTTTCAGGCCAGGGTACAGGTCCAAAGGCACTCAGGCATGTCATAACCTCGGCTGGTAAAAACTCCAGGGCGCAGGGCAGAAGACCAAGTTTAAAGATATCCCTGACACCTTCCAGGGCCATGGTTTCATTTTCAAAACAGGCCAGGACAGTGGCTGAGTACTCAGGCTCAGGCAAAAGCTTAAGCCAGGCACTGACGATAATGCCCAGAGTTCCTTCTGATCCGGTGAACAGGCCTGTCAAATCCAGGCCTACAACATTCTTGTGAACCCTGGATCCTGTGTTGATGAGCCTGCCGCCGGGCAGGACCACTTCCAAGCCCAGAACATAGTTTCTGGTGACTCCGTATTTTACAGCGCGCATTCCGCCCGCGTTGGTCGCTATATTGCCGCCGATGGTGGAAACGCGCATACTGGCGGGATCAGGAGGGTAAAAAAGACCAAAGCGCCGGGCCTCTTGCTGAAGGTCGCGGGTAATTACACCGGGCTGAACCAGGGCTGTAAAATTATCAGCATCCAGGGACAGAATCTTGTCCATATTCAGACACGAAAGAATAATTCCGCCCTGGTCAGGCACACAGGCTGAAACCACGTTGGTCCCCCTGGCCCTGGGAATTACCGGAATCCTGTCTTTGTGGGCCATCCGCATGAGTTCCTGGACCTGTTCTTTATTTTCAGGGCGGACCACTGCCCAGGGCATGTCAAATTTTCTTCCGGCGTCTGTGCCGTAAATAAGCATTTCAGCCGGAGCCAGGGTCATGGTATCGCCGGGAAAGATACGGGCCAGGGTCTTAATCTGGGATCTGCCCAGGCCGGTGCGGGTTTTCATTTAAACCTGGCCATTTCCCGGTCCATATCCCGTTTGACCGCTCTCTGCTTTAACTCTTCGCGCTGGTCAAAAAGCTTGAGCCCCCTGGCCAGAGCCAGTTCAACCTTGATTCTGCCTTTTTTAAAATACATTTTCAAAGGCACGACTGTAAGGCCTTTCTGCTCAACCTTGCCCATCAGCCGGTCAATCTCTTTTTTGTGCAGAAGAAGCTTGCGGGTTCTTTCAGGTTCATGCTGGATATGAGTGGCGTGTTCATATGGAGCAATATGCACATCCACCAGGAAAGCTTCTCCGTTGTTGAATTTCACGTAACCGTCCTTGAAGCTGACCTGTCCGGCCCGAAGGGATTTGGTTTCTGAGCCGGTTAGAGATATGCCCGCCTCAATGGTTTCCATGACTTCAAAATAGCGGCGGACCTTTTTGTTTACCGCTATTGTCTTAATGCCTGCGCTGTTATGTTTTGCCATAAATATTATTTTTTCCCGTTTTTTCTGATCCACCAGGAACTGTCCCGGCCGCTGAACCACCACTGGGTATGGTCCGCTTCCAGGATCTGGTGCCCCAGGGCTCTGCCCTCCCGGGTACGAAGACGGGGAATGGCATGTTCCAGCCATTTAGCAGCGTATTTATTGCCCAGGTCCTGCTGTTCCTTGAGGTTAAGGATCAGGTCAAGCTGATCAGCGTCCTGGGCCAGGGCTGCTTCGGTGCTGTCAACTTCTTCCAGATCATCAAACAGATCAAGAATGTCAGATTCAAATCCAGTGCCTTCAAGAGCATCTGAAAGTGCCCTGCGGTCATCTGTGTGGTTGTATATCCGGTTAACGTAATTCATGTCCCCTACTCTGGATTCATGCAGGTCATGGAACATGCACATGAAAACGGTCCGGGACTGGTCTGCCCCGGCCATACCGGCCAGGATATATCCGATAACCGCGGTTCGAAACGAATGCTCGGCTACGTTTTCCGAACCACTTCCCAGAAACTGGTAGCCGGTTCTGGGAGTTCTTTTAAGCATGCCTACTTCGTGGAGAAAATGAGAAATTCTATTCAGATCAAAGTTGTCCATATTGTTTAGTTGCTCTAGAGTTGCGGTAAGTTAAGTTAAGTTAAGGCTCTTCCGGTTTAAGCGTACGTAGCCGGGGAAAGGCTTGAAGCCTTAGTAACCACGCTAAGAGGCGTGGCAGGCCGCCCGTAGAGGTTAAAGCATAAGATATTTTTGCCTCTCGCCCGCTCCAGGAGTCGCTAGAGCCTCAGAGCTAGGGAGAAGAGAGAAGTCAATTTATCATTTCTGCGAGTTGCAGTAATGATAAAGATTCTTCCGCTCCAAGCGGGGAGCATCTTATTCATAGCCCCCAACTCGGGGAATATGAATTTTATATCTCTTACTCCTGCTTTCTCTTCCTCGTGTCTTGCTCTGCG
>JBKHCI010000018.1:0-22590 GCA_046541915.1 Desulfonatronovibrio sp. | reverse complement strand
CAATACTTATTTCTCACAGGCATGAATTTGAATTTACAGCAGCACACAAGGGTTAACAGTGTGAAAAGGGAAAAGAACCCTTTCCGGATGAAAACCAGTTAAAATGTCCTTTTATCCACCACCGGCACAACCTTGTCACCCTCAAAAAGCATACTTCCCAGCTCAACCAGCCTGACCTCGAAAAATACACCCAGCTCCATGGCCAGGCGCTGCTTGATGCTTTCAATAAACCTTTGCTGTTCTTTAATCTTATCCGGCACCAGCACATCGGCTTCCACCAGGACTGTAGCCTTGTCCAGTCGGCCTTCGCGTTCCAGCACAATCTGATAACTGGGAATATTTTTCCCGGCACTGGCCAGTATATGGCCGATCTGCTGGGGAAAAACATTAACCCCTTGAATTATCAGCATATCATCGCAGCGTCCGGATATCCGCTGCATCCGGACAAATGTCCTGCCGCAGGCGCAGGGTTCATGGATCAAACGGGTCAGATCCCCTGTTCTGAAGCGGACCAAAGGCAGGGCTTCCTTGGTCAGGGTGGTGATGACCAGTTCTCCTGGTTCTCCAGGCTTCACTGGTTCAAGAGTATGCGGGTCAATCACCTCGGGCAGAAAATGATCCTCATTAATATGCATGCCTTTTCTTTCCAGACACTCGCCAGCCACGCCCGGACCCATTATCTCGCTGACAGCATAGTTGTCAGCCGCGGTAATCTTCAGTCTGTCCTGAATTTCCCCCCGGGTTTCTTCAGACCAGGTTTCCTCTCCAAAAAGACCGGTTCTAAGAGACAGGGCATTGATATTTATGCCTGCTTCATCCATTTTGTCGGCCAGGTAAAGTGCATAGCTCGGAATACAGACCAGGGTGGTTACATTGTAATCCTGAATGATACTTATCTGTCTGCTGGTATTTCCGCTGGAGGCAGGCACCACAGTAGCACCCATCTGCTCGGCACCGTAATGAATCCCGAATCCGCTGGTGGACAGCCCGTAATTATAAGCCACCTGAATCACGTCATCCTTGGTCACGCCTCCGGCTGTCAGGACTCTGGCCGCAAGCACGGACCAGCGGTGAATATCATTAATGGTATATCCCACCACTATGGATCTGTCTTTAAGTCCATAAGTACCATGGAGCCTGACCACTTCCCTCAGGGGCACGGCAAAAAGTCCGTACGGAGCATGCCTGGCCAGGTCTTCCCTGGTGGTAAGGGGAAGTCTGCTCAAGTCTTCAAGGGAATCAAAGTCATAGGGATCAATATTCATTTCCTGAAATTTTTTGCGGTAATAAGGGACATTTTTGGATATCCTGGTCAGAGAGGCCTGAAGCCGTTCCAGTTTAAGATGGTCCAGGGCCTCCCTGTTCATGCATTCATATTTTGGTTCAAAGTACATGGCTGTTGCTCCCAAATTTCAAACTCTGGTTCCCATCCGGTAAATATTCACTGCCAGGGCCTGCTTTCATGCTTCCCTTCCCAGGTATGCCCTCTGGACATCATTGTTATGCATAAGCTCCAGGGAAGTCCCCTGGACAATGACCCGGCCCGTCTCCATTACATACCCCCGGTCGGAAACCTTCAGGGCGCTTCTGGCATTCTGTTCCACCAGCAGCACTGTAACGCCCAATTCATCCCTGAGCTTGGAGATATGTCTGAAAATCATCTTGGAAACCGCCGGGGCAAGTCCCATGCCGGGTTCATCCAGCAAAAGCAGTCTTGGCTTGGCCATGAGGGCGCGGCCAATGGCCAGCATCTGCTGCTCGCCGCCGGACAGATTTCCGGCCAGCTGTCCTCTGCGTTCACCTAGAACCGGAAACATTTCAAATATTTCCTCAATGTCGCCCATGATGGAAGCGCTCTTCCCAAATCTATAACGGTGATACGAACCCAGCAGCAGATTATCCTGAACAGACAGGGGCTTAAACACAAGCCTTCTTTCAGGGACCTGGGAAATACCGGCTTTTACAATTTTTTCAGGCTTCTGCCTGCTGATCTGCCGGCCTTCAAAGACGATCTGGCCCCTTGCTGCCCGGTTCAGTCCTGAAATGGTGCTGAGCAAGGTGGTCTTACCGGCTCCATTTCCTCCGATCAAAGCCACAATCTCACCCTGATCAACATGCAGGGACACCCTTTTCACGGCATGCACCTTGCCGTAAAACACATCTATATTCTTAATTACCAGCATTTATTTCTGTCATAAAAAATCAGTTTCTGGTTAAAATCAGGCAGTTGCTCACCATATATTCCCAGCAGGCACTGGCATGAAAACCTGCCTGTCTATTCTTCGCTGCCCAGATATGCTTCAATTACCTGAGGGTTATTCTGAATATCTTTAGGAGCGCCGCCCGCGATGATCTGACCGAAATTCAAAACCGCGACTGAATCGCTGATGGTCATGACCAGATCCATATCGTGTTCTACAAGGACCACGCTGATGCCAAGCTTATTCTTAATAGCAGATATCACGTCCGCCAGAGCATTGGTTTCCCTGGGATTCAGGCCGGCCGCAGGTTCATCCAGCAAAATCAGATCAGGATCACCGCAAATGGCCCGGGCCAGTTCCAGAAGTCTTTGCTTGCCATAAGGCAAGTCCACTGCCGGAAGGTTGTGCTCTTTCTCCAGACCCACAAATTCCAGCTTTGCCCTGGCAGCTTCCCGGCACTGTCTTTCTCGGTCAAAATATCTGGGCGTCTTCAGCATACTGTCCAGAACAGAATACTGAAAACGGCTGTAAGCTCCGGTCATGACGTTTTCCAGTACGCTCATATGAGAAAATACTTCCAGATTCTGGAACGTCCTGACCATTCCTGCCCGCGACCGGACGTGTGTGGGCTCGGTGCTCATATCCCGGCCTTTAAATTCAATCCTGCCCTCAGACTGACCGATCATTCCGCTGATTACGTTCAGCAGGGTTGTCTTGCCTGCCCCGTTTGGACCGATAAGCGCTGTAATCCCTCCACGAGCAGCCTCAAAGGTAACCCCGCTTAAGGCCATTACCCCGCCGAAACGCACATATATGTCAGTACAAGTCAACAAGGCAGGATTAGTCATCTGATTTTCCTCTGAAAAGCCTGCCGGAAATATACCCGGACAATCCGCCCAAACCTCCAGCCAGGCCCTGGGGCATAAACATCATGCACAGAATCAGGATAATTCCGTAGAGAATAATTTCCAGTTCCTCATACATGCGCAGAAATTCAGGCATGGAGGTCAGAAACAGGGCCCCGATCACACCTCCCCATACACTGGACATGCCGCCCAGAATAGCCATGACAATGAGTTGCAGGGAAAAGTGAAAACCAAATGATGAAGGTGCCACAAAACTCAGGTAATGAGCGTACAACCCGCCTGCAACAGCCGCGAACACTGCTGACAGGACAAACACGAACAGCTTGCACCTGTGCACATTAATACCCATGACCCGGGCCGCGTTTTCACTGGAATGAATAGCCTTAAGGGCACGCCCGGTCCTGGAGTTGATCAGGTTGAGGGAAATGATAATGACCACCGTCAAGGTTGTCGCTACCAGATAATAATAAGACATGTCCGAAAAAAATTCATATCCCAGAACATTAAACCGGGGAATGCCCACAAAGCCGGAAGGACCTCCGGTCAGGGTGATTGTTTCGTTTATAAATATGTACACTATCAGGCCAAAGCCCAGGGTAGCCATGGCCAGAGACAGGGCCTTGAGTTTCAGGGCTGGAATCCCGATAACAAAGGCCACAAGGGCCGAGAGAACAACTCCTGAAGCAATCCCTGCTGAAACCGGAAATCCGTAATTTACAGTCAAAATAGCCGAAGTATAGGCAGAGATCCCATAAAAAGCAGCATGTCCCAGGGAAATCTGTCCGGCAAATCCCAGAAGCAGGTTAAGGCCCACTACGCCTATGGCCGAGATTCCGGAAAGGATTAGAATACTTATATAATACTCATTGGTCAAAACCCAGGGAAAGCCTGCTGCAATCACCATAAATACAGCCAGAGAAATCATGCCTTTTCTGCCTTCCATGGTCATACCCTTTCAATGTCGGCCTTGCCGAAAATGCCGGAGGGTTTGACAAAGAGGATTACCAGCAGGATTATAAAGGCAAAGGCGTCTTTATATCCTGAAGAAATCAACCCGGAACCCAGCGACTCCAGAACGCCGATAAGCAGCCCCCCTGCTGCCGCCCCAAAAGGATTGCCCAGTCCGCCCAGTATGCAGGCGGCAAAGCCTTTGAGCCCGAGCATGATGCCCACATCGTACGAAGTCAGGGTGACGGGAGTAAGAATAATCCCGCCCACAGATCCTACCAGGGCGGAAATGGCAAAGGAGAGCATGACCATCCTGTCCACGCTGATGCCTACCAGGTGAGCGGCTTTCTGCTCATGAGAACAGGCCAGCATGGCCTTTCCAAAAATGGTTTTATTAAAAAATATCCGGAGACTGAGCAGAACCAGCATGGTTATTAGCAGAATCCAGATAGTCTGGGGGATGATCATGGCCCCGAAAAAATACAAAGGCTCAGTTCCCAGAAAAGGCGGCAGGGAAAAGGTATCCTTGCCCAGCGCAAGCATGACCACTCCCCGGATAAGGATGGAAACTCCGATGGTGATGATAATGATATTGATGACATTGTCGCCCTGCACCGGACGGATGGTCAGCCTCTCCATCAGCACGCCCACCAGGGTGGTGCTGATCACTGCCAGCAAAACCGCGGGAACCAGACCCGCGCCAAGAAAGCCGGCAAAGAATACGGCCAGCATCCCCCCCAGCATGACAAACTCGCCCTGGGCAAAATTAATGACCCTGGTGGCGTTGAATATAATAGTGAACCCCAGGGCGGTCAGGCCATAAGTGCTGCCCACGGTCAACCCGGAAATAAGATATTGCAGGATACTTGCAAGGTCCATATTCAGATACTGTTCATAGAGTTAATGCTGGTTTTCAGATTAAAGAATCCTGACGTTTGGAAGTTCTTTTCCGTGCTGACCGGTCAGTGACTTACTGCTCACACCCTGTTTAAAAAACAAGAAAATTTTAACCACAGAGGGCACAGAGGCTAAAAAAGATTGCATAGTGCTTTATTCTTCTCTGTGGTGAGTATTTCTTTTTCCTGTCACTGGGTTGCGGGGAAAGCCCGCTTTAGTTCTTATTCAGATACTATTTTCCAGTCCTGATCATCTATGACAGCCATGACAAAGGCGGTCTCATCCAGTCCGTTATGATCCTGCGGGGACAGATTAAACACTCCCCCGGTAGCCACAAATCCCTGAATTTTCTCCAGGTTGTCCCGAATATCCCGGGGCTTTGCAGAGTCTCCCATTTCAATGGCTTTCTTGATGAGCATTAAAGCGTCCCAGGCATATCCGCCAAAGGAGGAAACAGGGGCGTCAAACCCGGCTTCATAATCTGCAATATATTCCTGCAGGATATCTTTTTGAGGATGATCATCCGGTATCTGATCGGCCACAGCCAGACGGCCCAGAGGAAGCATCAGCCCTTCTGCGGCATTTCCAGCCAGCTCGATAAATTTTTTGGAGGCTACTCCATGACTCATGTACAAAGGAATGTCCAGTCTCAGCTGCTGCCTGTTGCGCGCGATAACCGCGGGTCCCGGATTGGTCCCCCAGCAGACGATGGCATCGGGATCATGCTTGCGGATTGCGGTGAGCTGGGAGGTCATATCAGTATCCTTGGGGCCGTAAATTTCATCAGCAACCATATTCATGCCTATTTCCGGGATTAATTCCCGCAGGACTTCACGCCCGGCCTGACCAAACCCGTCAGATACGGTAAGAATGGCAATATCTTCATAACCCTGGTCCTTTGCGTGATTCAATATCTTGGTGACTGCGTGCCGGTCGGACTGAGGAGTCTTAAAGATCCAGGGGTTAACCGGATTTACAATCCTTTCAGCTGCGGCCATGGAAACCAGCGGAATCTCTGCCCTGGCGAAATTGTTCATAATAGCCAGGGTATTGCCTGAGGTGGTGCCGCCAATTCCGGCCTGAATCCGGTCTCTTCTGATTAATCGGTCTGCTGCCAGAACCGCCTTGTTAACCTCTGTCTCATCGTCATAAATAACAATCTCCAGCTGTCTGCCCAGAATACCGCCGGATTCATTTATCTGATCCTCAAGCATGACCAGGGTATTACGTTCCGGCTCCCCCAGAAAAGAGGCCGGGCCGGTCACGGATGCCACAGCTCCGATCTTTATGACATCTTCAGCCAGGGCCTTTCCTGAAAATACGGCCATGAGCACAATAAGAATTAACAAAGAACTCTTCTTCATTTTCTCCCCCTTCCTGTTAACACACAGGATTAGCAGTAACAATTCAAAACTTGGTACAGCAAATACTTTTTTTGACTCTTTATTGGAGCAAGGTCAAGCCTAAGAAGTTTCCATCTGAAATCATAGATTTACCTGCTGACCCCAGGCAGTGGATAATTTTTCAATATGATGAACAATTGCCATTTAATATAAGATTTACCTGGTAGACGGCCTGAATTTTTTCATTAAAGGAATATCATCAGCTGGATAATGCCCGGATAGCTGTTTTCCAGGCATTATATGCTCCCTGCGGTTGCCCCGGGAAGAACGCGACTTTTTTCTTTTGTCTTGAATCAGTGAAGTTGGGGTTTTCGAACTTATTGATTATGCGGGTTTCAGGCTTTGCCATAATCTCCTTGCACATTTACTGTAATTTTATTAGCGTGATCAGCGCTTGTCAGGCCTCAAGGACATTATGCATTTATAATGCTTTACGTTCATCAACCAAGAGCCCAAAAGGTGAACCATGAACTGGATACACAAGGACCTTCTGGATATCGAATCCTTGTCAGACAATGAAATCAAACATGTTTTCCATACTTCTTCCAGGTTCATGGAAATAAATTCCCGAAGCATTAAAAAAGTCCCCATTTTAAAAGGCAGGAGCGTTGTTCTGTTTTTTGCCGAGCCCTCCACCCGCACTAAAACCTCATTTGACATGGCAGCCAAACGATTGTCGGCTGACAGCTTTTCTCTTGCAGCCACTGGAAGCAGTCTGCAAAAAGGTGAAAGTCTTAAGGACACGGTTCTTACCCTGGAATCCATGAAACCCGATGCCTTGGTCATGCGGCACAGCCTGAGCGGCGCGGCCGGATTTATTGCGAAGCATCTGAATTGCTGTGTTATAAATGCCGGAGACGGATGGCATGCTCACCCCACTCAGGCCCTGCTGGACGGATTCACCTTGAGCCGGGTATGGAATAATCAGTTTCAGGACAAAAAGCTGCTGATCCTCGGAGACATCGCCCACAGCCGCGTGGCCAGATCCGACATAAAGCTGTTTACCAGGCTGGGCTGTCAAGTAACTGTGTGCGCTCCCCGGACTCTTCTGCCGCCTCAAGTTCACGACTGGCCCGTAACAATACAAAAGGATATCTATAAGGCCTGTGAAGGAGCAGACGCTGTTATCAGTCTCAGGCTGCAGATGGAAAGACAGGAAGCCGGGCTTTTCCCGGGTATCCGTGAATATTCAGCCCGTTTCTGCCTGACATCCAGACACCTGGAAACTGCGGCTGCCGGGGTAAAAATCATGCATCCAGGACCAATAAACCGGGGAATTGAGATTGCATCAGATCTGGCCGACTCAAGTGACAGCCTGATCCTGGACCAGGTGGAATCGGGCGTGGCTGTGCGCATGGCCCTGCTTTATCTCTATCTATCCAGGTCCAGGTCAGAACAGGAAATCTCGGAGGTTTGAAATATGAGCGAATTCCTGGTTATAAAAAATATATCTTTAAATCAGCAGCCGGGTTTGCTCCTGATTCAAGACGGCAAGATTGTTGCGTTTGAGCCGGGCAGACCAGAAATCGACCCTTCGGCAAAGGTCTTTGACGGCCGGGGCTGTCTGGTCCTTCCTGGCCTCACAGATGTTCATGTTCACCTGCGCGAACCCGGATTTGAATACAAGGAAGACATAAAGTCCGGGCTGGAAGCTGCGGCCGGCGGAGGGTTCACCAGAGTCATGGCCATGGCCAATACAAGTCCGGTCAATGATAATGCTTCAATAACCAGATTTATGCTGAGTAAAAACATGGAATCCCACCCTGCCGGACCTTTTGTTCATCCGGTGGGAGCGCTGACCATAAACCTTGAAGGCAGACACCTTTCACCTCTGGCCGAGCTAAAAGAAGCGGGATGCAAGGCATTTTCCAACGACGGCATGCCCGTCACTGACAATGAGATGTTCCGCCGGGCAGTGGAATACGCCTCAGACCTGGAAATGGTAGTCATCGACCACTGCGAGGATACTTATCTGGCAGCAGACGGAGTAATGAACGAGGGCAAGGTTTCCAGCTATCTTGGTCTTAAAGGGATCCCCAGTGTGGCTGAGAGTCTTCAGGTAGCCCGGGACATTCTGCTGGCGGCTTATCTGGATACCCCCATTCACCTGGCTCATATCAGTTGCCAGGAATCTCTGGAACTTATCGCCCGGGCCAAAGACAAATCCATCCCCATCACAGCAGAAACCTGTCCGCACTATCTTTTCTGGGACGAAGAAATCCTTCACGGTTACAACACCATGGCCAAAGTTAATCCTCCCCTGCGGCGAAAACAGGATGTCATGGCCATGCGTGACGCTGTAAAAAACGGCATTATCGACATTATTGCCACAGACCATGCCCCTCATGCTGATTTTGAAAAAGAAGTCCCCTTTGCCCAGGCCCCCAATGGAATTTCCGGTCTGGACACTGCTTTATCCCTCTGCCTGGAACTAACCAGACAAAACATCCTGGATCTGGAGGATCTGACCCGGCTCATGTCTGCATCTCCGTGCAAAATCTTTAATCTTCCCGGCAATACATTTCAGAAAGGAGATCCTGCTGAATTCATCCTGGTGGACCCTGACCATGAATGGACAGTTACCGCCAGGACAATGCTTTCAAAGGGCAAAAACACCCCCTGCATAGGCCAGACCTTAAAAGGAAGAGTAATGGCCGGTTTTATCGCGGGCCAGGAGATTCTCAACAGATTTTAGACCGGGCATTTCAAATCTGCAATGGACCTGAATATGATGAATATATACAAATGAATAAACTTAACCTGCTCTGGGATGAATCTCATTTCTGGGGAATCATGCTGGTCAGGGCTCTCCAGGATCTGGAAATTCCTTTCAAGACAATCAGCGCTGACCAGGTCAAAGCCGGAATCCTTGAACATAATCCTCCAGCCGGCCTGCTGGTTCCAGGAGGCTGGGCAAGACTCAAGGCCGATATTCTCGGGCGGTCCGGCCTGGATAATATCAGGAAGTACGTCAGTTCCGGAGGGAAATATCTTGGCTTTTGCGGGGGCGCGGGGCTGGCTTTGCGTTCCACTTCCGGCCGGCCAGGTCTTGAGCTTAGCCCCTGGGGGCGAAAGCCGGTTCAAGAACGCCTGCCCAATTTCAGTGGTCATATCCTTTGCCGGGTAAAAAAAGAACCTTTGAGCTATGAACAGCAGGTCTACCTGCCTGCATGGTGGCCGTCGCAGTTTAAGCCCTGCCGGGACTCTCCCAAAAGCCTCCGGGTCATGGCCAGATATCTGAGTCCAGGCAGTGATTTCTGGAGTTCAGACCTTAAGCTGTCTCAGATCCAGGCCGAAGATCTGCAAAAATGGGAAAATATTTACAAAATAAACCTGGATCCGGCTTATCTTGAAGATGAACCATGCATAATCCAGGATTCATTCGGGCTGGGAGAATATATTCTCAGCTATGTCCATCTGGAAACGCCGCAGTCCCCCCAGGCCAACCGGTTATTGTGGACCATTCTTCGCGGCTGGCTCAAAAAATCCGCGTCTGAATCCGCCGGCGTAAGGGTTACTGCCTGGAACCTGAGAGAAACAACACCTGTCTGGAAGGATGAAGCCCTTTTACAGGCAAAAACAGGTTTGGATGAAATAATTGATCTTGGCCAGAGCCAGTTCCTGCTGTTCTGGAGAACTTCATGGCTTCTGGGCTGGAGAAGAGGGATCCCGGGATCTTCGGTTAACTTTCTTTACGCCATGATTTGCCGGGCACTCACCGGGAGCCCGGATAAGGAAGCCAGAAGACTATGGAACGCCGGGAAAAAGGAGTTTCAGAAAAATATGGAAACATTCCTGGAAGAGCTTAAGATCTACCTTTCCCAGGAACGTCTGGCCATTGCCATTAGTCAGTCGTCACCTGAATCCAGTTCCAGCCCTGATCTGCAAAACCGCAAACAAAGACTTTTCGGCACGTTTCCGGGCTATGGAGGCATCTACGGACAGTTAATCCGCCAGCTGGACCAGATTGTTTTCAGGCTCTTGTGACCTGGGGAACGAGTCTCCGGCGCCTTCTTCCAGGTCCTTAAGCAACCTGTCTTTAAGATCATGAAGATCAAGCCTGGCCGGCAGTATTTCAAAAATTTTCTGAATATAGCGTTGTTCTAAAACCTGCCTGCGCGAATAAGAAAAGTTCAAATCATAAACCCAGGAACAGATAAGCAGCTTAAAATCATTAAGATATCGCATCCTGGAATAGTCGCCAAGCCTGCGCGATTTGACCTGCGCAAGGATTTCCGGGGTTATTTCATCCGCGTCGCTGAGCCCCAGAGTGATTACGCTGTTCCCGGTGTTTGCAGACTCAAAATGGGACAGCATAACCGGAAAGATATCCAGCTTGTCCGCGTCTCGCAAGGCCCTGCACACCACCGCAATGTCTTTTGGAAGGCCTGAGGGCAGAGTGTGTCTGTTGTGAAACAGGACCGCCAGCCGGACACAGCGACTGTCCGCAGCAGGCAGAGAATCAAGAGAGCCCTGCTTGTTGAGGATCTTGAACCCCAGTCTGGCATGATCAATGGAATCGCTGTCTTTAAAGGTTTTATACTCAGCGTATTGTTCAAAACGGCCGATATCATGAAGCAGGGCAGCCACCCTGGTCAAAAAAGCAGGCCCGGCCCTGAACTTTTCATGTTCAGTCAGGAGCCGGGCCTGCTCTGCCACTCTCAAGGAGTGATCTATTTTCAGTTTGATATTGGGGTCATCTACATTGATCAGGCCTGTAAAATCATAACAATACCGGTTGAAAAAGTTTTCATACCAGGAAAAATCGTGTCTATTCATCATATTTGATAATCAGCCGGTGAATTTAAGGTCGGCCCCGGGGCGGCCGATGGTTTTGATGTACAGTTACAAAAAATATTTTATTTTTCCAGAAGCCATTTTTTATGCTCAAACTCTTCATCGCTGATTTCGCCTCTGGCCAGTCGTTGTCTTAGGACATCCACTGCTTCCCGGACCTTCTGCCTTTCCTGTTCCGCCTCCAGATCCATCTCCTTATCCCGGAATATTCCGCCGGGTCCAAACAGAAACCTTAGAAATCCAAGGATTACCGCCAGTATCAGGCCGATAAACACAAACTTGGACAGGATAAGTATCCAGCCTCCGGTGAATCCTTCTCCAAACGGCCAGTAACTCCAGTCAATTTCATCCAGTCTGAATATTGAAGAAAATCCTATTAAAAATAATTGCTGAAACATGTATGTCCTGCCGGAAATTTATAAAACAATTAATTATCCTTCAAAATAGGTATAAAACTCAGGATGAATCAGAATCTCTACTTTATCCTTCTGTTCAGTCCTGATCACCTGTTCAGGCATAAGACCCAGATCCAGGGCTATGTCCTTGATCCTGTCTTCTTCCTTTTGGACTGCTTCACTCATCTCATCGAATCTGGCAACCACTACCCAGTCATCCATGTTAAAACTCCCTGGTAATTTTGATACAGTTTATATGATAATTATTCTCCGCAACCATGACCAGACTTAAAAGCCGTGCCCCGAAAACATTAATCCGCCATCAAAGGCCAGGGGGTACATCTGCGGCAAGGGGCATAGCCCTGATAAAACACATCATAAAGAGAAGAAAATTCCTTTCTGTTGGCTTCAGAAATTCTCTGGCCATATCCACACTCCATAAGATGAAAGCGTCTGCTCTTGGCATTGCCGACATATATCAGATCAGGATCATCCATACTCAGGATTTCCGGCCAGAATCCCAGACCTTCCTTCATGGCCTGTTTCTGGGCATTGTGAATCCGGCGGGAAATATCCTGATCTTCATCCTCATGGGGATAATAAAATGCATAGCCCTGCCTGACCATGAGCACGCTTAGATTCCGGCCATCAGGCAGATAAACATAACCCAGAGTCCGGCCATGGGCATCCCTGGAATCCGGTCCTGTTTTCAGAATCAGTTCCTGGTTTGCAATCAGATTCAAAAGATAGCGGGTTGATTCCCTGGCAAAGTACTGGTCCTGGCCTCCCTCATGCGCTGTTTCCGGAGCATCAATGCCCTTTAACCTGACTGTTTCCCTGTCCTCCAGAATAAGGGTATCCCCGTCCGGAACCCAGGCTACTTTGACCTGCCTGGCCTGTCCGGGCCAGGCCACAAGCAGACAGAACAAAACACAGACAAGTATCTTCAGGAAAAAACGCATCTTTCCTCCTTGGGCAGGGGATTCTGAAATTTTTTCACAGCGACCCTGTCCCTGGAACTGCTAGGTCTCGTAATAAGTCTTCAGACTCGAACTGCGCACCGGATGCCTTAGCTTGCGAAGGGCCTTGGCCTCAATCTGCCTGATTCTTTCCCTGGTCACGTTGAAAAGCTTGCCTACTTCCTCCAGGGTATGATCGGATTTTTCCCCGATTCCGAAGCGTTTGCGCAGGACCTGTTCCTCTCTGGGAGTTAGCTCGGCCAGAACCCTGGCTATCTGTTCTGACAGCTTGGAATTGACCACCTCCTCGGCCGGGGCCACTGCCTTTTTATCTTCGATAAAATCCCCGAGACTGGAATCTTCCTCATCTCCAATGGGGGTTTCCAGTGAAATGGGCTCTTTAGCTATCTTAAGGACTTTTTTAACTTTCTCCAGGGGATAATCCATGCGCACGGCGATTTCTTCAGGGGTGGGATCCCGGCCAAGCTCCTGCACCAGGTAACGCGAGGTTCGCACAAGTTTATTAATGGTTTCTATCATGTGCACTGGAATGCGGATGGTCCTGGCCTGGTCCGCAATGGCCCTGGTTATGGCCTGCCTGATCCACCAGGTGGCGTAGGTGGAGAATTTGTATCCCCTCTGGTATTCAAACTTGTCCACAGCTTTCATCAAACCTATGTTGCCTTCCTGAATCAGATCCAGAAACTGAAGACCCCGATTGGTATACTTTTTGGCAATACTGACAACAAGGCGCAGATTAGCGCGGATAAGTTCCTGTTTAGCCCGCAGGGCGTCATAATTACCTTTGTTGATTCTCCACAGGATCTCTTCGAGTTCGTGAACGCTGTGCATGCATTTCTGTTCCAGGCGTTCCAGTATCTCGGATTTACCGTAAATCATCTCCTTAAAGGAAAACAACTCTTCCATGGTCATGCCCAGCTGGTCAGCAGCGGCCACAGGATTAATTTCGCGTCTGTCCAGTTTACCCAGGAGGTCGAAGAGTTCTTCCTGGGAAAGCCCCAGGGAAAGAATATAGGCGCTTAAATCCCTCTGACAGTTATACATCTGACGGACATAATCACCCACTGTCTCGATAATCCTGTCGATAAGGGTTTTCTCCAGCTTGATGCTGCGCAGACAATCCACCACTTCTTCTTTATATCCCAGGATTTTGTTTTGAATTCCCCATACCCTGCGGTCAACCCGGGCGCATTCATTTAGTTTTTCGTACACCCCTTTGCGTTTGCGGTATATACTTTTGACTTCATCCAGAAGAGAGATGACCCGTTCACGCTGGTTCATCTCTTCTTCTGAAGGATCATCCTCTTCTATGGTTTTGACCACATCCTTGAGTTTAATTTTTTCTTTTTTAAGGTCTTCACCGATCTGAATAAGTTCTTCCACTGCAACCGGAACTTCCACAAGAGAATAGAGCACGTCCATCTCTCCATCCTCGATCTTTTTGGCGATAACCACTTCACCTTCGCGGTCCAGAAGACCTACCGCGCCCATTTCCCTCAAGTACATACGCACTGGATCACTGCTTCTGGAAAGAGTATCAGAAACATCTTCCATCTTTTCCAGATTTATGGCCATGGTTTCAGACAGGGATTCCGGGTCTTCCGGCGTGACTGCCAGGGGTTTACCCATTTTGCCGTCAACTATGGCAATATCCAGCTGATCAAAAATGGCTATTATTTCTTCGATCTGTTCCGGACTGTTTACGTCCGACGGCAAAGACTTGTTGATTTCTTCGAAGGTTAAAAATCCTTTCTTTTTCCCCTCGGCAATAAGAACCTTGATTTGTTGAACATCTTTAATGCTGCGCATTATCCTCCCCCTGAGATAATGGATGACAGGCCAGAGCCTGTACAGTCCTCAATATTAAAAAGTATTTTGCATTAGCCCGAGAATCCTTTTAATTTCCGGGTAATCATTATGTTTTTGAGCCCTTATAAGGGCCTGTTTCAAGTTCTGCTTGGTCATATTCAAAGAAGTATGACCGATAAAATTTTCCAGATCCCTGAAAACCTGGTCCTTATTTTTGTTTAATGAACCTTTTTGCAGCCGGGCCTGGACATAAAAATCCAGTTCATGGACATCCAGATTCAGATCTTCATTTTCCCCGGTTTTGTCCTTGATCTTTTCCCAGAATTTTCTGCCCCAGTCTGTACTCAAAACCAGGGAAATATTTTTTTGTTCCAGCTGCGGCCTGAACTCAGGGAAACAGGAAGCAAAAGTCAAAATTTCCCGGTCCCGCTGCTCAGGGCCCTTAGGCTGCTTCTTCAGAAAACTGTCACTTTTGCCGGCTGGAGGACCACTGCTCCTTTCCAGATTTTTTCTCAGCTCAACTTCAGTAAGACCAAGCCTTGCAGCAACCTTGGGTATATAATAAGTCTTAAGAGAAAAATCCGTAAGACTGCCCAGAAACTTGTTTACCCAGCTCATGATTTCTCTGGGCGACTGCTCAGTTCCTACAATATCAAGGCAGTAATCCAGTCCTGGCACGGCCTGCTTAAGCAAATCTTCAAAAACCTGTTTGCCGCTGGTGGTAAGCAGGCTGTGGGCGTCTTCTCCCTGAGGAAAGGTCAGCACCCTGCAGTTCAGCCCGGCATCAAGGAGCATTTGGGCGCTTCTAAAAGCGGCGTTTTGTCCGGCCCTGTCTCCGTCAAACAGAAGAATCACCTCTTTGCAGAGTCCAGCCAGCCTGGTTACCTGGGCACGGGTCAGGGCTGTACCCAGTATGCCGCAGCTGTTGGGGTAGCCGTGCTGATGCAAAGCGATTACATCCAGGTATCCCTCGGTCAAAAAAACCTTCTTGGTCTGAGTGATATGCTTCCTGGCCTGAAAAAGACCGTAAAGATGATCTCCTTTTTTATAGATCGGACTTTCGCTGCTGTTCAGGTATTTGGGTTCCGAATCATCAATCACCCTGGCCCCGAAAGCCACCACCATTCCGGAGAGGCTGATTATGGGAAAGATAAGCCTGGACCGGAAGCGGTCGTATATCCTGCCGCTCTGATTTCGGCTCAGAACACCTGCCAGGACCCCGTCTTCAGGGGTGAAGCCCTGTTTTTCCAGAAAACCTGTCAGATTCTGCCACCCTGCGGGGCTCCAGCCTAAACGGAACTCTTTGATCATGGGTTCTGATATTTTTCTGGAACTAAGATATTTTCCCGGGGTCTGGTCCTTTCCTGACCAGAGAAAATCCAAAAAAAATTTCCCTGACAAAGAATTAACTTCCTGGGAAATAGTTGTCTGATTTTTTTCCTTACTGTCCCGGGCAGAAATATTCTCCTCAATTTCAACCCCGGCTTCTCGGGCCAGCTGCCTGACTGCTTCGGCAAAATCCAGACCATTAATATTTTTATAAAATTCAATAACATCACCAGAGGCCTGACAACCGAAACAATAATAAAAACCTTTGTCCGGACTGACTGTAAATGAGGGCTTGGTCTCCTGATGAAACGGACACGGAGCATTCCACCGGTCTCCAACCGGCTTCAACTCTACAAACCTGCTGACTATATCGACCAAAGACAGTCTGGATTTAATCTCGGCTATATTCCTGGAATCAATAATGCCCATTTCTGCTGTCCCGGCACGTTAAAAACTTAATTCAATGTAACTTGTTCAGCATAACCGTCGGCCTGCTCCTGGTTCATGTTTCTGTCGATACGAACTCCCTGTCGCGGTACCGCAGGACAAACCATCAGCTGTTTTGTCATACTGAATTTGAAAGCTTAAAAAGTTTTGTAAACACTTCGGCAGTTTTTTATATATATGGTTTGTCCAACGGTACCGGGAACGGTCAAACATCGTATCAATGGCGAAACATGAACCAGGGACTGGCCTCAAATTTCGTAGTTTATCATAAAATTAAGGTTAATAGATACAACTCAATTAGAATAATTAAGACTATGAAACATTTTGTCCAGACTTGATGCGAATTTTCAGTCAGGAAACTATTTCAGCTCCACCTCGGTCATTCCCGCTTCCCCGGATACCTGAGAAGGGCAGTTGAAACCAGCCACATGCAAATGGTTTTTTAAATGTTCATGTACCGCTGTTCTCAAGGCTCCTGTGCCCTTGCCATGAATAACTTCCAGATACTTTCTGCCGGTCAGGATTGCTCTATCCAGATATTGTTCCAGCTCAGACATTGCTTCCTCTACGTATTTACCCCTTAGATCAATCCTTATGGGAACATTCCCGGCAGATCCGGAAGAAGACACAGGCACCGGCTGAACCTCTGATTTCCCGCCGCAACTTTCCAGCACGGTCAAATCCACCCACAGGGAAATTCCTCCCAGGTCAATCTTGATCTGTCTTTTCTTGTCGTCTTTTTCCTGAACAACCCCTGGCTTGTTCCAGGGTTTATAAATATACCTGTCTCCTGGCCATACTTTGTCCCAGGCCAAAGTATCTTTTTGGGGTGAACCGGATTCCTGCACCCCTTGGGCCCGGGATCTCAGACTTGCCAATTCTTTTAAGGCTTTTTTACGTCCGATTTTCTGAGTCTGCCACTGACTTAAGATTTCCCGGGCGATAGATTTAATTTCATCCATCAGGACATGCTTCTGTTTAATAAGATCCTTTTTCTTTTTCTCAAACTTTTCCGCCAGAACAGCCTCTTTCTTTTTCAGCCTGTCCAGCTCCTTTTCCCGCTGGATAGACAGACTGTTCAACTTTTCAAAAAGTTCACTCTGATCCTGTCCTTCCACCAGCAAATACTTTTCCGCCCTGGCAATAATCTCTCCGGGCAGACCTTTTTCCCGGGCCACGCCCAGGGCCAGACTGGCCCCTACCTGATCATAAGCGATGCGGTACAGGGGTTTTCCGGTTTTATCATCAAAAAGCACGGAAGCAGCCCGGACATCATCCCTGGTCAATGCATACGCTTTTAATGCCGGAAAATGAGTAGCCGTAGCCACCCAGGCTTTTCTTTCCAGAAGTTCATCCACCACCGCCTGAGCCAGTGCCGCGCCTTCGCCGGGATCAGTGCCCACGCCGAACTCATCCAGGATGACCAGTGATTTTTCATCGATCATGGGCCAGAACTTGCTGAAATGGTCAATCTGGGCTGTAAAGGTACTCAGACTCTCTTCAACGCTCTGCTGGGAAACCATGGATACAAAAATCTTGTTCCAGCCGGGTATGACGCTGCCCTCATCCGCAGGCACAGGTAAAGCGCAGTGAGCCATAAGAGCGGCCAGGCCCAGAGTTTTCAGACATACGGTTTTACCTCCGGCATTGCCTCCGGATATAACCAGGGCCTGTTGCCCGGGATGAAGCTCAATATCCATTGGCACCGCGGAAAATCCCCCCAGCACAAGCAGGGGGTGACGCACATTTTTAAGCTTCAAACCCTCATTATCGGAAATACTCAGAGGCCCTGCTCCCAGTTTGGCCGCAAACCTGGCCTTGGCCAGGATAAAATCCATTCTTGCCAGCCAGCTGGCTGTACTTGCCATGTCAGTGGCGCATTGTCTGCATAAATCAGTAAGATATCTGAGTATTGCCCGCAGCTCCTCTCTTTCCTGCTTTTTGAGTTTCTGCAGCTTATTATTAAGTTCTGTCAGAAAGAAGGGCTCAAAATAACAGGTCTCACCGGTCTGGGAATAATCATGAATTATCCCCTGAATCCTGCCTTTGAAGTTGGATTTCAGGGCCAGAACATATCTGTCCGAGGAAATGGTCAGATACTCGTCCTGAAGATATTGGGAAATGTTTGAGGAAGCTAGAGAATCGCTTACCTTTTTCGAACATTGTTGCCTGATGGAGCGTATTTCCTCTCTAACTGCGCATAACTCCGGAGAACTCTCATCCCTGATTTCACCGGTAGGTCCCAGACATCTTTTAAGAGCCCCGGCAAATTTTTCAGGCCAGACAAGTTCGGATTGCAGGGCTTTTAATAAGGGATATCCTTGTGGATCAATCTTTTGAATGGAAGTGGAAAACGCTTCTGCTTCTCTCAGGAAAGCGGAAAAATCCCAGAAACACTCAGTGTCAAAAACCGCTTCAGGACGCTTGAGACTGTTCAGATAAGCAGTTATATCCGGGAAAAAGTTGAGAGACAGACCGTACTCTTCGTGTGAGGAAACAATTTCTCTCAAAAGACTTAGCTCAAAATCCAGCTCGTGGGGATTCTCAAAAAAAGATACTTCCAGGCAGGCCTGTCTGCCGGCAGGGGAAACAGCTTGTTCGCTCAGATACTGAAGGACTCTCGGGAACTCCAGCATATTAATGGTCTTTGGTTCCATGGCAGAGTGTTGATACCGGACCTGATCAAGGCCGCGCGAGCTTGCGCTTCAAAGGTTAATATTCAGATAGCAGAGAAAAACAGGGCATAACAGGCTGTCACCGGAAAATAAAATCTTCCGGGCAGATAAAATCAGGAAGAAAGCAGCTGCCGGACTATCACGCTTAACTCGCGTCCGTCGGTGCGTCCCGGATATCTCTTGGCAATAGTCTTCATAAGCAGGCCCATGCCCTTCATATCAGTGATATCAAGCTCATCTTTTATTTCGGCTGCGATCTGTTTCATTTCATCCAGAGTAAGGGGGGAAGGCAGGTAAGGCTTGATAAATTCCAGCTCTTTTTGCTCTTTCAGACTGAGATCTTCCCGACCGGCCCGGGTAAACTGATGGATTGATTCCTGTCTCTGCTTTATCTCTTTGATAAGCACATCCAGGGCCTCAGCATCAGTAATGTCTCTTCTTAGTTCAACCTGCTTGTTTTTAAGGGCTGCCTTGAGCAAACGCAAAACAGCCACTTTTTCGGTTTCTTTGTTCTTGTAAGCAAGGATAAAGTCTTTTTCAATACGCTCAGTAAACAGCATTTTTACATCATCTGCATTTTGCGCATTTTCTTGATTAGTCTTTTTCTGGCAGCGGCTTCTTTTTTCTTTTTCTGAATACTGGGCTTTTCATAATGCTGCCTTTTCTTCAGTTCGGAAAGTATTCCCGCTTTTTCGACCTGCTTTTTGAACTTACGCAAAGCATAGTCAAAATTATCATGTTCTCCAAGGGTAACTCCCGGCACTAAAACTCACCTCCTTACAATCTGTTCCGGTCTTAAACCGGGAATAAGCAAGCTCCTTCCCGGTCCTGCCCAGTAATAGATTTCGCACTGAACAGCAGACCAAAGAATACAAATAACCGACTAACCGGTTCTTTGCAAGCAAAAAAAAAGAGGGCCAGGCCCTCTTTTTTTTCTTAATAAGCTCCAAAAAATCATTCTGAAAGCTTTCTTTTATCAGCAAGGGTATCGCTGATTGATTGAAAAACTACAAACCCGACTCCCAGTCCTATGGTCAGAAGAACCAGATACAGGACACTGAAAAAAACAAAATGGTCAGCCATCCACCATGGTATGTCCTGGGGGAGCATACTCTGGATGGTTTCGCCGGGCATCATGGTTTTCCATTTAAGGTCGATCATCAGGACCTCCAGACTTTATTATTATTTAACAGCATCCTTAAGAATTTTTCCTGGCCTGAATTTAACCACTTTGCAGGCGGGAATCTTGATCTCTTCGCCAGTTCGGGGATTGCGTCCGTTGCGGGCCTTTCTCTGCTCCACGGCAAAAGTACCGAAACCCGTCAGGGTCAGCTTGCCTTCGCTGACCAGGGTCTCTTCTACGGATTCCAGGAAAGCGTTAAGGGCCTTTTCAGAATCAGTCTTGGTAAGACCTGCTTTGTCCGCCATTTTAGATACCAAGTCGGCTTTTGTCATCAGTAGCTTCCTCCTTCAAAAGTTTAACTTTAAAAAAACCATTCACTCATTCTATAATATATATTCTAAACAGCAAAGAGATTATGGCCGGAGCCCGGCTTGAATCGTTAAGCGGTTTAAAACAGGGATACAAGGTTTTGCCCCTTTGCGCAAGCAAGATACAAAGGACAAACAAAATTTCCCGGCTCAAGTCAAGTATAAATTTACTGATTCTTCAAAAAATAGCCCTGGAAAGGCCCTGAAAATCAGCAGGACTCAGGTCTTCAGGCCTTGACCTTGGATCTATTCCCTGGCTTTCAATAAACTGAATTATCTCATAATTCCAGTAACTTTTCAGTATTGTGCCAATCTGTTTGCGTCTTTTCTGAAACATGATCCGGATGGTTCTGGCCAGTTTTTCGTTAGAAAAAAATTTTTCCCCTCTTTTTATAACTTTAAATCCCAGAACCACTGATTCAACCTTTGGACTGGGCCTGAAAACCTGGGGGGAAACCCCAAACAGAATTTCCGGGGTCCAGAACGACTGAATCCAGACTGAAAGCGCGCCATAAGTTTTTGACCCGGGTTGAGCCACTATCCTCTGGCCCACTTCTCTTTGGACCATAAAAACCGCTTTTTTATATGTTGATATCTGACCGGCCATATCCCAGAGAAGCCTGGATGCTACATTATAGGGCAGATTTCCGGTAATCCTGAGCCGGTCCACACGCTCAAGCCTGGACCAAGCATAGTCCAGGGCGTCAGCGCAGGCAATATTAAGTTCCGGCATCCTGGATTTAAGAAAAAAACATAGATCAGGATCCTTTTCCAGGGCATAGACCAAAGCTCCCTTATCTGACAAAGGCCTGGTCAGGGCTCCGCGCCCCGGACCGATTTCAAGGACATTATCATCAGGAGCAATCTCCAGGGCATCCGCAATCTTGCGGCAGATATTTTCATCAATCAGAAAATTCTGACCCAAACTTTTTTTTGCTCCAAAATTCATATTCTTTTAGGGCGCCTCACGCGCCTCCTTTCAGCTCTTTTATCATGATAAACAAAAGGTGGGTACAAGGGATTGGTCACCCATGTTCCCCGGGCAGCTGCTATCTTGTTGCACTTAAAAAACAGGGCCAGGCTCAGGGCCGCCACTGTCTGAACCTGACCGGGCAAAAAAATGGTTAGTAATAAAACTGGGGATCTGTTCATTATGCCGCCATGAAATCATTGGAACAGGCTTTTGCTGACTCTGTTCCGGGACAGATCTGGACATGCTCAGGCGTATGATTCCATAACCCTGGTCAATTCTGCCCGGTTCACTTTATTATGGTACAGGAGATCACCTGTGGGATGGGGAAGCTGCTTCTCAAATACAGGACTGTCTCCCTGATAAATAATGCCCACCGGTATCCTGTCCCCCCACTCTGTTGCCAGAGTCATGGCTTTTTCCCAGTTTCCGGGATCATGCCCCTCAGGCTCGTAGCAGCGTTCCTTGTACCAGGCAAAAGTATTAACCCTGTTAAAGGTCACACACGGCTGAAGAATATCCACCAGGCTGAAGCCGGGATGCTGGACAGCCTGGACAATAAGCTGTGAAAGATGATCTGTCATCCCGGAAAAACCCCTGGCCACAAAATTGGCTTTCATTGATACGGCAACAGCTACCGGATTAAAAGGCCTGGAAGGATTGCCCCCGGGCTGGGCTTTGGTCGCGTGTCCCTGAGTGGTGGTGGGACTGGCCTGCCCCTTGGTCAGGCCGTAAATCTGATTGTCATGAGCCAGAAGAGTGAGATTGATATTTCTGCGAATGGCCGCAAGAAAATGGTTTCCCCCTTCCCCGTAATTACACCCGTCCCCGCTCTGGACAATTACGTTCGCCCGGGGATTGGCAAGTCTTATACCGGTGGCCGCTGCCAGGGCCCGTCCATGCAGTCCGTTAAATACATTTGTCTTCAAATAATGAGGCGACTTTGCTGCCTGGCCTATTCCTGATACAAAAACAGATTCATGAGGCTTAAGATTCATTGAAGCCAGAGCCTGCTTTACTGCCTTTAAAATTGAATGGTTGCCGCATCCGGGACACCAGGCAGTCTCGAAATCACCGTAATCATCTACTGAAACCATATTACTGACTCCATTTTTGTAGTTATTCATCACAACTTACGATTAAACTTGAAAGACTGTAGCCTGTCCGGTTTTCTTATCAGCGTGTTGAAAAAGTCCTTATCCAACAGGCTGTTCAAAAATTCCAAGTGCAAGGAACAAAAAAAGTTCAAGGTCGCGGCGTATTTATGATACGTAAGAGTTTGAACTTTTTGCAGCGACGCAGCAATTGGGAGATTTTCAACAGCCTGTTATGTTGCATTGTTTGACCGGCGACGGTTCCGTTAGGCAAAACCAGCACTTACT
>JBKHCI010000111.1:0-5857 GCA_046541915.1 Desulfonatronovibrio sp. | reverse complement strand
GAAATAGCTGCCAGGCTTTACGCCATAAGCGGCGGGAACAAACCTGTGGTTGAGCCGGGACTGATATATACCTGCGCGGCGGATCACGGTGTTGCCGCAAGTGGTGTCAGCCTGTTCCCCCAGGAAGTTACCAGGCAGATGGTCATGAATTTTTTAAATGGCGGAGCAGCAATCAATGTTCTGGCCAGTCAGGCCGGGTTGGAGCTTAAGGTGGTTGATGCCGGGGTTGCCGGGGATGATTTTTCCGATCATGAATTGCTCATAAGTCGAAAAATAAAGCCCGGCACCAGTGACTTGTCCGTTGGTCCAGCCATGGAGGAACATGATTGCCTCGAAGCTGTAAAGCTTGGCGTGGACCTGGCAGATACAGCTTGTTCCCGGGGGATTAGAACCTTGTGTACCGGTGAAATGGGCATTGGAAATACTACTTCCGCCACCGCGCTTTTTTGCGCTTTTCTAAACCTTGATCCCATTGATCTGGCCGGGGCTGGTACCGGGCTTGAGCCTCCCGGCATAGCCAGAAAGGCAAAACTTATTTCCAGGGCTCTTGAAGTAAATAAAAGCGCTGTTTCCACCCAGGATCCGCAGAAAATTACGGCCGCCCTTGGCGGACTGGAAATTGCCTGTCTGACCGGGATAATCCTTGGCGGAGCTAGAAACCGGATGAATATTATCGTTGACGGATTTATTTCTACCGCGGCTTATGTCTGCGCCTGGAAAATAAATCCTCATGTACATGACTATTGTTTTTTTTCACACCTGTCCGCTGAAAAAGGACATTCATCAGTATTAAAGGCTATTGAGGCCAGGCCTGTTCTGAATATGGACATGCGTCTGGGCGAGGGAACCGGTGCTGCCATGGCCTATTTTATCTTGAAATGCGCGGCAGATATTTTTAATAAAATGGCAACTTTTGATCAGGCAGGAGTCAGCAGTTCCTGAGTTATTTTTTAGAATTTTTAAGTGAGGTGGAAAATGTTTGGCAAGAGTATAAATCTGGTTAAGGTTTTTGGATTTCAGGTAAAGGTGGATATCAGCTGGATAATCATAGCCGTGCTCGTGACCTGGTCTTTGGCTGTGGGATTTTTTCCCCATTATCTTGAAGATTTAAGGCCCATTGATTATTGGATACTGGCTGTTTTTGGTGCCTTGGGGCTGTTTTTTTCAGTTGTATTTCACGAATTCTGGCATTCTTTTGTAGCCAGGAAACTGGGTGTTTCCATAAGCGGCATAACCCTTTTCGTCTTTGGCGGGGTGGCTGAAATGGATGATGATCCCAGAACCCCAAAAAGTGAATTCTGGATAGCTGTTGCCGGGCCTTTGTCCAGTTTATTTTTAGCCCTGGTATTTTATCTGCTGTTTAATCTCAGTATGTATATGGAATTGACTGAAGGGGTCAGCAGTGTATTCATGTATCTGGCCCTGATTAATCTGATCCTGGCTATATTTAATCTGATACCTGCTTTTCCCATGGATGGAGGCAGGGTTTTGCGGGCCATTCTCTGGCATTTTAAAAAGGATCTGCGCTGGGCAACTCAGACTGCGGCAAATATGGGATCGATTTTTGGTTTTCTGCTTATGGGACTTGGACTTTTGAATATTTTTGCCGGACATCTGACCGGCGGGCTGTGGTATTTTTTAATTGGGATGTTCATCAGGTTTGTAGCTCAGAATTCCTACCGTCAGCTTGTGATCAAAAATGCCCTGCAGGGCGAAACAGTTAAAAGCCTGATGAATGAACCGGTTTATGTTCCCGGAGACATCAGTTTGCAGGATCTGGTTGAGAATTACATATACAGGCATCATTTTAAAATGTTTCCGGTCATGGAAGGTGATTTACTCAAGGGTTGCGTGACAACCAGGCAGGTAGGCGAAATAGAACGCGAAAACTGGCCGGATATTACAGTGCGCGAAATTGCCAGACAGTGTTCTTTGGAAAATACGGTTGATCCGGAAGAAGATGTGATCAAGGTATTAGGAAAAATGAATAAGACCGGTCAAAGCCGGATGATGGTGGTTAAAGACGGTCAGCTTAAAGGTGTTATTTCTCTTAAAGATATCATGGCTTATATTTCATCGAGTATGGAACTACAGGGAGACAGCAGTTTTTCAGATTAATCCTGAATCCGTGAAGTCGGTATTTTCGAACTTGTTGCTTATGCAGGTTTCGGGTGTTTTGTTAAACCCCGGAACCTGCTTTCACAAATTCAGGATTAATAATCTGTACGCGATTATTTAATTTCCATCCGGAAAGTCTTTCTTTCCGGATGTTGAAAACTATTTAGTATTTATCTGGAAACAAAACCCTGAGACCATGACTTGACTGGTTGGGCCAGGTCATATGACAGATTATTGACAATGACGTATTCCGGAGACTCGGGCATCCAGTTTTTTCTTTTGAATAGAATAAAATCCATTTCTCCCCGGTTTTCCATCCGCCCGGAATGTTCCATGGACCAGATGATCTGGTCGTTTTTGGAGGAATAAATATTTACCAGCAGAGTAATGGAAGTGGTGCCCTGGGTTCCCCCATTCAGATAGTGGTTGACCTGGCCCAGAACGTAGAGGTCCGCGTCCATGCTCCTGGCAAGTTCTCCAGCCTTGTTTTTTCCAGGCCATTGCTGCGCGTCCTCGTAGGGCATGCTTGGGAATACTTCCTGACCAAGCCAGGTTCTCCAGAATATATGTCCGATTCTTCTGCCGGTGTTGTAATTCCCGCCGCCCTCTGAATGAACGTAAAAAGGAAAAAACAGGGTTTTGAGATCATTGGTGGCCATATTTACTGGATAAACAGGAGATTCCTGTTCTGACCTGGCCAGGACCGGCTGCTGATAAAAAGTAATATGACTTAGATGCGGCTCTACTCTTTGCTCGAACCTTGCTTCCATTTGACTGCATCCTGTCAGGGATACAAGCGCGAGCAATAGAACAAGGCCTGAAACTGATTTGTTAAGCATGATTATCCACCTGTTAAGCATGAAAACTGTCCTTGATCATGCTTTTGATTCAACTATCATGCCAATATTCCCCGGATTAAATGCTGAAAAAAGCAGGGGGGAAAAAGCTGTCAGGAATCAAATATCAGCGGACCTGCCTGCAACCCAGCCGGTGGAGAAAGCTGCCTGCAGGTTGTAGCCCCCGGTATCAGCGTCAATGTCCAGTACTTCGCCGGCAAAATACAGTCCTTTAATTATTCTGGATTCCATTGTCCTGGGATTTACCTGGGAAAGTTTTACCCCGCCGGATGTAATAACAGCTTCTTTAAATGAACGGTAACCACTGATTTCAATCTGCAGTTCTTTGCACCACAAACGAAGTATTTTCTGTTCTTCAGCTGTTACTTTGTTTCCTTGTTTATCAGGATTCAGTCCTGTTTTTTCCAGGAACACAGGTATCATTTTCAGGGGAAGGAATTCTTTAAGGATATTGGCAAGCTGCTTTTTCCCTTGCTGGTGCATAACTCTGGCGATCCTGTTTTTGAGCTGAGCATGGCTGACAGCCGGCTTGAGATCAATGGACAAAAGAACATTCTGTTCCAGATTCAGAGCCTGAACCGCGGTTTTACTCATGGTCAGGATAATAGGGCCGGATACGCCAAAATGAGTAAAAAGCATTTCTCCGAAGCCCTGAGCCTGTTTTTTGCCCTGAACAAAAATTTCAGCCTGAACATTCCGCAGGCTGAGGCCCTGCATTTTCGGGGCTGTATCTTCCTTGGTTTCCAGGGGAACCAGAGCGGGGATGGTGCTTGTTATTTCATGTCCCAGGCTTTGGGCCAGGCGATATCCATCACCTGTGGATCCAGTGGATGGATAAGAATATCCGCCAGTGGAGATGATGACATTATTGGTTGACAGAAGAGAGGGCTTTTCTTGGCCGGGTTGTTTATTATTCTTTAAAACGATCCCGGAGACCTGTCCGTTTTCTGTTAGAATTTTTTCAGCAGTACTTCCACACCTTATGGTTACTCCCTGTTTCTTTGTCCAGTTGATCAGTGAACGGACAATGGTCTGGGCTTTTTGGGAAGATGGAAAAACTCTGCCGCCTCTTTCAATTATGGTTTCCACACCAAGGGTGTTAAAAAATTCAATAAGATCCTTGTTGTCAAACCGGCCCAGGGCAAAACGCATAAACTTTGCCCCGCTTCCAAAGGATTTTAGAAATTCCCTGTGTTCTGCCGAATTGGTCAGGTTGCAGCGTCCTTTGCCGGTGATGCCCAGTTTCCTGGCCGGCTGGTGCATTTTTTCAAGAAGGATTGTTTTCAGCCCCCTTGCTCCTGCCTGTCCGGCCGCCATCAGGCCCGCAGGACCTCCACCGATTACCGCGACATCGTATTTATCCATATCAGGAGTCCGCGGGCTGGAGCAGTTTTTCAAATTCAGCCAGGTCAGGATATTTACCCTGCATGACCAGCTGGTCATTTAAAAATATGGCGGGCAGTCCTTTCTGGCCTTGTTCCTGGAGGATTCTGGCCAGTTCCGGTCTTTCCCTGAATTGCTGAAGATGCAGGTTCAGGGCATAAACCATATAGACAATATCGTGTTTATGTCTGTCTTTGAGTTTCAGAAGAGTGTTCTGAAAATCTTCAGCCTGTTTGTCCTGTTGCGGGTTTGACGGTCCGCATGGGCATCCCATGTATGGTACAAAGATATCAAGATTATATCTGGCCATGGTTTTCTCCGTATTATGTTAGTGGCTCTGCGGTATGTATCTGGTTCCGGACGAAGCCCGTTTTAAAAAAAACGCTCAGTACCTTGAATATATCCGCCATATCCAGTCGGAAAAGTATCCGATGATAACCGGAAAAATAAGGCTCGCACCAAGCCTGCAAAGGGTAAATTTCCAGCCCATTATAGGCGCTTCATAAATTACCACCCTGTGAAGACCGATGAGGGCCCAGGAACTCAGGAAGGATACAAGGGGGCCTATGCCCGCGCCGGCGTTTATGAGCACGGCCATCATTGGAAAGAGAACAAAAGGGCCTCCGGGCATAATGGCTCCGGCCACTGTTCCCAATATCAATCCCTTAAATCCGGAATCCCACCCAAGAATTTCTGCCAGAAACTCTCTGGGGATGATTTTTTCCATCATTCCGGCCATAATAAAAGCCACAATCAGGATGGGCATGATTTTCCAGAGCATTCTCATGCCCTGGACAAAACCGTCATGAGCCAGTTGCGGATCTTTTTTAAAGGCTATAAAAGTCGCGGTCAGGCACAGGATGAGTATAAAAGCAAAGGTTCCTTTCATTTAAAAATATTTTTAAAGGAGGTTGCGTAAATCAGATGAATTTGCAGGAAAAAATTAGCGTGACAGAAAAAATTTTTGCAGAAATTCAAAGCATTGCAGTAAATAGTTGTATTTACATTGCCTGGACCGGGGGAAAAGATTCTACAGTTGTTCTGTATCTGTGGAAAAATTTTTTAGAGCAAAAGGGGTGGAAAAGCAACCCTGGAGCCATCAACCTGGATACCGGCCTTAAGTTTCCTGAAATAATCAGGTTCAGGGACAGGCTTGCCCGCGCCTGGGGCATTGATCTTCACGTAATCAAACCGGATATTGATATCTCCGGTTATCCCGTGGCCGAAAATGCTGTTGACTGCTGTAACGACCTCAAAATTACACCTTTAAAAACTGCTGTGGCAAACCTTGGAGCGCAGGCCCTGATTACCGGCATCAGAAATGATGAACATCCTGCCAGAAGAAGCCGGGATAATATTGAGCAAAAGTTTGATCCTGATTATTTTCAGATTAATCCGATTTTACACTGGACTGAAATGGATATCTGGTCGTTTATTATCCAGCAAGGTCTTCCGTACTGCACTCTTTATGATCAGGGCTATTCTTCTCTTGGCTGTGT
>JBKHCI010000110.1:0-5892 GCA_046541915.1 Desulfonatronovibrio sp. | reverse complement strand
CCCTGAAACCTGCATAAGCAATAAGTTTGAAGATACCAGCTTCACGGATTCAGGTGAATATATAAGCTTCAGCATGAAAAGGGGCTTATTATGCCTTCACACCTGCCTTGTCAAAGCCTTACTGTACGGACCGGCCAATTTGACACCACAAGCTGCATATTTTATTGATCAGGCTAAATAACCATCAGGAGACATTTATGATCAACATCAATGAAAATTTTCTCAAGCTTAAATCATCATATCTTTTCGCGGACATTGCCAGACGGATCGAAACATTTCAAAAGGAAAATCCGGATAAGGAAATCATCAAGCTGGGAATCGGGGACGTAACCCTGCCCCTGCCCCTGGCCTGCGTCAAAGCAATGCATGAAGCTGTTGACGAAATGGCCATTTCCAGCACATTTAAAGGCTACGGCCCGGAACAGGGCTATGCTTTTCTGCGGGAGGCCATTGCCGAATCAGATTTCCAGGCAAGAGGGGCCAGAATTGATCCTGATGAAATATTTATCAGCGACGGAGCCAAATGCGATACAGGAAATATTCAGGAAATATTTGACACCAACGTAACAGTAGCGGTTCCAGATCCTGTTTATCCTGTTTATGTGGACACCAATGTAATGGCCGGACGCACAGGTCCTTTTGCAGATGGAAGATATCAGGGCCTGGTTTATCTGGACGCAACCAAAGAAAACAATTTCATTCCCGACCTTCCCAGTTCACCAGTAGACCTTATCTATCTGTGCTATCCCAATAACCCAACCGGGGCCACCATCACCAGAGGAGAACTGGCCAAGTGGGTTGAATACGCCAGAGAGAACAACTCTTTGATCCTTTTTGACGCGGCGTACGAAGCTTTTATCCGTGATCCTGAGCTTCCCAGGTCCATTTACGAAATCCAGGGAGCTACTGAAGTAGCCATAGAATTTCGCAGCTTTTCCAAGACTGCCGGATTCACCGGCACCAGGTGCGCGTTTACTGTAGTCCCTAAAGAATGCCGTGCCTTTGACAGTAAAGGCAATAAAGTTGCAGTTCACGGGCTCTGGAACCGAAGACACTCCACCAAGTTCAACGGTGTGTCCTATCCTGTGCAGAAAGCCGCCCTGGCTGTATACAGTGAAAAAGGACAACAGCAGGTCCGGGAAAACATTGATTACTATCTGACCAACGCGTCCATCATCAGGGAACGTATGACCAAGCTGGGCTTTGATTGTACCGGAGGCACCAATTCCCCTTATATATGGATTAACGGGAAAAAAGATTCCTGGAGCTTTTTTGATGACCTGCTGAATAAAGCAGGGATTGTCTGCACTCCGGGAGATGGGTTCGGCCTCGGGGGCACAGGCTACATCCGCATCAGCGCCTTTAATACCAATGAAAATGTGGAAAAGGCCATGCAAAGAATTGAAAGCGCCTTGTAAAGACCCGGCGCTAATCTGAAAAGGAAATCACACATGCTTCCGGAACTTGATACAGACCATGTATTTTACTCCTTCTCCCCAAAACTTAAACCAGCGCTTTGCGTGAAACAGCACCAGGAATTCATCCTTAAAACCATGGACTGTTTTTCCGGGCAGATCAGGTCGGAACAAGACATTCTGGACCGCCTTGACTGGGAGCAGGTAAACCCGGCCACAGGGCCGGTATACATTGAAGGAGCCGGGCCGGGAGATATTATCGGCTTTGATATCCTTGAAATCAAGCCCGGACCTGATTCAAGGGTTGTAGTGGCCAAGGGTGAAGGCGTTCCCGGAGAAATGATTTCAAAAACAGAAACAGCTATTTTAAAACATGAAGATAATTATCTGAATTTCAAAAATCTGGCTAGAATTCCTGTAAATCCAATGATCGGGGTCATTGGCGTAGCTCCCCGTGACAGGGAAATCCCCAACGGCACACCGGAAAAGCACGGTGGCAACATGGACTGCAAGATTATTACCGCCGGTTGCAGGATTTATTTTGAGGTGGAGGTGGAAGGGGCCCTTTTCGGCTGCGGAGACCTGCATACTGCCCAGGGAGACGGAGAAATCGGGGTTTCCGGAGCTGAGACTCCCGGAGAAGTACGCGTCAAAGGGTGTGTTTATCCGGAACTCAAAGGTCTGCCCACTCCTTTTGTAGAAACACAAGACATAGTGGCAACGATCTGTTCAGCCAGAACATCTGATGAAGCCGCAAAAAATGCCGTGGATAATATGATTATTTTTTTGAACAGATTTGCTCATATCCCGGAAAATCACGCGGCCATGCTCATGAGTATGGCCGGCAACCTGCGTTTCTGCCAGATAGTGGACCCTTTAAAAACCGTCCGTTTTGAACTTCCCAAAAGCGTGCTTCCAGCCCTTGAAAAACTGCATGGATAAAGAAAGAAACAATGTCAACTTTTCAATGCATAACAGCAGAATTGCCCTTGCTGCTCTGCACATCATCATTACTTATTCCTTTTCCGCCTGCAACGGCAAGAGGAAGAAGAACAGTGAACGAACTGCCTTTTCCAGGCACTGATTCAACACTTATCCGACCCTGGTAGTGTTCTACAATTTTGCGGCATAACGCAAGCCCGAGCCCTGGACCGCTTTTGGAGTCTTCAGGCTTGACTCCAATGTGCAGCCTGTCAAAAATATTTTCCAATTGTTCTTCAGGAATACCTTCTCCTGTATCACGAACCGTTATTTTGAGATTTTCACCTTCCCTGAACACGCGCACTTCCACTTTTCCTTTATGGGTGAACCTGACGGCATTGGAAAGTAAATTACTGACAACCTGCTTCAATTTTGCTTCATCAATTATGATTTCCGGCAAGGGGTTTCGAATGTCCACCTGCAGACTGACATCAGGTTTGTTCTCCAGTTCTTTGTCCATATCCTGAACACACGCACTGATGACATCCTGTACCGAAACCGGCATGTCATTCCATTGCATGCGGCCGGAATCAATTCTGTTTAGATCAAGAACATTGTCGATAAAACCAGTCAGCCTCCATCCTCCATGTTTGATAATACCAAGATTCCTGGATATTTTTGCCCCTGTTTTTTTAAGCTGCTGATCATCTTTAACCCTGGGCAGAAACGAACGATCAAATTCTCTTTTGACTAGAGAGGCAAAACCCAGAATAGAGGTCAGGGGCGTACGCAATTCATGTGAAACTAAAGACAGAAATGAGGACCTCATCTTATCAATTTCCATCAATCTTTGATTGTCCTGACGCAGTCTTTCAACTTCACTCTGCAGCTCTCTGTTTTTATCAACGGCATCTTCCAACTTTTTTTCCAGGTTATCCTGTTGGCTGCCCGTTCGCCTGTTATTTTGAAAAAAAGCAGCAAACCATTTTACAATACCTGATCCTGCTGAACTGTTATTCTTCTTCACGCCTGCTGACTTGCTCATAAAACATTTACCAACAACATGTTAAAACAAAAAATTTCCTGTTCCATCAACTCTTAATATCATCTTAGCCCTCAGATTCCTCGGGCAGAATCATCACCAGAACATCATCAATCCTGCTGATCTTTTCCACTGTTTCCGGCTCATCCACATTTTTGCCCGGCAAAAATACCGTACCAGCAAACTTGTTCCCAAAGGCGGTGCTGAGTTCTTCAGGTTTTACGTAACGCAGCTTGCCTTCTGAGATCATAAGCATGTTCCCTTCCGGCTTAAGATTGGGGACCAGAATACATTTACGTCCTTTAATCCTGCCTCCAAGAACAAGCCCTTTGACTGTTTGAAGCAACATATTTTCATCTACAGGCTTGGATATGGAAGCATCTCCACCCTGAACTTTTCGACTGGGATAGGCGGACAGAATAACTACCGGCGTATCCCCGGCAAAAGCGCTTTTTCTGAGTCTTCGCAGTGTTTCCCCGCCATCAATGCCCGGCATCATGAGATCCATGATAATACATTGAGGATTATGCTCCTCAGCCATCTGCAAGGCACTCAATCCGTCATTTGCGGTAACAACCGCAAAGCCATGTTCCTCAAATAATTGTTCAAGATATTCCAGAATTCCAGGACTGTCATCCACAGCCAGTATAACTGGGGCTTCGCCTTTATCCCCGCTCATTTTATAAAATTTCTGCGTAGTGCTGATTTCCTGAGATTCCAGGCCGGCAGCGGGAATCCTGAATTTAAAAGCGCTTCCTTTACCAACCTCTGATTCCACCCATATCCTTCCGTTATAATGCTCTACAATTTCTTTACATATTGCCAGGCCTAGTCCAGTGCCTTTTAATTCTTCATTTTGTCCACGTTTTTCCAGCTGTTGAAATTTATCAAAAACCTTATCAATTTCTTCCTGAGGAATACCTGAACCGGTATCAATAACCCGGATTTCCACAAATTCATTGTCGATGTTCACCGCTTCCACGGTCACGGATCCCTTTTCTGTAAACTTGGCCGCATTGGAAAGCAGATTGATCATAACCTGGAGCATCCGGTCCACATCCACAAACACGGAAGGCAGATGTTCTTCCAGGGCGATTTTTAATTCCACATTTTCCCTGGCTTCAAACTGAGCCTGCAGGGAATGTCCCGCGTGGAACACAAAATCCGCAACCTGCACCAGTTTATCATTCCAATCAAACTTACCGGCCTCGATTTTGGTCAGATCAAGGAAGTCATTGATCAGCCTGGTCATGCGCTCACCTTCCTGAACCAGAATATCCAGGTTGCCCACTATCTTCTCAGCCTGGGCATTGAGTTTTGGGTCATCTCCAGCCAGAGGAGCAAAGTTGTGGGTAAAAGTCTTGCCTGTAATTTTGGCAAACCCCAGCAGAGAGGTCAGGGGAGTACGAAGTTCATGAGACACTGAACTCAGAAAGGCGGACTTGATCTCGTCCAGACGTTGTAACTGCTGATTGGAAAATTCCAGTTCTTCGGTTTTGCGGGTCAGTTGCCTGGTTCTCTTGCGTACCAAAAATTCGAGGTTGGCGTGACGTTTAATAAGAGCGGCAACCATGTCTGTCTGTGTGATAAGACCCTGGAGAAGCCCATCCGGACCAGCCACTACCAGACGCCTGACTCCCAGATCATTCATCAAAGACACCGCGTCAAAGGCATACAGTTCAGGATTAACAGTATATACCGGAGTACTCATAGCATTGCTTACAGGCTGCTCCATTACCGCGGCTCCCTCATCAGACAGCCTGCCAACCAGATCACGTTCAGTAATAATACCCAGGGCACGCTGGTTTTCTACCACTGGCACGCAACTGACGCCCTGCCCGGCCATAAGTCCTAAGGCATCCCGCACTGTGCCATCTGAAGAGATTGTCACCACATTACGACTCATAACATCCGCCACCATCTTGACCTCAGACAGGTATTCCCGTCCCAGGCCGGCCATCAGATCGGTAAAGGTCTTCACGCCTGCAACATTGCCGGATTCATCAGTTACTACCAGATGACGAATACGATTTCCGCACATCAGGGAATAAGCCGAAAAAAGATCAGTATCCTCAGATACAGTGATCACCCTGGAACTCATTATGTCACGCACCAGATAACCTTCAAGCCGGTATTCTGTTTTAACGGCAATTCTGGTAATATCTCGTTCGGTGAGGATACCCACTGCCGCTGCTCCCTGAAGCACAGGCAGACATGAGACATGATTTCGCTTCATTATCGCCACAGCCTCCACAAGAGGCCTGTCCGGTTCCACACTGTAAATATGCGTAGGCATAATTTTTCCTTTTTCCATTATCTCCATATCATTCCTGCCTGAGCGTGGTTGATTCGCTTAGTATTGTCTCCATTATGTGGACATTTTCGCAATCTTAACAGCCTGTTAAAAAAGTCCTTATCCAGCAGACTTTTCAAAAATTCCAAGCGACAGTCCGGCACCAACTTTAGTTGCCAATAAAGACTTATGCCGGGATAATACCCACTCAAGTGGGTGCC
>JBKHCI010000109.1:0-5915 GCA_046541915.1 Desulfonatronovibrio sp. | reverse complement strand
TTCAGGGTTCACAATAAATCTACATCTGCATCCTCAGACGGAGGAGGAATATCCGCCAGATTTTCAAAAGCGGTAAATCTTTCCATAAAGGCCAGTTCTACCGTGCCCACTGGTCCGTTGCGCTGCTTGCCCACGATTATTTCCGCAATACCCTTTCTGGGATTATCACTGCTTTTATTATAGGCATCGTCACGATACAGAAAAACAATCAGGTCAGCATCCTGTTCTATGGCTCCGGATTCACGCAGATCCGACAATACCGGACGTTTATTGGTTCTTTCCTCAACCTTTCGGTTAAGCTGGGAAAGGGCTAAAACCGGAACCTTGATTTCCTTGGCCAGGGCCTTGAGGGATCTGGAAATCTCGGAAATTTCCTGTTCTCTGGAGTCAATGCGCCTTCCGGCCCGCATAAGCTGAAGATAGTCAACAACCACCATTCCCAGATTCTTTTCCGATTTAAGCCTTCTGCATCTGGCTCTCATCTCCAGCGAGGAAAGCGCAGGCGTATCATCAATATATATAGGGGCCTTGGAAAGGGCGTCCGCGGAATCATAAAGGCGTTTCCAGTCTTCATCATCCAGGTAGCCTGTCCTCAGATTCTTGAGATCCACCTTGCCAAAGGAGCAGAGCATGCGCATCATGAGCTGTTCCATGGACATTTCAAGGGAAAAAATAGCGGTGGGGACCTGGTGAGATACAGCTGCACGCATGGCCACGTTCAGGGCGAAAGCTGTCTTGCCCATGCTGGGTCTGGCAGCGATTATGACTAAATCAGTAGGCTGAAAACCAGCGGTAAGTTCATCCAGATTATGGTATCCGGTTGGAACTCCTGTAACCAGTTCCTTTCTTTCCACTCTTTTCTGCAGAAGCTCAAACACCTCTGCCACCAGCTCCTTGCTGGATCTGAAAACCTGTTTGGTCTTGGATTCACTGATGGCAAAAATCTTCTGCTCGGAAGAGTCCAGAAGATCGCTTACATCCGAAGCAGGCTCAAAACTCTGGGCAATTATTTCTGTAGCCGAACGGATAAGATGCCTGCGGATAGCTTTTTCCTTGACTATCTGAGCATAGAACAGGGCATTGGAAGAAGAAGCCACAGCCTCGGTGAGGGAAGCAAGATAAACCGGCCCGCCCACCGAATCCAGCTGACTGTTTTTCTCCAGTTCTTCATGGATGGTGACTAGATCAACAGGAATGTTCTTGCGGTAAAGATCAAGAAAAGTCCTGAAAATTATCTGGTGAGCAGGAGAATAAAAATCTTCCTCCACCAGGATATCTACAATGGAATGGAGGACGTTATTGGACAAAAAAACCCCGCCCAGAACAGCCTGTTCGGCATCGAGGTTCTGGGGGGGCATATTTCTGATCAGGTCAGTGGAAACCTTTTGCAGACTTTCAGGAAGTTTATCCTTTTTTGCGTGAGACACTTTATAGTTATTCGGTCTCTTGCTGGACATCTTCAGTTACTGATTCCTTTTCCGGTTCTTTCTGCTGCTGTGTTCCATGCTTTACAACACTTACCTTGATCCTGCATTCCACGTCTGGATGAACCTTTACTTCGATTTCATAATCACCCAGGGAACGAATAGGATTGTCCAGAACAATCTTGCGTCTGTCAATATCAAGGCCCATTTCTGTTAATGCGTCGCCTATATGGGTAGTGGTAACTGAACCATAAAGTTTTTCGTTTTCACCTACCCGGACCGGAATAACCACATGGGTCTGATTTAGCCTGTCGGCAAGACTCTGAGCGGCCTGGCGCAACTGTTGAACCTTGGCTTCCAGCTTTCTTTTTTCACTTTCAAAGATATTCATATTAGCCTTGGTCGCCGGCATGGCCATGCCCTGGGGGATAAGGTAATTGCGTCCATATCCCGGCTTGACCTTTACCACTTCACCAAGACGGCCAAGATTATCCACATCTGTTCTTAATATTATCTGCATGTCTATGCTCCTGAAACAACTTGTTCAACTATTGGTTAGATTGTCCTTTTGTGTACCTGAGTACTGTGGGTGGCAGTGTAGTATAAAAGAGCCATCTGTCTGGACTTTTTTATCTCGCCGGTCAGTTTTCGCTGGTGTTTGGCGCAGGTTCCGGTTATTCTGCGGGCAATAATCTTACCCCGGTCAGTAATAAAATCCCTGAGCAGATCCACGTTTTTGTAATCAATGTTGATATCTTTATTGGCGCAGAAGCGACAAAACTTTTTTCTGGGGGCGAATTTCCTGAATGCCATTTATTCCTCCTCAGTCCCGGCTTTTGGCTCGGCTTTAGGCTCAAGTTTTACTGTAAGAAATTTATAAATTCCATCTGTATTTCTGATGTTTCTTTCCAGCTCGGAAACCTTGCTGGGCGGCAGGGAATACTCCAGGCGGACATAGTGTCCTCTGCTCTGTTTGCGCACAGGATAGGCAAGCTCTTTGATCCCCCAGTCATCCTGTTTAATAATCTGGCCCTGATCCCGGGTGATAATGCCGTTCAGGCTGTCCAGAACTTCTTTGCTGCCTTCTGAACCCAGTTCCGGGCTAAGCATAAGAAGAGTCTCATAAGTCATGTTCATTAAAAATCCTCCTTGTGGTCATTTGGCCCTCAATAAAAGTGAGAGCAAGGTAAACGGATCTAATTATTTTGATATCCATTCTATGTCAAGCCTAAAAAGGCTTCCAGTTCCCGCATAAATTCCGGCAGAAGGTTGTCTCCCTGTACTTTTTTGACAACATGCCCTTTTTTAAAAATTATTCCGCAGTCCCGCCCGCCGGCCAGACCGATATCCGCCTCCTTGGCCTCTCCAGGGCCATTGACCACGCACCCCATAACAGCCACTGTAAATATTTTTTCAACCCCCTTAAGCCTTTTTTCCACTGCGGCGGCCAGGGAGGCCAGATCTATCTCTGTACGGCCGCAGGTGGGACAGGATATTATTTCCGGCCCCCTTTGCCTCAAGCCAAGAGAACGCAGTATTTCCCAGGCCACCAGCATTTCATCAGCAGGGTCGCCGGTCAGGGAAACCCTCAGGGTATCGCCTATCCCCTCATAAAGAAGAATGCCCAGGCCTACCCCGGATTTAACCGCTCCGCGAGTGGGAGTGCCGGCTTCGGTAATGCCTATATGCAGGGGATAAGAACATTTTTCAGACAGCATTTTATAGGCGGACACAGAATTACGCACTGACGAAGACTTTAACGAAACCTTAATCAGGTCAAAATTTCTGTCTTCCAGTATCCGGATATGTTCCATGGCGCTTTCCACCATGGCTTCTGGCGTTGGCCCCCCGTGTTTTTTTAATATTTTTTTATCAACAGAACCGCTGTTCACCCCGATACGGATAGGAACTGCGCAGGACCTGGCCGCGTCAACCACACGGTTGACTCTGGCCTGGTCTCCAATGTTGCCCGGATTCAGACGAAGCCCATGAACACCGGCCTCAATAGACCGCAGGGCAAGCCGGTAATCAAAATGTATGTCAGCAATTACCGGCAAAGGGGAGCCCGCGACAATCAGTTTCAGGCTTTCCGCGGCCCGGGCGTCAGGCACGGCCACCCTGATAATTTCACAACCCGCGGCCCGCAGATCCCTTATCTGTTCCAGGGTTTTGTCCGGATTCCTAGTGTCTGTATTGGTCATGCTCTGGACCCGGACCGGATTATCTCCGCCAACCCCCACATTTCCAATTCTTATCTCTTTAGTAGTTTTCCTGTTCATGAAAAATTACTATCACCGCCCTGATGCGGCTTCAAGAGTTAATTCTTTTTGTTGATGTTTTGTCTGGCTGGAATTACCTTCTTTATTTTAAACACAAAAGAAACCCGAGGATGAGATTTTATGAAAATTGGGATAAGCACCTGTCTTCTGGGCGAAAATGTCAGATATGACGGCGGTCATAAACTGAACCGCTATCTTCGCGATGAACTGGGCAAATATGTAAACTATATCCCGGTATGTCCTGAGACAGAGTCAGGACTGCCTGTGCCCAGGGAAGCCATGCGCCTGGTGGGTGATCCTGAGAATCCAAGACTGGTCACAATCCAAAGCCGGGTGGACCATACCGGGCGCCTGGAAGAATGGGGCCGCCAGAAACTTGAAGAACTGGACAAGGAAAACCTGTGTGGATTTATTTTTAAGGCAAAATCACCCAGCAGCGGCATGGAAAGGGTCAAGGTATACAATGACAAAGGCCATCCAGTGCCCAGAGGCAGAGGCGTCTTTGCCGGCATGTTTATGGATAAATTCCCTCTTGTGCCTGTGGAGGAAGACGGCAGACTTAATGATCCGGGCTTGAGGGAGAATTTCATTACCAGGATATTTGTTTTCAACAGGTGGCTGGAGATCCGGAAAAAGGGCTTAACCGCAGGCAGGCTGGTTGATTTTCACAGCAGGCACAAGCTGCTGCTAATGGCCCATAACATAAGCGCCTACCGCGAACTTGGCCGGATGGTGGCCAAAGCCAGCGAATATGATCCGGAAGTCCTGGCAAAAGAATATATTTCCAGACTCATGAACGCCCTGAAACTTTCTTCCACCATCAAAAAGAACGTTAATGTCCTGCAGCATATCATGGGCTATTTCAAAAAGGACCTGACCAGTGATGAGAAGCAGGAACTTCTGGAAGTAATAAAACTCTACGCTGATTCACTGGTACCCATAATAGTACCCATAACCCTTCTTAACCATTATGTCCGCAAATACGGCAAAACATACCTGAGCCAGCAGGTTTATCTAAATCCCCATCCCATGGAACTAAAGCTGCGCAATCACGTATGATCCTGGAAAAAGCAGAAACCGGTTGAAGATCATTAAAATTCAAATTTTTAACCCAGAAGCTTGTCAAGTTTGTTTCTGAGTTCCCCGGCTGCAGGCGCGGCCTGCTCAAATATTTCCGGAGACCGGTGAAAATGCAGCATGCGAATGTCCTTGATTTCAGGCCTGATATAAATGTCAGGCTGCTGATATTTTAGTTTCTGGTGAATAATAGCCTGCTGCATAATGTCAAAGCTGTTAAAAAGAGAATCTGAAAAATTTGGCTTATCCCTCTTTTTCGGAGTTATTCCTCCGGACACATCTATGGCCACCACAACATCACACTTATCCGCCACCAGGTCATAAGGCAGAGGATTGACCGTGCCTCCATCGACCAGCAGCCTGTCCTGCCAGGCAACCGGGGCAAACAGACCGGGCACTGCCATGCTGGCCTTTACAGCCTGTACAATATCGCCGGAATCAATGACCACCTGCTTTTGTTTCCAGTAATCAGCCGCCGCAACTACCAGAGGAATGGGCAGCTCCTCAAAGGTGTTTACCCGGATCTTCTCCTTCAGAAAATTTAAAAAACCCTGTGTGTCCAGAAGACCGCCCGCGTCCAGGTCAACTTTGAGCAAATCCATCAGCTCCAACCCTGAATCACCCTGAATTAGAGTTCTGAAAGCCTCCATGTCTGAACCGGAAAACTGGAGGACAATGTCTCTGATCTCTTTCCCGGACAGGCCCGAAGCATATAAAGCACCGATTATGGAGCCGATGCTGCTCCCGGCGATAATGGAGGGCTTTATGTCCAGTTCATCAAAGACTTCCAGCATGACAATGTGGGCCAGGCCGCTTGCTCCGCCTGAGCCAAGAGCCAGCCCTATGCTCGGCCTGTCTGATGAAGATGATTCATCAGACCTGGCTGAAGTGTTGAGCGGTGCCAGCATAAGACCGGCAGCTGACACAGATACATATCCTAAAAAATCTCTTCTGGATGCGACTAGTTTTGAAAAATCCATAAGCGTGACAATTCTCCTGACTGGTAAATAACACAAAAAATATGCCCGGTTCACCTGCCTGTAAAGCCCCCTGAAAAAGGGCTTAAACTTATCACCTTAGCAGCTTGTTGAAAAAGTCCTTACCAGGCAGGATGTTCAAAAATTTCAAGTGCAAG
>JBKHCI010000017.1:0-23397 GCA_046541915.1 Desulfonatronovibrio sp. | reverse complement strand
GAAATGCTGGCGGTGACATTGGTGTTCCTGGTAGTAGTTCCGGAACCTTCAAAATCACTTACCGAGCCGGCCTCAACCAGCGGAGTGCTTCCAACCGCTCCCTCCGGACCCAGCCCGGGGAGCAGACCTCCCGTAGCCGCGTCAAGAGGCAGGGCGTTTATACTGCTTTGTCCAAAAAAGCTGTTGACTCCCAGATTGAGGTTAGAATCCTTTTCAGTTGTGGTTGTCGCCTCGTTGGTAGCACTGGAAGACTCAACAATATGAACCATTACCAGATCACCCACCTGTCTGGCCCGGTTATCGCTGAACAAAAACTCCGACCTGCTCTGCTCAAACAGAGACGGCGTATCCATCTGAACGTTTTCATGGGAATCAATATATGGTTCAGGAGCATACGAAGGAGCAGCAGTGGGTTTCTGCTGAACCGGGGCGCAGGCAAAGAGCACTCCGCAAACGATCATTAATAAAACATACACCATATATGACTTCATAAGTTTCCTCTTTTCTTTAAGTTATTCACACTGGAGCAGATTATAAATTTCTGAATCGTTTAAGTTATCTATATTTCCCACATCAGCGTACAATTATAGTCCCGCCGTCCTGAACTATGCCAGCAATTTCCTTTCTGCTCTGCATATTCCTGACCATTATGCTGTCGCCCTTCTGCCCGTCCTCAAGGACCTCCACAGGCACAGACAAAGTCACGCTGCCGCTCTCATACACCAGGTTGGCCCGCTCTCCCCTGCTGACCACAGGCACTGTCTGAAGGGCTCTTTGCAATATGGGCTGACCCTGACCTATGGATGATCTGACCCGCCACGGTCCGGTTTTACCGTCCCACACATCATCTCTCAGATAGGCAAGGTTTTTTCTCTCAAAACGCACGTCTTTGGGTCCGACAACATCCCCTCTGTTCAGAGGTTTTGCAGCGCAGGCCACTGTCATCCAGACATCCGCAAAAACATTTCCTGAAAGCCGTTTGCTTACTGATCCGTGGGCGTCAATAATACTTATACGAAGGGTGTTTCTTCCCGGAGCCGGATCAGTAGAAGTCTGAATCTCAATCTGTTCATAAGCGTTTTCAAGATACACCGGTGCCGGGAGCCTGAAATCGCGAAATTCAACTTCTTCGCCCATGTCTCTCATTCTGGGCATAAGATAATCTTCGACCATGGCGGCAAGTTCATCATGGCTGTAAACCTTTGCCCCGCGCTGAAAGGTTATTTCCTGAGGAATTATACTGTTCCTGGCAATGTCTTTATCCACGGCTGCCAGGCGGTCCTTGATCTGAGCCCTGGGCAAAACTATGCGCTGGCCAGCCTCAGGCGCTCTCCAGAGCTTCAACTCTCTGACTTCTGACCATCTTGCCCTGGCTTTGTCTGTCCGGGGTTCCGCAATATGACCAAAAGTAACCACGTCATCGGACAGGGCTATATGCTCACTTATCCAGTAGTGCTGAGACCGGGCCTGAACATTGAAGCTGAGCAGAACCACCCATAAAAGTATCAGGCAGGCAATCCCTGTTTTAACTGATTTTGTATGATAATTTTTCATGGCCAAATCACCGTCCATGGCTGACTTTGTAAAAAATGTCGTTGGAAACTTATCTTTTTGCGTTAAACTCAAAAGCTTAATCCCATCCTTTATCTCTTAAGCTGATTGGCTATCTGAAGCATCTGATCGGAAGTGGTAATAGCCTTGGAATTAATTTCATAAGCCCTTTGTCCAACTATCATGTTGACCATTTCCTCAACCATTTCCACATTGGACATTTCCAGAACTCCTTGAGCCAGGGATCCGAAGTTGTTTTCCCCGGGCACACCTTCTACAGCGGCTCCAGAAGCCTCAGTCTCAACATAAAGATTGCGTCCCATACTTTTAAGCCCGGCCGGATTCACAAAATTATATGTGGGGATATCAACTCCGGCCAGTTCTTCACCCGCCTTATCCAGACATGACAGCCGGCCCTGCTCTGTAACCACTATATTCACGGTATCATCAGGCACATTAAATTCAGGCTGCAAAGGGTAACCGTTCGCGGTTACAATCCTGCCGTCCTGATCAAGCTTGAAAGCCCCGGCTCTGGTATAGGTAACTTCATCATTGGCCATGATCTGAAAAAAGCCGTCACCTTCGATGGTCAGATCAAGGGGATTGTCTGTTCGCTGAAAATCACCCTGGGAAAAAAATTTATGAACCGCCAGAGGCCTCACCCCCATGCCCACCTGAATGCCTGTCGGGATTCTGTCACCGGTCATGTTTTCAGTTCCGGCGATCTGCAAATTTTGATAGACCATGTCTTCAAACTCAGCCCTGCTCTTTTTAAATCCGGTTGTATTCACGTTAGACAAATTATTGGCTGTAACATCAATGTTCATTTGCTGGGCAGCCATGCCGGATGCCGCGGTCCAGAGTGAGCGCATCATGATATTTTCTCCTTAACCTTTTGTTTTTATAAAATTTTCAATAATTATATTTCAGCTTGATCAATGTTTGATCTTCTACCTGGTTGTTCCCACATCCCTTATGAGCTGCTGATCTTTTTCCTGAGTTGTACTGACTACTTTCTGCATGGCTTCAAAATTACGCATTGTGCTGATCATATTAACCATTTCATAAACTACTTCCACGTTGGAATCTTCAAGAAATCCCTGCTTAACAAGAGTATTTTCAGCAGGCACGGGCTGGGCATCCACGCCTTCTTTGACTCTGAGCAGCTGGCGTCCCATTTTCTCAAGGACATTCAAATCGTCAAAACTGACCATATTTATGGCATCCAGGATTTCACCGTCGGCTGAAACCTGTCCGTCTTCGCTGACAACGATATCCACCGCGTCTTCGGGAATAACAATAGGACCGGCCTCGCCCAGGAGCTGGAATCTTTGTCCGGTTATCAAAGTTCCGGTTTCAGGGTCCCGGTAAAAAGATCCATTCCTGGTATAAGCCACTTCTCCTTCAGGCGTCTCAACCTCAAAAAAACCCTCACCAGTCAGGGCCATGTCCAGCTGGTTGCCTGTATTTTTCAAGCCCCCCTGCTCAAAATTCAGGTGAGCAGGGCTTACCCTGGTCTGACTTCTGAGCTTTGCTTCCGGCCACAGGATGCGATCTTCCAAAGTAGTGTTGGGATCAGCATAGTCAGACACATACCTGACAAAGACATCCTCAAAAGCCACTTCGCCTCGCTTATATCCAGTGGTATTGGCATTGGCCAGATTATTGGAAATTATATTCATTCTTGCTTCCTGACTCATGGCGCCAAAAAAAGCACTGTACATACTGTCCTGCATATTTTTTCCTCCTGCTTCCCGGCAAGCAAATTACAGGCCAACAAGATTGATCCGGCAGGAGATAAATCGCGACTTCATTAAGAAGCTTGTCCTTGACGCGATACTGATTGGATTTATGTTTTGGCGAGAGGCCAGGAGAGTTTAAGACAGAAATTTGAAAATTCTTATTTTTGACAGCTTATAAGGGCAAGTCTTTACAGGAGAAAAAAATGTTCACCAGAAGTATCATGATAATTATTGGTGGATTTATATTTTTGACATTTTATCAGGGGGGAATCATGAATCATGGAACAGCCCGGGCCGGTCAGGAAATCAGTCTTCCAGAACCGGTTACAGACGGAGAAAAAAGCGTTGAAAAGGCCATTGCCCAGAGAAGATCAGTTCGCGGTTACAGTGGTGAAGCACTTGCTCTGAACCAGGTATCCCAGATTTTATGGGCGGCCCAGGGTATCTCGGATACGCGCGGAAGATTTAGAACCGCTCCTTCTGCAGGAGCAACCTATCCTCTGGAAATATTTCTGGCATCTGGGCGGGTCAATGGACTGGAGTCCGGAGTATTCAGGTACAAGCCTCAAAGCCACTCTCTGGACAGAATTATGGACAGCGACCAGAGAGATGCTCTCTACGCCCAGGCCCTGCAGCAGTCCGCGGTAAAAGACGCTCCGGCTGTAATAATCATTGGAGGAATTTTTGAAAGGACTACCGGGAAATATGGTGCCAGGGGAGAAAGATACGTTTATATGGAAGCAGGACATGCTGGACAGAACATATATCTTCAGGCCACATCCCTGGGTCTGGGAACCGTAGCCATTGGGGCCTTTGACGACTCTGGAGTGCGAAAAGCTCTGAGCCTGCCCGCGGAAGTTACTCCTTTCTACCTTATGCCCCTGGGAAAATAGGCTGCACCTTATTTACCGGACATACTGAGCAGAGACATCAATGGAAATTCCGCCTCTGGCCCTGAACCTGCCTGTCACTGTCATCTGCCTGGGGGCGCATTTGGTCACCAGATCATCAAGGATTCTGTTAACCACAGTTTCCATGAAAGTGGGCTCCTGACGGTAGCTGAAAAGATAATACTTGAGCGATTTGGATTCAACGCACTCCTGATCCGGCACATACCTGACCTCGATGGTGCCATAATCAGGCTGGCCAGTTACCGGACAAAGGGAGGTAAACTCGTCAGTGAGCATAACCACCTGGTAATCACGCTGGGGGAATCTGTTGGGAAAAGTTTCCAGGATACCCGAATCCACACGAGTGGGGTAATCGGATTTGGTCTTGCCCAGAAGGGTTAGTGAAGATGTATCATCGCGCATAATCTGTCCTTTATTGCAGCCAGCTCTTGGTTAAATGTTCCAGGCGACTTTTATGGGAATATTCTGTCATTTTTGCAACTATTCAGCATAGTTGACGGCCTGCCCCGGGCTTGTGCTTCTGTTGATGCGAATCCCCTGTCGCGGCTTAAGTAAATCAAACCATCAGCCGGCTTTTTATTTTGAATTTGGATAGTCTAAAAATTTTTGCAAACAATCGACATTTCTTTATCCCATGGTTTGACCAACAAAACCAGCGACGGTCAAACATCGCATCAATGGCGAAACGTAAACCAGGGGCAGTCCTGAAATTTATTGACTGATCATAATAGGAGGTGAACAGTCACCTTATTTTTTTATTTTATCCAGAACCTGCCTGGCCTGCTCTTTATTTTCCCGGAATATTGACTCAGCAGCCCGGGTTATTGTCTTATAATCTTTTTTTTCAGCAGGCAGTTCTGGATAATTTTCCAGTTCAAGAGAATCGAAATCAACCGGCTGAAAACACAATTCCTGATTAAAAGCATATTCCAGCCCGGAGCCAACGCTTTCCCGCTTTGAGCTCTCGGTGACATCCACCCGTCTGGCAAAAGCCAGCACATCATCCGGTCTGTTGCAGGAATTAATCTGTTCTATCTCGTTGTTGAGATCCTCAGCCCATGCCTTGAGGTTTGACAGATTGGGAGTGACGATCTTTTTACCTTTTATCTCTGGATGATCAGCATACCGTCCGTGAAGATAGTCATGGACCAGCAACCTGAGATCATCATACATGGACAAAACTGCTTTCCGGTATACTCCCTTGAAAGACAGGGCCCAGGGAAGTTCAGTTTTTCCTTCACATTTTCCTTTAATGAAAGCATAGACACTGTCTCCAAGATCAAGTTTTTTCCAGAACGTACCAGACGGATCATCCAGGAGCAGGTAATTAAGACAAGCTGTTTTTTTTCTTATAGTATCTGATTGATTTTGAAGTTCTTGCACCTGGCCATAAAACAGCTCCAGATCTTCATCGACTTTTTTCCTCTTCCCGAAAAAAGTATCAGCTGCCTCTCTCAGGGTTTCGTCGACCAGATCTTCTGACAGATAGTCTATTTTACTCATAGCCTTGCACCTTGTGTTCTATTTGCCATATCCGCCGGGATGCGGGCAATTCCCCCGGGGGAACCTGTTTACGGGCAAAATTACACATATTCCAGCAAACATCATCCCGTACATTAAAATTCAAAAATTACCATTAACATCCAGACTTTACAAGCACGCAAAAAATTTTCGCCCTATACTTTTCTTGAGCATAACAGAATTATAAGCTATCATAAAGAACATGAATAAACTGCTCAACAAAATAATCAAGCCTTCCACCAGATCCTTTTTTACCGAAAAGGTTACAAATCCAGACTACTCTGTCCTGACCAGAATACATGGCTATATTTATGCCCGCTGGCCATATTTCTATATTGGAGTGGGAACCGGAAGGCATCCCATGGCCAGAGTCATAAAACCATTATGGCGGATTTTCACCAGAACCAGGGAGCAAAACACAGACAAAACTTCTTCAGGGAAAATTAAATTCGCCAATGGCTATCACGGCAAAGCCCTTCCCCTGAAAGAAAGCAGAAAACTGGTCCAGATCGGCAGGAGCATTAATATCGGCGACCTTGAACAGGTTGTTCCTTATGACAGGGCCAGAGAAATCATTCTGAAAAACCCGGACAGCATTGCGGTCCTTGACTGCCCCTGCAGATCTACCAAAGAAAACCCATGCCTTCCTTTGGATGTCTGCCTGATAATCGGCGAACCGTTTGCAAGTTTTATCCTGGAGCATCATCCCAAAAAATCCAGAAAAATATCCAGAAACGAAGCGATCTCCATCCTGGACCAGGAACATAAACGAGGTCATGTTCAGCACGCCTTTTTTAAAGATGCCATGCTGGACCGTTTTTACGCCATCTGTAATTGCTGTTCTTGCTGCTGCGGCGCTATCCAGGCTCACAAAAATGGAGTCCCCATGCTTGCTTCATCCGGATTCGTGGCGGAAGTTGACACTGAAAACTGTCTTGGATGTGGTGAATGCGCCGGACATTGCCAGTTTAAGGCCATAAGCATGGATGATGAACATCCTGTGATTAACACCACTTTATGCCTGGGATGCGGAGTATGCGTTGATAAATGCGCAAACAACTGTCTTTCACTCCGGCGTGATCATCAGAAATGTCCTCCCCTGAAAGTAACTGAACTTCTTGAGAATGCCAGGGGATAAAATTCAAACTGCTATGACGACTCGTCAACTTCTATTGCAGTGCCTTTAAATTCCAGAGAGATAATCTCATATTCTATTTTTCCCTTGGGCGCGTTGACCACTACCTCGTCCCCTACTTCTTTGCCCAACAAAGCTTTGGCCACCGGAGAAAAAACAGAAATGCTTCCGCTGACGAATTCAGTTTCATCAGGACCTAAAAGGGTGTACTCCTTTACTTCTTCCGTATCAATATTTTCAATCTTGACTGTGGCCCCGTAACAGACCTTCTCACCATTCATGGTATTGAGATCAATAATATTAAATTCTGGTATCCGGGATTTTATATAGGAAATCTTGGCCTCAAGCATACCTTGTCTTTCACGGGCGGCGTCATATCCTGCGTTTTCCTTCAGATCGCCCTCTTCCCTGGCTTCCTTGATGGCCTGAATCACTTCCGGCCGTTCAGCTTCCAGTTTGGCCAGTTCCTGTTTGACCCGCGCGAAACCCTCAACAGAAATAGGGATACTACTCATACAATTTTACCATCCTTCCATTTTTTTAAACCCATAACAGCGTGAAAAAGTCCTTATCAGACAGGCTGCTCAAAAATTCCAGGCGCCAGTCCTAAACCCGCTTTGCAATTAAAAAAAGCTCAAGGCCGGAACTAAAAAAGCAAACCGGCATTGAACTTTAAAAAATTACAAACCAGAATTACCTTCTGGCATAGTCACAAAAAAATCTATAAGATTTATCCAGAACAAGGTCAAGCTTGCTTTCCCGCCTGTTTCTTTTTACAAGGCGAATTATCCAGGACTGGCTTATGGCTTGGTGAACACTTGCCATGCTTTTTTACTATTTCCGGCAGATTGCGATTTTAAACCCGTGACAGATGGGCAGGACTCCTTAGCAATGAACGATATCACCACTTTATGGACTTCTCTGGAACAGTATCTGGAATCTCTTTACGCCATCAGTTTATGGGTTGAGCTGATCCTCCTGATATTCTTTGCTCTTCTTTCCGCGATCATCAAAAGATACTGGAAAGAAAAGTTCATGACGGATGACGAAAAAATCATCCAGGGCAAAAACCTGGCCTTAAATTCCATAAACAGAATAATCTTTCCCTTGAGCATGATGATTATGGTCATCCTGGCCAGAACTGTGATGCATTCTATTTTTGATCTGGCGACCCCACTTCTTAATATTGCAGTGCCTCTGCTTTTTTCCATGGGCCTTATCCGGCTTATCGTATATATGCTGCGTAAAGGTTTCAGCCCGGGGCCGCGGGTAAAGGCCATGGAGAACATTATTGTCACCACTATCTGGTTTGGAGTAGCTCTTCATCTGCTGGGATGGCTGGCACCCATGCAGCAGCACATGGACAGCCTGGCCCTTACCCTTGGTGAAACCAGGTTTTCGCTGTGGTCCGCCTTCAAGCTTGTTTTCTCTCTGGCTGTTCTGATGATCGTGGCCCTCTGGATTTCCAGAAACATAGAAACAAGGCTTAAAAAGAACCAGCACTTTGATCCAGGAATGCAGGTTGGTCTGGCCAAAATCATTCATTTCATCCTGATAATCTCGGCCGGGTTAATCACCTTAAACATTGTAGGCATAAACCTTACAGCACTTCACGTATTCAGCGGAGCCCTGGGAGTTGGTCTGGGCTTTGGTCTCCAGAAAATAGCCAGTAATTTTGTCAGCGGGTTCATTCTGATTTTTGATCGCTCCATCAAACCTGGAGACGTCATCAGCATTGACGGTACAATAGGATGGATTCAGGAAATGAGAGCCAGATACGTGGTCATGAAAAACAGAGAAGGTGTGGACACCCTGATCCCCAATGAAAGTCTTATCACCTCCCAGGTAATCAACTGGAGCTATGAAGATCCCAATGTCCGGCTGAAAATTCCGGTTCAGGTAAGCTATGAAGATGATCCTGAACAGGCCATGGACCTGATGCTTTCAGTGGCAAATAAAACACCAAGGGTCCTCAGTAATCCCGCTCCCGCTGCCCGGCTCATGTCTTTTGGAGATAACGGCATAGACCTGGAGCTGAGAATATGGATCACCGACCCTCAACAGGGAGTTGCAAATGTCAGATCGCATATAAATATCGGCATCTGGAAACTTTTCAAGGAATACGGCATCACCATCCCATATCCGCAGAGAGATATCTATTTTAAAAACTTGCCCGGCAAGGCTGATGAGTCAGATAAATAATTTTCAAAATGGGATCATAGCTGGCTGTTAACCTCTGCAGTAAGAAAACCAACTTAAAATCATCCTTGCTTTGTGAACAGAAAAAGTCCAATATCAATTTTTACTGAAAACATTTTTAGCCCGACTGATCTTCTTATCAGGGTTGACATGTTTTTTCCGATTACCTTATAGTTATAGTCATAAACTTACGCTGAGATATTATAACTTCCACAATAAAAAGGAGACAACAATGGCAAACCAAGTTACTGACAATGCTTTTGAAGCTGAGGTTCTGAAATGCGACCTGCCGGTACTGGTGGATTTCTGGGCGCCCTGGTGCGGACCATGCAGAGCAATAGCTCCGGTGGTTGAAGAACTGGCTCAGGAGTATGCCGGTCAGGTAAAGGTCCTGAAAATGAATGTTGATGAAAACCCCAATACTCCCGGCAAATACGGCATTAGAGCAATTCCAACCCTTATTCTGTTCAAAGACGGCGAAGTCTCAGAACAGATAACAGGCGCGGTTTCAAAGGCAAACCTTAAGCAGATGATCTCTGACAAGGTCTCATAAAAGATGAGAGAATACGAATCACTCATAATTGGAGGGGGGCCAGCAGGGATCACGGCCGCCCTTTATCTTTTGAGGGCCGGGATAGATGTGGGATGGGTGGAAAAACTAGCTCCCGGAGGCCAGGTTCTGCTGACTGAAACCATTGACAACTACCCTGGATTTCCCGGAGGAATCAAAGGTTATGAACTGATTGACAAGTTTACAACCCACCTGGAAGCATTTGAATTCGATAAAATCAGGGACGAAGCAGTAAAAATCAGCAGCCAGTCTGACAAACATATTGTGCAGCTCTCTGAAAGTGAAGTCGCAGCCAGGACTTTAATTATCTGCTCCGGAGCCAAATGGCGGAAGATGGGAATCCCCGGCGAAAACAAGTTCTCGGGAAAGGGGGTGTCCTATTGCGCTGTTTGTGACGGTAATTTTTTTAAAGGTCAGGATGTGGCCTGCATAGGAGGCGGTGATACCGCCCTGGAAGAATCCCTTTACCTGTCCAAACTGGTCAACAAAATCTACCTCATACACCGAAGAAGCACTTTTCGCGGCGCCAAGTTCTATCAGGACAAAGTACGCAAAAATCCCAAAATAGAAATAATCTATGACACTACTGTCACCGAATTTATGGGTGATTCCATGCTGACCGGCCTCAACCTCAAAAATGTTAAGACCGGCTCTGAATCATTGCTTAACATTCATGGCGCCTTTATCTTTATAGGCCTTGATCCGGCAGCGGGCTTCTTCCCTGCAGAGCTGGAAACAGATCCTAACGGTTTTATTAAGACAGACTCGGAAATGGCTACTAATCTGCCCGGAGTCTTTGCTGCCGGAGATATCAGGTCTAAAAACTGCCGTCAGGTGACCACCGCGGTTGGCGATGGTGCTGCTGCAGCATATAATGCCCAGGCCTACCTTGAAAAAATCACATGAAGTTATGAGCCCCTTTCATACCCTATAAAACAATACCGACAAAATCTTTGGAGACACGCTCCTTGCTGAAGAAATACCTACTAAATACAATTATTATTGTGGCTGCATTATGCATATCCGGCTGTGCCTTTTTTGACAGAGGACCGCGTCCTCTGGAGGATACATCCTGGGAACTGGCCCAGGCCGGGACTTCAGCCATGGATGAAGGAAAATACCGTCTGGCTATTAAATATTTTTCCGACCTGAAAGATAAGTATCCTTTCAGCCCGCATACTCCCACAGCTGAGATAGCCCTGGGAGACGCATATTTTAAGTCAGGAAACTATACAGCCGCCGTAAACGTATATCTGGAATTCCTGGAAATGAATCCCCGGCATGAGATGGTGCCGTATGTTCTTTTCCGGACAGGTCTGGCCAACTACAATATGTTCAGCACCGTGGACAGACCTCAGACGCACATGATTGAGGCTCAGGAATATTTTCAAAGAGTTATAGATTCTTATCCTGATTCAGAATATGCCGGGCATGCCCGTTACTATATTGACCAGTCCAGATTAAAGATGGCCGAGCACGAATTGTTCATTGCTGATTTTTACTGGAGAACCCAAAGATATGGTTCAGCATGGCAAAGATACAGTGATGTGGTGGAGAATTTCCAGGATATTCCAGAAATCGTTGAGTATGCCGAAGAAAGATCAAAGGTAAGTTATTATAAATTTCAGGAAGAACAATCCAGGCAGAAAAAAGACCAAGACCAGGGTTCCTGGAAAGACTTTTTCGACTGGCTTTAACATCCAGCCGTTAAATAGTTTTTATCCGGAAAGAAAGACTTTCAGGATGGAAACTAAATAATTACAAGCGTCAGTTACTGCCAACTCAAGTGAGTACCCGATAAAAGAGCAAAAAAGGCCAAGGTCAAAGTTTACCTCCTGAATCCGTAAAGTTGGTATTTTCGAACTTATGCTTATGCAGGTTTCGGGGTTTGACAAAAGGGCCGCAAACTGTCTGAGCGACTTAGGCGGACTTAATCAAAATCCTTTAACCAGCTGAGTTGATTTAGAAAATAAATAAGTTTCTCCAGCAAAACCTCATCACGGGCAAGGCCTGGATTTTGATTTAGACCGCCTTGAAGTGAGTTTTTGCGGCTGTATTGTCAAATTTCGGGACCTGCTTTCACGGATTCAGGTTACCTCTTAAACCTTCTTTCGTTTCGCTTGGCTTATTCAGGATAGGTAAGATTTTGAACTTTTTGCAGGTATGCAGCCATTGGGAGATTTGGGGCACCCAATAGTTAACCCGAAGCCCAACCGCACAACCGCACAGCCGCATGTATCTGGTCAGGTGAAAACAAACCCATAAAACTTACCTGACCAGGACTTTCAGGTTATCCCCAGGCCTGATTAACTGATTGCCGGAAATACCATTCCATCTTTGCAGATCAGTCGCACGGACTCCAAAACGCCTGGCAATATCCCATAATGTATCACCTTTTCTAACCTGGTAAGTCACCTGGCTGCCGCCTTCGCCTTGAGATGCCTGTGTCGGTCCGGGAATATACAGCTTCTGCCCGGCCTTGAGCGACCTGGGATTGCTGATGCCGTTGGAAGTCATTAAAGTATTCATGTTAACCCTGAATTCTCTGGATATCTGCGAAAGAGTGTCCCCTCTTTGAACAATATAAGTAGCCCTTTTCTGGGCGTAGTCTCTGGTGGTCGCAGAGGCTACGGCATGGCCGGAAGATCCACTGGCAGGAACAATTACATGCTGACCAGGCCTAAGTAGATTTGTACTGGTATTATTAACCGTTTTGAGTACGCTCACCGGCACCCCGAACCTGCTGGCAATCCTCCACCAGGAGTCGCCCCGGCTGACTCTGTATCTCTGGTAGCCCGCATAAGGCCTTGAATCTGGGCTCTCCAGAAAAGTTACAGCCATTTCATGACTTTCCGTGGGAATCCTGATCGTAACATCCGCATCTGCGGGTGAAACCTGCCTCCTAAAGGCAGGATTAATCTCTTTGAATTCCTCCCAGCTTATGTTGCAGGCTTTGGAAAGTGCTAATAAATCCGTGCCCGGCTTCAGTGTAATATCTTTCAAGCTGGGGGCGGCGGCAAGGTCTATAGGTTCGAAACCCAGCTCTTCAAGATTATGAACTATCTTCAGGATGGCCAGAAACTTGGGCACGTAATTCCTGGTTTCCCTGGCAAGATATGGGCCTTTGATGAGATCAAAATAATTGTCGTGCCCGCTTCGCTTCAACGCCCTGGCAACCCTTCCCTCGCCGGCGTTATACGCGGCCAGCGCCAGGTACCAGTCGTCAAAATCGCCGTAAAGTTTTTCAAGATAATCCGCAGCTGAATACGTGGACAGGTAGGGATCTCTTCTCTCATCCATCCACCAGTCCACTTTTAAACCATAGTGACGGCCTGTTGCAGGCATAAACTGCCAGAGACCGGCTGCCCCTGCTCTGGAATAAGCCCAGGCATTGAATCCGCTCTCAGCAAAAGGCAGATAGCTGAGATCTGCCGGGATCCCTCTTTCCTTAAAAACACTCTGAATAAACGGCAAAAATATTTCTGCTCTCTTCAGCCATTTTTCAAAAGTCTCTCTGTGGGTATGAGTAAACATCTTGAAATAATTTTCCATGGCCTGAGTTTCCTGGGCGTCCAGAAAAAAATCAAACCCGACTTCTTTTTCCAGAACCTTTTCTTCGGCACTGGTAAGGGTCTCTTTTTCCAGCTTTTTTAATTCCTGGTCAGAAAGTTCAAGGCTTTCTGAATCAAGCATCTTCTGGGCCAGGTCAGCTTCAAAAGAAAATTCATCTCTGTGTGATATGCTGTCTTCCGTCTCTTTGGGCGCATCTATAGTGGAAGGCTCTGTTGGCGGTTCTATAGTGGCAGCTTTGTCAGGTTGAGTTGTGGCGCAAGCCATCAGCAAAAACATACTCACAACCGACATGATCAAGCGAAAAGCCATAATGGAAACTCCTTGCTGGCAGTTGATTATTCAGAAAAACTGTACTGGATTTTAGCCCGGACTTTATATAGTTCTCATCTGGAAGGAAAGCCATGTAAACCAATATTAATATTAGCCCGGCGCAACTATTACGCAATGGGTATAAGAATCTTAAACGATTAGCAACTGATTTTTTCCGTATATTCAGGTGAAAAGCCTGCTCCCAGGCTTTGAAAAATACAACTCCTCAACTTTATATGAAAGGAAAAATTTTGGAATCAAATTACATACCCGGCCGAAAACCGGTCCTTGAACTGATCTCTGCTGCTGCCGAGCGCATCGACCTGGTTTTAATAAAAAAACCCGTTCCAGGTGATCTTCGTCAGATTATTGAAAAATGCAGACAGTCCAAAGTCAGATTCAGGCTTACCCCTGGACAAGAACTGGACAGGCTGAGCAGTGGACACCAGGGGGTAATAGCCAGAATCAGATCCACCAGAAATGTTCAGCCTGAGGATATTTATAACGGCGCCGCAAACAACCCCCTTCCGGTAATCCTGGTCCTGGACCAGGTCCAGGACCCGGGAAATTTGGGCTCTCTGGCAAGGACCATGGCTGCCTTTGGCGGAGCAGGCCTGATTACCCCAAAAGACAGAAGCGCTCACCAGGGTCCAGGTGCCATGAAATCTTCTGCCGGAGCCATCACCAGAATAAACATGGCCCAGGTAACCAACCTGGCCAGGAGCCTGGACATGGCCAGAGATCATGGATTTTGGATTTACGGGGCTGTTATGAGGGAAGGGAAAAACCTGTTTGAAGCAAGATTTAATTATCCGGCCGTGTTAGTCCTGGGGGGAGAAGAAAAGGGCATAAGGCCCAACGTCCTCAAACGCTGCCATGAAAAAATCCATATTCCCATGCCCGGAGGCTTTGATTCACTGAACGTGGCCCAGTCCGGGGCTGTTATTCTGGGACAGATGCTGCGTTCAACCGGCTGAATTCAGGATTGAGCAGTCAATTTTTCCTGCAGAATATTCTCCGCCCACTGCGGATCAAATGTTTCACCCGTCCATATCCGGAACTGCTCCCTGGCCTGATGAACAAACATGGACAGCCCGGAAACAGTTGCAATCCCTTTGTCTTCAGCCTGTCTCAGCAGTCTGGTTTTCAACGGATTGTAGACAAGATCATAGACCAGCTCAAAAGGTAACTCCGAAAAATCCCATGGAGTCTTATCTTCATTATCACCGCTTGTACCCAGGGGTGTGGCATTGACCAGAATATCCGAGGAAAAATTTTTCCGTTCTGACCAGGCAACACCCTTAATCCCAAACTCTTCAGCCAGTATCTGAGCCTTGTCCTGATTCCTGTTGCACAGATACACCTGGTTATACCCCAGTTTTTTCAGGCCGAACAATACTGAACGCGCTGCGCCGCCCGCGCCCAGAACAAGAGCGCTCTTAAAGCCCAGTCCCTTGAGCGGAGCCATGAAACCCAGATAATCAGTATTGGTTCCGCCAAGTCCGCGGTTAAGCAGATACACTGTATTGACCGCGCCCATGGCCCTGGCTTCCGGGCTGATTTCATCCAGAAATGGAATCACCTCTTCTTTGTAAGGTATGGTGACGCTCACTCCTGACAGAGGCAGAATCCGGACAGCCCTCATAAAATCAGATAATTGATCCGGCTTTATTTCCCACTTGAAATAGCAGCGGTCCATACCAGACTTCTTAAATGCCTGATTATGCAGATAAGGGCTTAATGAATGGCCCAGGGGATAGCCCAGTACGCCGTAAGCTTGATGCATCTATCTAATTATAAGAGCATTAAGGACGCTAAAACATCTGTATTCATTGATAATACTCATGCTGCTTTGCGTCCTTAAGAACTCACTTGTTTATTATTTTACCGCTTCTGCTCCCGCGGCCAGGGCCTGAGCGTTTTTAGGGATCAGGTGACTGTAATGAGCTGAAATAACTTTATCCAGGCTCTTCTGGACTGTTGTCAGATCAATCACCCCGGTGGCCTGCGTATAAGCCCCCAGAGCCACCATGTTAGCCATGCGGGTGTTGCCTATTTTATCAGCTATTTCATTGGCAGGCACAGCAAATGTTTTCAGGCGGTCCTTATCAGCAAGTTCCATGTCCACCAGAGAAGAATTTATAATCACCACTCCCTGGTCCTGAACAGTAGGCTGAAACTTATCCAGAGAAGGCCGGTTCATGGCTATAAGGCTTAAAGGATTCTTGATAATAGGAGATCCTATGTCTTCATCAGAGATAACCACGGTGCAATTGGCGGTCCCTCCGCGCATTTCAGGACCGTAAACCGGTATATATGTAACATTAAGCCCGCTTTCCATAGCTGCATAAGCCAGGAGATTTCCAATGAGCATGACCCCCTGACCGCCAAAACCGGCAATTATCGCGTCATTATATACGCCCATTATTGCTCTCCTTGTATATCTTTAAATACTCCCAGAGGAAAATAAGGGATCATTTCCTTTTCCAGCCTTTCATTGGCTGCCGTGGACGTCATTTTCCAGTTTGTAGGGCATGACGCCAGAACTTCTACAAAACCGAATCCCTTGCCGGACGCCTGGATCTCAAAGGCGGTTTTCAGGGCTTTTCTGGCTTTTTTTAGGTTCTTGATATTATTCACTGCCACTCTGGCAGAGTAGGATACACCGCCAAGACCGGCAATTATCTCAGCCATCTTCATGGGCAGCCCTTCGCGGTCAGCGCACCTTCCTCCAGGACAGGTAGTGGTCTTCTGACCGATCATGGTGGTTGGGGCCATTTGTCCACCGGTCATTCCATATACAGTGTTGTTCACGAAAACCACTGATATTTTTTCACCCCGGTTGGCAGCGTGCATTATTTCCGCAAGACCGATGGAAGCCAGATCTCCGTCTCCCTGATAGGTGAAAACAAACTTATCCGGGCGACTTCTCTTGACCCCTGTAGCTACTGCGGGGGCTCTGCCATGAGGTGCTTCCACTGTATCCAGCAGGATATAATTATAAATAAAAACAGAACATCCGATAGACCCTACGCAGATAGTATCCCGGCCCAGACCCAGTTCTTCCAGGCATTGGGCTACAAGTTTATGAACCGTCCCATGGTGACAGCCCGGACAATAATGACTGGGCCTGTCAGCCAGAATAGACGGGGATTGATAAGCTAGCATTTCTTCCATTGTAATCAACTCCTCAAAGCATCGATAATTGGCTGTTCAAAGTCGTTGGGCGTGGGCAGGTTTCCGGGAAGCTGCCCGTAAAAACCGCTCTCTGCCAGACCACGGATGGAAAGGCGTACGTCTTCAACCATCTGCCCCATATTGTGCTCAATGGTCAGAAATTTTTTGCCTTTGCCTGCCAGACTTTTAAGTATTTCATCCGGAAACGGATACAGGGTGATGGGTCTGACCAGTCCGGCCTTAAGACCATCTTTTCTGAGCTTGCGGATTGTGGATTTGACTATGCGCCCTATGGAACCATAAGCCACCACAATCAGCTCGGCGTCGTCAGTGAGGAACTCTTCAAAACGGCATTCCTTACGGGCCTGCTCATATTTATTCTGAAGATGAAGATTGTGTCCGGCAAGGGCTCCGTCTGTAAGATGCAAGGACTTCAGCACCCTTGGTTCTCTTTCACCTGCTCCTTCCAGACGCCAGCTTGCTCCCTCCAATGCGTCAGCAGTCAATGGCTTCCTGGGTGTTATTGGCTCCTGCATCTGGCCTATAATGGCATCACCCAGAATCATGACTGGATTGCGATAGGCAAAAGCCAGCTCAAAAGCCAGAAAAGTCAGATCATAGGCTTCCTGAACTGTACCCGGAGCCAGGACCAGCAAGCGGTAGTCTCCGTGTCCTCCACCCTTGACCGACTGAAAATAATCTCCCTGTGAAGGGCCGATATCGCCAAGCCCCGGACCTCCCCGGTTCATATTGACAATGACTCCGGGCAATTCACTCCCGGCCATATAGGACAGAGCCTCCTGCTTAAGGGACATGCCCGGACTGGAAGACGAAGTCATGGCCCGTATTCCGCAGGCTGCGGCACCAAGCAGCATATTGGCCGCAGCCACCTCACTCTCGGCCTGGACAAATTCTCCGCCTGCTTCAGGCATGGCTTTGGACATGAATTCGGGTATATCGTTCTGAGGGGTTATGGGATAGCCGAAATAACATTTGCATCCAGCATCCACTGCACCTCTGGATATGGCTACATTGCCCTTGATAAATATTCTAGCCATTGGCTTCCTCCAGCATTTCATTATCTTCTGAACTTTTTTTAGTCCGGTATACAATTATAGCCTCATCCGGACAGATCTCGGCGCAAAACGCGCATCCTTTGCATCCTTCCATGTCTCCATCCTTGACGCAAACGATCTTGTATCCCTGCTTGTTGAATCTGTCCGACTGAACAAGGATTTCAGTCGGACAGACCAGCGTGCAGAGAAGACATCCCTTGCATCTCTCCTCCCGGAGCACTATTCTTGACATTAGAAACACCTCTATTTGTTGTCTGTTAATAACCAGTGAACCCATCAAATAAAATTGATCATCCGAAAATAAAAATTCTCTTGGTAAAAAATGGTGAACACTAAACAATAACCATTGCGTCACCATAAGAAAAAAACCGAAATTTTTCCTTTCTGGCCTTCTGATATGCCCTGAGGATATTTTCTCTTCCAGCCAGGGCTGAAACCATCATTATAAGAGAGGACCCGGGCAGATGAAAATTTGTGATCAACTGATCAACCGCCTTGAATCTGTATCCCGGATAAATAAAAAGATCTGTCCATCCCCGGTAAGCGGTCATTTTTTTCCGGGAAACGCAGACACTTTCCAGGGTCCTGACTGTGGTGGTCCCCACGGCAACAATTTTATCGCCTCTTGCTCTGGCTTCATTGATATTGGCAGCCGCTTCCGAGCTGACTTCAATATACTCTGGATGCATTTTATGCGTTCTTATATCCCTGCTTCGCACAGGGCTGAACGTGCCGTAACCTACATACAGAGTAACTTCTGTCCATCCGAATCCCGCGCCTGCCAGTCTTTCCCTGAGTTGCGGGCTGAAATGAAGTCCGGCTGTAGGCGCTGCCACAGAACCAAGTTTATTCTCTGAGGAATAAACTGTCTGGTATCTGTCCAGATCCGCCTCTTCATCCTTTCTCTGGATATATGGAGGCAGCGGCACATGACCGTATTTTATAAAGTAGTCAGCCAGGTTGCCCTTCCAGATGAGTTCGCCTGTTGTCCTGCCCATGTCGGCGTTTTCCAGAACCCGAAAACCGACCCCTGCCGGGAAAAATATTTCCTCTCCCGGCCTGACCCGCCTGGAAGCCTTGAGCAGACATTCTACAACCGCTTTTTTTCCCTGGCCTGCGTCTTCAGGAACAATAAGAGGCAGCGGAGTAAGCAGTAAAAATTCAACCCTGCCTCCGGTTGCTTTTTGTCCTTCCAGCCTTGCGGGCAGAACCCGGGTATTATTGGCCACCAGCAGAGAGCCGGGATCCAGATAATCATCCAGGTGCTGAAACATATCTATTTTGTAGGAACCTGTCCGGCTGTCAAGGATCAAAAGCCTGGAATCCGTCCTGGCCGGGCTGGGATGCTGGGCAATAAGTTCCTGCTCCAGCTCATAATGATAACTGTCTAGATCATAATCAGGGGAATTTGGCATAACTTGTTTTTTTATAATAGCGCCCCAAAAAAATCCAGGATATTTCCCGGTCAAAAATAAAAAAGCCCGCAAGGTTTCAGAATGCTGGCTTTTTTATTTTGAGTATAACAGCGTGAGAAAGTCCTTATCAGTCAGGCTGACAAATCCGCTTTCACAGGAAGTCTTGAACAGTAATCTGCTTGAATTAACCTGTCAAAGCATATTCAGAGACTAAAAAAACCGGCTCCGAAATAGCTTCTGGTTTGGTGAAATTCAGGTCTGTTCTTCCATTTCTTTGACTATCAACTGCAGTTTGCTCGCCTGCTTGGCCAGGTCAGCAACTGCCCGGGATGATTCGGTCATGACTGAAGAAGTTTCACCAGCCACCCTGTTTATATCATCTACTGAACGGTTAATTTCCTCACTGGCTGAAGACTGCTCTTCCGAAGCCGTGGCAATGGCTGTTACCTGGTCTGACGCTTTCTCTGCCAGATCGACAATTTCCTCAAGTTCCTTGCCCGAACGTTTAGACAGATCAGTAGCTGTACTTACAAAACCCACAGTGCTGTCCACGCTTTTGGCATTGCTTTTCACATCTGCCTGGATGGCCTGAATTGACTCACCCACTTCCTTGGTGGCGCTCATGGTCTTTTCCGCAAGTTTTCGCACCTCGTCTGCCACTACGGCAAACCCTCGTCCGGCTTCTCCCGCTCTGGCCGCTTCAATGGCCGCGTTAAGGGCAAGAAGATTGGTCTGGTCTGCGATATCTTCTATCACCGTCATTATCTTTCCAATCCCTTCAGCCCGGTCGCCAAGCCCGGCAATCTTGGTTTTAAGCTCCTCAGTGGCATTATTAACCTGCACTATTGAACTGATGGCATCCTGGACTGTTTTTGCCCCTCTTAATGCCTTGTTCTGTACCTCTTCAGCAAATTCAGCCGCCTGAGATGCGTTCTTGGCTACCTCCAGGACAGTGGCGTTCATTTCCTCCATGGCAGTGGCGGTTTCCTGCGTTCTCTGCTGCTGTTCTTCAGAGCCTCGGCTGGCCTGCTCCACCTGCGAAGAAAGCTCTTCAGACGCGGATGAAAGACTTTGAATAATATCGGAAATACTGGCAGCGGCATTTTTCATGCCCTCTTTTCTGGCCTGCTCTGCTTTTTCCATGGCCTGCTCAGCCTTAACTCTGAACTCTTCAGCCTTCTGGGTTTCCTCCCTGGCATGGTTTGTTTTTTCTTCAGCCTCTTTAATTTTATCTTTGAGGTTCTCCACCATTGTCTGCAGACTGTTGCCCAGCTCCTTCATCTCATCTCTGGAAGAAATATTCAGCTCCTGGTCCAGATCACCGCCGGAAACCTTTCCGGCAAATGCGGTAATTTTTTTCAGCGGACGCATAATCACCATATTAGTGGACGCCTGACCCACAACAACCAGCAGGACAAGAAGAACAGCCATTATGCCCATAAGAGTCATGGTCAGGCTGCTGATCAAGGTCTGCTCATGTGAAGTATCCAGAACATAAGCCATCACCCCCACCTGATCACCGGTAAAATCAAGTACCGGAAAAACAGCCAGGGAATAGTTTCCTGCTGTTTCCACGGTAAGCCTGTTTTGTCCCTGCTCAAGAACTGAAGCCGAAATCAGGTCATTGATATCCGGATCATCAGTTCCGGAAACTTTTACAAATTTATCATCTATAACCGGGTGACGCGACTCATCCTGTAATCTCTGGGCAATGCTCAGAAATTCATGATTCATATACAGTAGTAGTTCCTGACCAGCGCCGGCCGCAGCTGCCTCAACAATAGGCTCGAATTCAATTAGCATCTCCACCGACCCTAGATGCTCTCCTGAGGAAGAAACCACCGGAAGAACACTGCGCACTGTAAATCCTCCCCTGCCTATTTCCAGCCCCTGAGCAGGATTTCCACTCTGATTGACCTGCATTACGGTTTGTCTGAACTCGGAAATATCATCTGATTCATCAACCCATTTATCATTCCTAATAAAATTCTTTTCCCTCCAGAGGCGGGCCAGACTGCGGCCATTAGGCAAATGAAAATGAAGCATCAAAGGCTCTCCCCGGACGCTTTCAAAACTGCTCATAAGACTGTCCAGTTCCTGGCGGAGCACTTCTCTTGCCTCTTGAGACTGCGGGGATTGCGGGTCATCAATATTGCCGGAAAGGGCAAGTTTATAGGCCCGCTCTACCTCAGGCATACGCACGAACAAAGAAGACACGGATTCAGCTTCACGGGATGCAAGAGCCATGGAAGACTCGATTTCCTCCATTTTGCTTTGTCCTATTTCCTGGATAAACGCCCTGCTCACCTTGGTCAGTTGATAATTCAATACCGCAAAAACTACTGCAACAAGCGCAACAAGAGCGATAACCATGGGAATTAAAATTTTACCCCTGATTTTAAGACGCATGCCACCTCCTGGTAAGTTAAAAGATCTTCATCCCACAGAATTGACCGGCAAATTTACAGTCAATCACAATCCTGACTGATCTGCCTGTCTCTGTTCAAAAGTTTCAGGGCTAACCCTGGTTATATCCTGAAATTTTTATTTTTTTCAGTCCATATATGAGCACAACTTTATTGTCCATCATAAAATATTTTTCACGAGTACCTGTTAAGTATGGTCATTGCGCGAAAAATGACGTCCCTAAGATCTTGCTTGACAGACAAGGTACATGTAGATTCCCTGAGGAAATGAAGCCAACATCATTGAACCAAACAACCAGACAGATGCTGTCTGGTTCTCTTTTTATTTCCGGATGGGCCGGATACCAGACACTATTCCCGGCTTTCTCAAAACAGGCCAGATTTGTTCTTCCTTTTATCGACTGCTCAGACGAAAACCTTGAGCCTGTTTTGAGCAGTCACTGGAAAACAGTCTTTGCCTGGTCTCTGGGAGCGCATCTCTGCCTGAAAAATCTGAACAGAATCCGCGCGGACAGGCTGGTGCTCATAGCTCCTTTTCTTGATTTCTGCCAGGGAACTTCCAGAGAAAGGATTAAAGACATGCTGCGGGGTCTGGATAAAAATCCCCGGACAACAGTGCGCTGGTTCTGGAAAGCATGCTCAGTCAGGCAATTGCCCGGGGAGGCAGTCACAGACGTGCAAAATCTCAAGAAGGGACTTGAATTCCTCATTCATTCAAGGATTAGCCCTGAATCTTTGAATCGTGAGATGCCGGTAACCCTGATTCACGGCCGGACAGACAGAATAGTTCCCGCCAGGCTCTCCCAAAGGATAAAAAAATGCCTTCCCCAGGCCTGTTATCACTTATTACCCTACGGACATTTTATTCCTGAAACAGAAATCATCAAAATCGCATATGAAAAAACTGATCCAGAAACATTTTGACCAGTCAGTCGGTTCCTACCGGGAGACAGCCACCTTACAGCAGGAAATTGCTGCCAGGTGTTTTTCAAAAATACAGGGAAACACCTTCCCCAGAATACTTGAAATCGGCGCGGGCGGAGGTTTGCTGACGGAGACAGCCCTGGGTGGTCTTGTCCTGCCTGAGCTTTACGCGGCAGTGGACATTTCAGGTTCCATGCTTGAGCTGATCTCTGACAGGCAAGCCTGTCTCATCAGGGCGGACGGAGAAAAACTCCCGTTTAAGGAAAAATCTTTTGACCTTTTGATCAGTTCTTCCTGCATGCAGTGGTACTCACAGGGAGGGGCATCCATTATCCAGAATCTTCGGATGCTCAGGAGAAACGGCTTTTTCTCCCTGGCTTTATTTATCAGGGGGACTTTCGCGGAAATGCTTCATATAAATAATTTGACCGGTTTCGGTTCAATTTATCCTTTGCCTGAACCCGGAACATGCTTTACCTGCCTGGAGCGTGACCACCAGGATTTTGAATCAGAAACAGAAGAACACATTATCTATTTTCCTTCAGTCCGGGATTTTCTTCAAAATCACAAAAAAACTGGAGCAACTTACACCAGACCTGGAGCCGCCTTTGGCAAAAAAACATACGCAAAGTTCTGCCGTCTGTATGAAAATATTTACGGAAATGAAAAAGGTATTCCAGTGAGTTATCAGGTATTGTATTTATGGGGCAGGAAAAAGTAAGAGACCTGCTCGTAACTGTTCATTATATTTTATTTTATCCTGGAGTTAATCCGGCTTTCTCAAGCTGCTGATTCCCTAGCTGACTTCCAGGCCCAGATCCCGGATGAGGCGCTTGTCTTCATTCATGGTCCGGCCTGTCCTGGTCA
>JBKHCI010000108.1:0-5991 GCA_046541915.1 Desulfonatronovibrio sp. | reverse complement strand
CAGGGTTGACCGGTGACTATGGTGAATGGTTACTTTTAATCGCAACAAACCGGAGTTTTGATGGAATGGCATTTTGTTGAAAACTGGCCTTCATATCTGGGTTTTCTATTTCTGCTTTACCTGCTCACGGTGATGGCTCTTTTGATAAATGAACAGCGCAACCCTGCCAAGACCTTAACCTGGCTGGTGGTGCTTGCCTTTGTTCCTCTTCTGGGCCTGGTCCTGTATTTTTTTCTGGGCAGAAACTGGAAAAAAATTGCCGAGAGAAAAGGTTTGCATGATCACTGGCGCGAGCTGGCTGGTCCCTGCATGTCCAGGATCCGTCAACGCCATGCTGAAGATTCAAAAGCTGCCAGGTCCTGGGCTGAGGAGCGCGGCTGGGAAGGACTGGTGGACCTTGTTGAGCAGGCAGAAGGCGTGGTTCCACTGCCTGCCGGAGATGTCCGGATTTTGCCCGGCGGGGCTCAGAAATTCGCCCGTCTTAAAAAGGACCTGTCAAATGCGGAACACACCATCAATATTCAGTATTTTATCTGGGAGCGTGACGTCCTTACTGCCGAACTGACTGCTATCCTGCGTGAACGTATCGAGGCCGGTGTGGAGGTTCGTATTTTAAATGATTTTATAGGTAATTTCTTTTATCCCAAGGACGAACTAAAGGACCTGAGCAGGGCAGGAGCCAGGGTGTACTTTGACGTCAGGCAGATAAACAAGGCCAACTACCGCAATCATCGCAAGATCGTGGTTATAGACGGAGTGCTTGCCTATACCGGGGGCATCAATGTGGGCCAGGAATATATTGACGGAGGGCCGCGCTATCCTGCCTGGCGGGATACCCATGTATGTTTCAAGGGTCCTGCGGCAGCTGAGCTGCAAAAACTGTTTGCCCTGCGCTGGTATGACGCCACTAAAGAGAACCTGTTTTCAAAGCGGTTTTTCCCGGATAATTATCCCGCAGGGGAGTTATGTGTCCCGGCCCTGGTAGTGGCAACCAGTGTGGAGGATAAATGGGAAACCGCGCGCCGTGCCCATGTTCTGGCCATCAGCCGGGCCAGACACCGGGTGTGGATACAGTCTCCGTATTTTGTGCCGGATGATCAGATCTATGAGGTTATAGTCAACGCGGCTCTGGCCGGAGTGGATGTGCGCCTGATCATGACCGGGTGGCCGGACAAAAAGAGCGCCTGGTATGCCGCCCAGACCTATTTCAAGCCTTTTCTGCGGGCCGGAGGCAGGATTTTTTTCTATAACAAAGGTTTTTTTCACGCCAAAACCATTACCATAGACAGCACCCTTCTGGCCATCGGGACCATGAACTTGGATGTGCGCAGCCTGGAGCTGCATAAAGAACTCATGGTCTGGTTTCTGGATGAAAACCTGACCAAAGAGCATGAAGCTGTTTTTGAGGAAGATCTGCTGGAATGTGAGGAATATACTCTGGAAAGGCTGGATTCTCTTTCATGGTCTGCCAGGTTTCGCAATTCAGCTCTTCGTCTGGCTTCCAACCTGTTGTAGCATGGTGATTTTAATCCTGGGGATACAGGACAATATAAAACGCGCCGATTAAACAGTCCGGTTTCAGGGGTTTTATTTGAACCAGCAGATTGAATTCAGCGTTGACACAGCCGATTCCGCAGTCCGGCTGGATAAGCTGATACTTAAATATTTTCCGGATGAACCGCCGGCCAGGTCTCAGGTTCAGTCCTGGATAAGGCAGGGCCTGGTGCGGGTGGATGGTGTTCAGCATTTTAAGCCTTCCCAGACCTTTCTGGCGGATCAAAAGGTAGTTGTTCAGGTCCCTGTGGCTGCCCGGGAACCCGCAGCGGTAAAAGGAAAGGTGGAGGAAGTCTACAGGGATGAGCATATCCTGGTACTGAACAAACAGCCCGGCCTCAGCGTGCATCCGGCTTCTTCCGTGGCCGAGCCTACCCTGGTTAATTATCTGCTGGATAAGTATCCCTGGATCCGGGATACATTCAGCGGAGACAGACCGGGCATAGTCCATCGTCTGGACAAGGATACCAGCGGACTCATGGTGGTGGCCCTTGATCCCGGAAGTGAAAAAAAACTGGCCGCGTCTTTTCATGACCGGCAAGTGGGGAAAAATTATCTGGCTGTAATCAAAGGGTGTCCTGAAAAAAATCAGGGAGAGATAACCCTGCCTCTGGGCCGTGATCCAGTCAGCAAAACCAGAATGGCCGTGGTGAAAACCGGTCGTCAGGCCATTACCAGGTATCAGGTGATTTATTCAGGAAAGGATAAAAAATGGTCCATGGTCAAGGTTGAAATTCTGACCGGCAGGACTCATCAGATCAGGGTGCACCTGGCTGAAAAAGGGCATCCTGTCCTGGGTGATTTTACCTATGGCAGCAGAGCAGATCTGTCTATGGATTGCCGGGGCAGGTTCCTGACCAGGCTGGTCAGGCGCCAGCTCCTGCATTCCTTGCGCCTTGAGTTTAACCATCCCGCAACCGGACAGGAGATGAGCTTCAAATCACTTCCTCCTAAAGATTTTTTAAGGACTTTTCTTTGTCAGGAGCGCGTGCTTCAGCGCGTAATCATAACCGGGGCCATGGGTTCGGGAAAAAGCAGTGTTCTGTTTTTGCTTAAGGAAATGGGATACCCGGTATTCAGTGCTGATGAATGCGTGGCTGAACTTTACAGACCCGGCAATGACGGATGGAGAATCATCAGAAACCGCTTTGGAACCAGGTTTATTGAGGGGGAGGACCAGCCGGTAAATAAACAGAAACTTGCCCGGGCTATTGAAAAAGACCCGGCCATCCTGGCTGAATTGAACCACCTGATCCATCCCCTGGTAAAACACCGGCTTGAAGAATTCTGGAATGTCCATGCCTGTGAACGGGTGGCCTTTGCAGAAATCCCCCTGGTTTTTGAAAGCCGCATGGAGCAAGGCTGCGGCCTGGTCGCGGGAGTGTTCTGTCCGGATAAGGCAAGACATCATCGTTTGTCCAAGACCGGGAAGATGTTGCCTGAAGAACCAGCCCTGCTGGACAGTTCCCAGATGAAGCAGGCTGATAAGATCCGCAGATGCGACCTGGTGGTGGACAATTCATCAGACCTGAATAATCTCCGGTCTAAAGTTCAGGCCTTGACCAGGGTGCTTTCGTACTTAAGAACTAAAGATGCAACAGAAAAATTCCGGTTTTTCCGGGAATTACTGCAATCTTTGTAAAATCATCCGTGGACAGGGTATAAAGTGATTCCCTTAAAAGCCAGTATTCCCACGGTTTACAAGCCATATATGGTGTGGACGCTTATTGGTCTCAACGCTCTGGTTTTCATGTATACCCTGGGCCTTGGCCCCATGAATCTGACCAGGTTTTTTCATCTTTTCGGGGTGGTTCCACTCAGGCTGACCCAGCCTGAACTGGCTGCAGCGGCCGGATATCCTGACAGCGGGTATTACACCCTGATTACGCATATGTTTATTCATGGCGGTTACCTGCACGTTATTCTCAACTGCTGGATGCTCTGGATATTCGCTGCCAATATTGAGGATGTAATGGGGCCGCTCAGGTTTCTGCTGTTCTATGTTTTGTGCGGGGCAGGGGCTCTGATTGTGCATATCGCTCTGAATCTGGATTCCCAGGTCCCGGTTATAGGGGCCTCAGGCGCTATTGCCGGAGTTATGGGAGCCTATTTTCTGCTCTATCCGCATTCCAGAGTGATTACCTTTATTCCGATCTTTTTCATACCTTATATAATTGAGATCCCGGCATTGATTTTTCTGGGAGTCTGGTTTGTTTTACAGATTGTTTCAGCTTTGGGTACGAACATGTTCGGAACCGGATCCGGGGTTGCCTGGTGGGCCCACGCAGGGGGATTTATCATTGGGATGCTCATTCTGCGGCTTTTCAGGAGTAAGAAAAGATGTTATTATTGTTATCAGAAAATCCGGAACAAAAAGGATTTTCTGCTTGAATAAACCGGATTGTGCAAACATCCCTCACGGGCAGGGTTGTTTGCAAGTCAATAATCAGCTTCCAGGTGAAATAATGAAAATCCCCTGGAACCAACTAACTTACTGGAGTTGACAATGCTTAAAATAAAGGACCTGCACGTTAAAGTGGGCGGAAGCGAGGTCTTAAAGGGCATAAACCTGGAGATAGAACAGGGTGAGACCTTTATTTTATTCGGTCCCAACGGATCAGGCAAGACTTCGCTGCTTATGGCCCTGATGGGTTTTTCTGGTTATGAGATCACATCAGGAAAGATTTTATTTAAAGGCAAGGATATTACGGACAAGCCTTCCTATGAACGGGCCAGACTGGGAATAGGCATGTCTTTTCAAAGACCTCCCACCATTCATGGTCTTAAAACCAGAGAAATGGTCAGACTTTGCGCCGGGGACAATGAGGTGGATGTGGAAAAACTGGCAGCCAGCGTCAACCTGACCAGTTTTCTGGACCGGGATATCAACTCAGGATTTTCCGGCGGTGAGATCAAGCGTTCGGAAATGCTGCAGCTTATGGCTCAAAACCCCAGCCTGGTGTTGTTTGATGAACCGGAATCCGGAGTAGACCTGGAAAATATGGCTCTTATCGGTAAAACCGCGCGGGCTATTCTGGATGGACCCCAGGAACCGGTCAACAGCACCTCTCTTAAGGAGCTGCAGTCCCGGTACAGAACATCAGGCCTGATTATCACCCATACAGGCTATATTCTGGACTATATCAACGCTGACCGCGGTCAGGTTCTTTACAACGGGGTGTTATGCTGCACAGCAAGACCCCGGGATATTCTGGATCATATCAGTAAGTATGGATACAAGGAGTGTGTCAAATGTCTAAACTAGAAAACAAGAGTACTGAACCAAAGATAGATCTTGGCAGATATAATTTTGAACAGGATGAAACTCCTGCTCTGGCTGATTTGAGAGAACTCAGCAAAGAGGACAAAGATCAGCTGCTCATGGCCGGCATTGACACGGATGATGCCAGAAAGAGCGGTACTTATCTGCATATTGATCATTCCAAGGCCCATTGCAGTTCGTGTCAGAAAGGAGTGGAAGTTCTGGACACCAGGGAGGCCCTGGAGAAGTATGACGGACTGCCTGAGTATTACTGGCAGGCTGTGGACAAGGATAAGGATGAATATACCAGGGCCGCCGCAGAAAAGATTCACGGCGGATATTTTATCCGGACCGAAAAGGGTGTCAGGATACCGGATCCTGTCCAGTCATGCCTTTTTATCAAGGGTGAGAACATTGGTCAGAATGTGCATAATATAATCGTGGTTGAAGAGGATTCTGAGCTGCACATTATCACCGGCTGTACAACAGCGGCTGATATAAGTTCGGCCATGCATCTGGGGATATCGGAAATTTATATCAAAAAAGGCGGCAAGCTGACCTTTACCATGGTTCATAACTGGGGTGAAGATGTTATGGTCCGTCCCCGGACAGTGGCCATTGTAGAGGAAGGCGGGGTTTTTTCCAGCAATTATATCCTGCTTAAGAAAGTGCGCTCTGTGCAGTCTTATCCGGCTGTTTATCTTAACGGTCGCGGCGCGGTTGCCAGATTCAACTCCATCCTGGTTGCGCCCAGGGGGTCGTATATAAATTCCGGAAACAAAATAGTCCTCAACGCACCTGAAACAAAGGGAGAGATCATTTCCAGGACAATCACCACCGGAGGAACCATTATTGCTCCGGGCTTGATTGAAGGCAACGCAATTCCTGCCAAAGGACATCTGGAGTGCAAAGGCCTGATCCTCAGTGACGGGGTTATTCACGCCATACCTGAGCTTAAAGGGACCGTGGCCGGAGTTGAGCTTTCTCATGAAGCAGCAGTGGGAAAGATAGCCCAGGAAGAGATAGAGTACCTCATGGCCAGGGGCATGGATGAAGACCAGGCCACATCAACTATTGTCCGCGGCTTTATGAACGTGGATATTATGGGACTGCCGGAGGCCCTGAGAAAAAGCATTGAGAAAACAATAGAAGAAACTGAAGAGGATATGTTTTAA
>JBKHCI010000107.1:0-6012 GCA_046541915.1 Desulfonatronovibrio sp. | reverse complement strand
ACAGTTTGCGGCCCTTTTGTCAAATTCCGGAACCTGCGTAAGCAATAAGTTCGAAAATACCAACATCACGGATTCAACTTAAAAGATAAAAGCAGATAATAAATGAAAATAACCGTTAACAATATTTCCAAGATTTACGGCGCGGAAGAGCTGTTCCAGGACCTGAGTTTTGAGGCTAACGCGGGCAACCGCCTGGCAGTGACCGGGCCCAATGGATGCGGCAAGAGTACTCTTCTTAAAATAATTGCCGGACAGACTGAGCCGGACAGCGGAGTCATCAGCAGGCCCAGGGGAATGAGAACAGGTTATGTGGCTCAGGATTTACTGGAATCACAGCTGGACAGTCCTCTGCTGGAATATGTCCTTGATGTGCTGCCGGACTGGGGGGAATTCTGGCGCGGCTGGAAAGACGCGGCAGCCAGCCAGGACAATGACCGGTTAATGAGCCTTTCGCGCCAGCAGGCTGAGATGGAAGAGAGCTATGGTTACAATCCTGAATACAGGGCGGAAAAGATATTGTCGGGGCTGGGCTTTGAAAAACACAGCCTGAGTGCTCCTTTAAGGCGTTTGTCCGGAGGATGGAGAGAACGGGCCAAACTTTCCAGAGTACTCCTGCAGGGAGCGGATGTGCTGGTCCTGGATGAACCCACCAACCATCTGGACCTGGAAGCAGTGGTCTGGCTGGAGGATTATCTGCTCAGTTTTTCCGGGATCCTGATCTTTGTTGCTCATGACCGTTTTTTTCTGGACAGGGTAGCCACGCATATTCTGCACCTTGGCTTTGACAAGCCGTATTTCCGCCAGGGTAATTACACGGATTTTACAAGATGGCACGAGCAAAGGGAGCTGCTTAAGGAAAAAGAAAGAGACAAGGTTGCCAGCCAGATCAATCATCTGAAAAGTTTTGTGGATCGTTTCAGGTATAAAGCCACCAAAGCACGCCAGGCCCAGGCCAGACTGGCCCGCATGAACAAGCTGGCCGGCAGGATGCAGGACTACAGCGCTGATCAGAAAGGCAAGACACTTAATTTTTCCTGGCCCAGTCCCAGAAAGGCCAGCCGTCTTGCCATTACCTGTGCTGATCTTGGTTTTGCTCATACCGGAGGAGAAGATCTGTTCAGAGATATTAATTTCCAGCTTTTTGACGGTCAGAAAATTGCCCTGCTGGGTCCCAACGGCTGCGGAAAATCCACCCTGTTCAAGCTGATCATGAAGGAACTTGCACCGGATTCAGGATATATCAAACTGGGCCAGAACACTCATCCGGCCTATTTTACCCAGCATCAGACCGATACCCTGGTTCTGGAAAATACAGTGCTCACGGAAATAAGAAGGTTGTCCGCGGACAATCCCACTGAGGAAGAAATACGCTCTGTGCTGGGCCTGTTCATGCTGGATGAAACTTTCTGGGACAGAAAGGTGATGAGTCTCAGCGGCGGAGAAAAATCAAGACTGATTCTGGCCTCGCTTTTTCTGACCAGGGCCAATCTTCTGCTCCTGGATGAGCCCACCAACCACCTGGACATGGAAAGCAGAGAAGCCCTTATCGCCGCTCTAAGAGATTTTTCCGGAGCAGTTTTTATCATCGCTCATGACCGTTACTTATTGTCCAAGGTAACTGGCGAGGTCTGGTCCCTGGAAGGTTGTGAGATTATTCAGCACGGATTAAAGTTTGACCAGTACTATAAAAATTATTTAAAAAAAATTAACGAGCCTTCTCAGGATGAAATCAGCGGTTCCGGTCGGACCAGGAAAAACGGATGTTCCCTGAAACAGAAAAAAAGGCGCGAAGCACAGCTTAGAACCAAAATTTACCAGCTGGTTAAGCCTTTGAAAAAAGAGTACGAGCAAAAGGAGGCCAGGCTGGAACAGGCTTTGCTCAGACAGGAAGAGGTGGAGGCCATAATGGCCCTGCCTGAAACTTATCAGTCCCCGGACAGATTCAGACAGCTTAATACCGAGTACCAGGCCCTGGTGGAAGAAAACGAGACAATCATGCGCAGACTGGAAATACTGGAACAGGAGATAGCAGGGATTGAGGCGGCAAAAGAATAAAAGGATTTAGACAAAGGTGTATTTATGGATGAACTTTCTCCGGCTGGGAAGCTGATTCAATGGGCCGGCCTTGAAGACAGTCAGGTCAAGGTGGTCAAGGAAGAACAATCCAGACAAAGACTTGATTTTGCCCGGGCTGCCTTGTCGGCCAGGGTAATCACAGAGCAGCAGTACCGCGATTTCATGGCCTGTACTTTGGGGCTCCCCGTGGTAGAGCCCGCGGCCCTGAATATACCCGAACAGGTAATGGATATTCTGGAGAAGGCGAAGTGGAACAAGTATCAGGCCGCGCCTTTCTGTATCCGGGGCAGCAAGCTTTTTCTGGCCTGTTTTGAGCCGGACAATATAACCGCCCTGGATGATATCCGTTTTATGACCGGGCTTGAGCCTGTGGTTCACCTGGCTGCCAAATCATCCATTTCCCGTGCTGTTGATAAGTTCAAGGATAAAAGCGGAGATAATTTTGATGATCTCCTGGCTGACATGGCCGCCCAGGACATGTCAGTGTCTGAATCTTCCGATGCCGGGGACGAGACCGCAACTCTGGAGGCCGCCTCCCAGGTCCCGGTGGTCAAGATGGTCAATCTGATCATTATGGAGGCCATCAGCAAGCGGGCATCGGATATCCATATAGAGCCTTATGAAAAGGATTTCAGGGTGCGGATGCGTCTGGACGGGATGCTCAAAGAAGTCATGCGTCCGCCCAAGACCATGAAGAATTCCATTATTTCCAGGCTCAAAATCATGTCTCACCTTAATATTGCTGAAAAGCGCCTGCCCCAGGACGGCCGGATAAAGGTGCGCACTCCCGACGGCAGGGATATTGAGTTCCGCGTGTCCATCCTGCCCACTTTGTTCGGCGAAAAAGTGGTTATGAGAATCCTGGATAAATCAGCCCTGCAGGTGGACATGGTCAAGCTGGGCCTTGAGGAGTCGTCTTTTAAAGCTTTTGAGGCGGCCATTAAAAAACCGTATGGAATGGTTCTGGTCACCGGTCCTACAGGTTCTGGAAAAACAACTTCTCTTTACTCGGCCATTATGGAACTGAACAAGGAAGGGGTAAATATATCCACTGCCGAGGACCCGGTGGAATTCAGCCTCAAAGGGGTGAACCAGGTACAGGTCATGGAAGAGGTGGGCCTGACCTTTGCCGCGGCCCTTCGCTCTTTTCTGCGCCAGGATCCGGACATAATCCTGGTTGGAGAGATCCGGGACCTGGAAACAGCCGAAATAGGGGTCAAGGCGGCTCTTACCGGTCATCTGGTCCTGGCCACCCTGCATACCAATGACGCGCCCTCCACTCTGACCAGAATGGTAAATATGGGAGTAGACGGGTTCCTGGTGGCATCGGCTGTAAACGCGATCATGTCCCAGCGACTGGTTCGAAGGCTCTGCCCTGTCTGTAAGGTCCCGGATGAAATGGATAAGGCGGGACTGCTGGAAATGGGGATGTCTGAGCAGGAAATTTCAGACGCGCAAATATATCAGGCCAATGGATGTGATGAATGCAACCAGACCGGTTTCCGGGGCAGGACCGGTCTTTATGAGGTGCTCACAGTAAGTTCCAGGATTCAGGAACAGATCCTTGCCGGAGGCAGTGAACTGGTGCTCAGGAAAACCGCCATTGAAGAAGGAATGATCACCATGCGCAGGAGCGGACTGATTAAAATGGCCCAGGGACTTACCTCTGCCCAGGAGGTCCTGAGAACGACAAATATTTGATAAACCATTTAACCGGAAATAGTCATGCCAATATTTATTTATAAAGCCAAAAACCGGTCCGGCAGGAAAATCAAGGGTGATCTTGATGCTCCCAGTTTAGATATGGCTGAAAACCTTCTGAAAAGGAGGGGGTTTACCGAAATAAAAGTCAAGCCCAAACCCAAGGACATTCTGGAGGGCACTTTTCTGGAGGGCAGGGTCAGTTCCCGGGATATGGTTATTTTCAGCAGGCAGTTCGCCACCATGATCAATTCAGGCGTGCCTATTCTGCAGTCCCTGCAGGTCATGTGCGAACAGACCGAAAACAAGGTGCTGCGGCGCAAGCTTTATGAGGTCAAAAATGATATAGAAGGAGGAGCTTCTCTTTATGAAGGACTGAGCAAACACAAGGATGTGTTTGACGATCTTTATACCAATATGGTGGACGCCGGAGAAACAGGAGGCGTTCTGGATGTGGTCCTGGACCGCCTGGCCAGGTATATTGAAAAGGCAGCCAAGCTTAAATCCAAGGTTAAAAGCGCCATGATCTACCCTGGTGTCATTGTCACCGTGGCAGTAGGCGTCATCGCCATTATTCTCATTTTTGTCATTCCCACTTTTGAACAGATGTTTGCTGATTTTGGCGGGGCCCTTCCGGCGCCGACTCAGTTTGTCATTAACCTCAGCCAGTTCGCCACGGGAAATTATCTGTACATCATTTTTGCCGCAGTGGCGGCCTTTATTGCCTTTAAGTTCTTTTACCGCTGGGAGCGCGGAAAGATCCTTGTGGATCACTGGATATTGTTCGTGCCTGTATTCGGGCCATTGCTTCGCAAAGTTGCCGTGGCCAGGTTCAGCCGGACCCTGAGCACGATGATTTCTTCAGGGGTGCCCATATTAAGCGCCCTGGATATCGTCTCCAGGACATCAGGGAACAAAACCGTCGAGCTGGGGGTGCAAGAGGCCAAAAAGAGCATTTCCGAGGGACAGACCCTGGCGGAACCCCTGGAAGAAACAGGCATATTTCCGCCCATGGTCATCCATATGATTTCCATTGGGGAAGCAACGGGAGCTCTGGACAACATGCTGGGAAAAGTCGCTGATTTTTATGATGATGAGGTTGATGTGGCAGTGGAGACTTTGACCTCGCTCATGGAACCTATTATGATTGTGGTTTTGGGCGTGATTGTGGGTGGACTGGTGGTGAGCATGTATCTGCCGATTTTTCAGATCGGAGACGTAATGTCCTGATCAGGTTCAGCCTCTTCTGCCTGTTCTGTTAATAATCAAGGAGTATGAATTTGAAAATCAGCGAGCTTATACCTAAACACAAAGGTTTCATTTCTCTGGAGTTTTTTCCTCCCAGGGAAAAGTCTGCCTGGCCTGTTTTTTTTGACCAGGTGGAAAAACTCAAAGAGATTAATCCCCTTTTTGTTTCGGTTACTTATGGCGCGGGAGGAAGTACCCAGGACTATACCCTGGAAATTGTCAGTAAAATGAAAAACGATCTGGGCCTTGAGCCAATGGCCCATCTGACCTGCGTAGGGGCTTCACCGGACAAGATCAGGGGATTTATGCGGGAACTGAGCGCTGCCGGAGTGAAAAATGTCCTGGCCCTGCGCGGGGATCCACCTAAGGGGGAAAAGAATTTTATTCCGGACAGTGATGAGTTTCAGCATGCCTCTGATCTGGTAAGCTTTATCCGCAGGGAATTCCCTGAATTCTGCGTGGGTGTGGCTGCTTATCCTGAAGGCCATGTAGAGGCTGAAAGCCTGGAACAGGATCTAAAGTTTCTGAAGAACAAGCTTGACCTGGGGGGCAGCCTGGCGGTTACTCAGCTTTTCTTTGACAATGATCTTTATTTTGATTTTCTGGACAAGGCCAGGGCGATGGGAATAGACAAGCCTTTGATACCGGGCATCCTTCCAGTTACCAGCCTGAATATAATCAAAAAAAGCATCAGTCTAAGCGGAGCAAGTCTGCCTCCTGGCTTTATGGAATCCCTGGAAGACGCGGAAAAAAGAGGCGGCCCTGAAGAGGTTAAAAGAATCGGGACTCAGCATGCCATAGACCAGGTCAAGGGTCTTTTGAAGAGAGGAGCACCGGGAGTGCACCTCTATACCCTGAATAAAGCTGATACCTGTCTGGAAATAGTCAGGACCCTTAATGGCAGCTGATTCGTATCTATCCATCATATTTTTAAAACCTGGAGCCAATCCGGTTTTCTTATGCTGCAAAACTCCCTGTCGCGGTTCC
>JBKHCI010000106.1:0-6034 GCA_046541915.1 Desulfonatronovibrio sp. | reverse complement strand
GTCAGGGAATATTTCAACGCTTAAGTTGTGTCCACGGTAATGCACCTGCATGAAAAGCCGGCCCAGCTCTTCCGGAAGGCAGGGACTGAACCAGAGAACCCCCTCCCTGGTTTCCAGGCCGGTGTAGCCTATCTGGATTATGTTTACGCAGCCTGCCATGGCTCCCAGATGGATGCCCTCGGCTGTGGTTCCTCCCTGAATATCAGAGATATCGCTTTCCAGAGCTTTGGCGAAAAGATTCCATGAACGGGTCCGGTCGCTTCTGACCAGAACCCAGGAATGGACTATCCAGCTTAGAGTTGATCCATGAGAAGTGCGCTTTATATAGTAATCGATATTTTTAGGTATTGTTTCATATTCAAACGTATAACCAAGCCGATCAAAGATTTTTCTCAGTTCATCTGCTGAGAAAAGATAAAAGAGCATGAGCACGTCTGCCTGCTTGGAAGCCTTGTAATGGTTGGGACTGTCGCCTTCCGCTTCCAGAATTCTGTCCAGTCTCTGGATATCCCCGTATTTCTCCCGGTATCCTTCCCAGTCAAATTCTTTTAATTTGTCATATCCCTCAAACTGACTGATAATGCCGTCACCATGAAAGCACAGCCTCATTTTCCGGCTTATGTCCTTCCAGTTACTTATTTCGTGTTCTTCCAGGGACAGTGTTTCAGTGATTTCCTTTTTCCGGTCTTCAGGAAGGATTTCCATTAATTCCAGCGCTTCGCTAAGAACCCATACAGCCATCACATTGGTGTAGGCGTTGTTGTTGAGTCCCGGCTCGCTGGAATCAGGATAGGCTTCATGGTATTCATCCGGTCCCATAACTCCAAGGATTTCATACTTATCCAGATCTGAATTGTAAGTGGCAATACTTGCCCAGAACCTGGCGATTTCAAAAACCATTTCCGCGCCGTAAAAGGATATAAATTCCATGTCCTTTGTTGCCTGATAATATTTGCAGATATTATATACAATGGCCGCGTTAACGTGACGCTGGTTTCTTGAATGATCAGGAATCCAGCGTCCGGACTTGGGATTTAGATGCATTTTCTGAGCTTCCTCGCGTCCGTTGCTTCCGCTCTGCCATGGATACATTGCCCCCTGGTATCCTGAGCGGGACGCGGCACTGCGGGCTTCATTCAGACGGCGATACCTGTACATGAGAAGTGTTCTGGTAATTTCTGGTATGCGCAGGTTGAAAGAAGGAAAGATAAACAGTTCATCCCAGAAAATATGTCCCCTGTAGGCTTCCCCATGCCATCCCCTGGCCGGGACCCCGGTATCCAGGTCCAGAGTACTTATGGAAGCGGTCTGCAGCAGATGAAAGGTATGCATGTGCAGAATCATGCCGGTACGGTCACGGGGGGGCGGGGTTTTTTCTTCGTATTCCACGCTGAAACGTCGCCATAAGTGTTTCCAGGCAATGATATGGGATTTAAGCAGATCGTTAAAGCTCCCTGCCAGTCCGGCTTTATTCCTCGCTTCCAGACCGCATTCAGCAGATGCTGTATCCCGGGAAGTGAAAAGGGTAACCAGTTTCTCCAGGCAGAGGTCCATGCCTTTTTCAACCTGGACTTTCAGGTTCTGGGCAACGTAGCCAGGTTTCTCAACAATTTTTCTTTTGGCTTTCCTGGAGTCTCCATTGCCGCAGACGCGCGTCCTGGCTGCCTGGGCCACGGTGAGTTCGGACTGGTTGGTTCTAACTTTCAGATATATGGTCTCATGGTCAACGCTGCTGGTCTGGACCGGTTCCAGGTGTTCGTTGTTGAGTCCCTGATAACGGGCCACTCCGTTGTTGACTACCCTTCCGTCCAGGGCTGACTGGAATTCCACTTCACCAGACCAGTTTTCTGGAGTGAAGGTTACCTCCAGAACAGCAAGATGAGATTGAGTCATATGCACCATGCGGCGTTCCTGGAGCAGAGTGCGTCTGCCCTGGGAGTCTTCAAAGCGAATTTTGCGCAGGAGCAGACCTTTTTTCATGTCCAGTTCCTGGCGGTATTTCAGGATGTTTATTTTTCTGAGATCAAACCAGTCCATGCCGGAATAGCGGAAATTCAAACAGAGCCAGTTGGGTATATTAACCAGGTCTTCATTTTCAATGACTTTATCTTTGATTTTGGTTTTCAGCCGGTTATAACCTCCAGCCAGGTAAGTGCCGGGATAATGAGTGTCATCCGCCTGAGCGTGAAAAGCCGCTCCCCTGGTGGCAAAGTAACCATTGCCGAGAGTACACAGAGCCTCGCGGAGTTTTTCTTCATCCGGATTGAAATCTTTGTATACAAGTGACCATACAGACATCAGTTGTTTCCTTTATCTGCTGAAATTATTTTTTCCAAAAAAAGCCTGACTTCATCAGGACTTTTTAACATGTAATCCGCTTTTGTCTCCCGCCGTGAATCCATGACCACAATGCTGATGCCTCTGCCTTCAAGGGTCTGGAAGGCATCTTCATCAGTAACGTCGTCTCCGATATACAAGGGAACAACACCTGATTTGTTCAGTTCCAGCTTATCCAGAACCCACAGCAGAGCCTTGCCCTTGTGCCAGTCCATATTGGGCCGGAGTTCAAAAACCTTTTTTCCTCCGGAGAGTTTCAGTCTGCTGTGGTTCCCGGATACTATTTCTACCGCATCTTTGACCTGATTTACGCCAGTTTCTTTGACTTTTCGGTAATGCACCGCGATGGAGAATTTCTTTTTTTCCACCCAGGCGCCCTCAATATGTTCAATCCTTTTTCTGATTTCACTGTCAGCCTGGTCAAGCTCCGGCAGAAATTCCGTGACTTTGTCCGGATTTGTTTCTTCCTGATCCGGACCGGCAATATCAAACCCGTGGCTCCCGGCATAATAGATATTATTAAGCTCCACCAGTTTCTGTACATCAGGGCGGTCCCGGCCGCTGATTACCGCTACAGGCACAAGATCTGCCAGTCTGGTCAATGTTTCTTTCATGTCCTCCGGCAGATAAGCCTTATCCGGATCATCAACAATGGGGGTCAGGGTGCCGTCATAATCAAGAAAAACCGCGGTGGTTGCGCTTATCAGCCTGGCCTGGATTTCCTGGAATCTGTCCAGGGCGGAAGGTACCGGAGGGGAGTCAGAGCTGGAATTTATTACCTGGATATAAGAAAGGTCCTTAAGTACTATATGGGCTCCGTTTTTCAGCAGGTTTTCACGTTGTCCCGCCCTGTCTACGCCGATGACCAGGGCGAATCCACCCTTTTTTGCCGCCTGAACTCCGGAAACAGCATCCTCCAGGACCACGGTCCGTTCAGGTCTGGAACCCAGCTTTTCCGCGGCCGCGAGAAAAATATCAGGCTGGGGCTTGCCTTTGAGATTTTGTTCCCGGGCGTCCACACCGTCAATCTTGTGGTCAAAAAGATGTCTGATCCCGGCAGCTTCCAGAACAGTAACGCAGTTTTTACTGGAAGTAATCACCGCTGTTTTAAACCCGGCAGACCGCAAGTCTTTGATCACCTGCAGAGCCGGGTCATATACTTTAACCCCATCTTTTTTGATAAGTTCATTGAAATAGCGGTTTTTCCGGTTGCCCAGCCCATAAATGGTTTCTGTGTCCGGACTGTCCTGTTCACTTCCCCGGGGCAGGGTGATATTTCTTGATTCCAGAAAACTTTCTATACCCTCCAGTCTGGGTTTGCCGTCCACGTATCTGAGATAATCTTTTTCTTTAAAAGGTTTCTCTGTGGGGTGCCGCTTGTCCAGATACTGGTCAAACAATTTTTTCCACGCCCTGAAATGGACTCTGGCCGTCCTGGTTATCACCCCGTCCATATCAAAAATAACCGCGTCATAATCCGATCTGGTTATGCGTACTCCCGGTTCAGTCATGGTTTTCCTTTTTTCAGCTCAGTTCAATGCGGTAGTCAGTTTTGTGCAGCAGACCGACCATTATGGTCAGATATTCGCGCAGCTGACGGGTCAGAAGAAATTTTTCCCGGACAAACTGTTTTGACTTGGTTCCCATTTCTTCCATACGGTCTCTTCGCTGAAGAAGATAGCGTATTCGAAGGGCCGCGCCTTCCGGGGTGTGAACCAGAAAACCGGTATGGTAGTTGATCACCTGCAGTCGAATGCCTCCAGTATCTCCGCCAATGACAGGTTTGCCTTTCCACAGCCCTTCAGTAACTGTCAGTCCGAAGCCTTCTTTGGTGGATTTCTGGATGACTATATCCGCTGCCCGCTGGAGGGCGTTAATGGTCCTGTGGGAATCCGGAGGCAGAAGCAGGACCTTTATGTCCGGATCATCCCCGGCCGCGGCTCTGACTTCCTTCAACATGGCAGCGCCTTCAGGATCATCCGTGGCTGAACCTCCGGCCAGTACCAGCTGTAGATCAGGATTGAATTTTCTGGCAAGGCGAAAGGCCTGGATAACCCCGACAGGATCTTTGAAACGGTCAAAACGGGAAACCTGCAGAATCATGGGGCGTTCAGGATCAATATTGTAGTTGTTGCGCATCTGGTCGATTTCTTCCAGGGGAATATCCACATTTTTATTGCTTAAGGGATCAATGCTGGGAGGTATAATATACTGCTGATGCGGAAGGTCCTGGGCAAAATCAGGCAGAGAAAAGACACTGGCGTCATAATCTTTTACATGCTGGCGCAGATAACGCCATACCGGGCGATATGGACGGCTGGCATCAATATGGCAACGCCAGACCCATTGCCCGCGGCGCTGGGGACAGAGCTTCAAAAGCGGCGCTGGTTGTGGATCATGAATAAAGACAAAGTCAGCCTCGCTCAGCTGTGTACGCATTTTCTCGGCATTATCTCTGTTGGTCTGTTCATAGGCGTCCAACAGGTCCTGACAAATAGGGCCTGAAAAACCCTGCAGGGCGTTGTGCATGGCTTTGGTGCAATGATAGAAATCTTCATTGCCGCCTATTACTTCCCATTTGGTGTCCAGCCCCAGTTCGTTGCTCAGAGGGACAAGTTTCTCCAGTATTTCCGCGACACCTCCGCCTATGCGGGTAGAATTGACATGCACGACTTTCATATCCTTCAAATGAGCGGCCAGTTGCTGCAACTGGGAAATAGCGTCCTGACCGGCAACTTTGGCGTATGCTTCAAGCAGTCCGTTCATTATACTTCCTCCGTGTTCAAGTGTTCGCTGCATACAGCGGTCAATCTTTCCCGTACCTGACTTAAGCTGGAAAAGAAGGGGTCGATGGCGCTTATTTGGCCGCGGAGCTTGTCATATTCGCTGCCGAAACCTGAGAGCCAGTAACTGAAATCATCAGTTCCGCCATCTAGTCTTCTGCGGGCGTCAATGAAATGATAAAAAATGCTGCCGGTGGTAAGCTCAGGCAGTATCCGGGCCAAATCTTCAGGCCTTTTCAGCCGTTTTTCAGTATCAAAGATCACCAGCAGGGAACGCAGAAAATCAAAAGGACGCGAAGCGCGCAAAAATTGGGAAACTTCGTTTTCATCCAGCCGGGTGTCAATGATGTCCAGCAGTTCCAGCCTGAGATTTTCAAGATCTTTATGTTCTACCGGATCAATTACTGAAAGTTGCTCGCCAAGGGCTGGTTCGTTGAGGTGTTTGCGGCACCAGGTGGCAAAATCATTATTGAATTCTGATTCTTCAAAACTGACGCCCAGCAGTCCTCCCCAGAAGTGATGGTAGACACTGTCTATCCTGACATCGCGCAGATGGTTGCGCAGCTCAGTCAGGGTTGACGCTCTGCGGCCTGTGGCAATGGCAATGAGGGCGCAGTCTTTGAGAGCAAAAGTATGTTCGCTATGGTCATTGTTTATTGGCATGATCAGCCTCCCGGATGATTTTATTAACTTCAGGATTTAAGCTTCAGGCTTATCCTTAAATAATTAGACTGCGTTTAATAGTTGTCAAAGAAAAATTGTTGTCATGAATCCAGGGCAGGTCTAATCGCGAGAAAATGCTTTCACGGATCCAGGCTATAACTCTTATCAGCTTATTGAGTAACCTGAATCCGTGAAAGCAGGTTCCGGAATTTGACAAAAGGGCCGCAAAAACTCGCTTCAAGGCGGTCTAA
>JBKHCI010000105.1:0-6134 GCA_046541915.1 Desulfonatronovibrio sp. | reverse complement strand
CTTGCCCTTGGAATTTTTGAACAGCCTGTCTGATAAGGACTTTTTCAACACACTGGTAAGTCGTTAAAGCATTGTTTCATTGACTTTGTTCAGGGTTATTTCCCATAGCTTGCCAAGCACCTGTTCCCTCTGTTCTTTATTCAGTTCTTCAGGACCTTCTTCTCCCTGGACAAATATTTTCATTTCTTCCCCTGTGGGAGGGTAGTGAAAAATAAGTTCGGCATCCAGTTCCCGGCTAAGGATCTGTTTTATTTCTTCAACCATTGGGTTGTCGCTGTCAGCGGTTATGAGGTTTTCCACTATTTCCCTGGCCACTTTTTCCACAAGATTTCGTCTTTTCATTTCTCGGGAATGAACTTCAGAAGCCCCGGTCTCTGTTCCTTTCAGGTAACGGGCGAGACGGGCAATTCTGCGCCCATTGACCAGCTGACGATTATAGGTCTTGAGCACATTTTTTACCAGGACAGGTTTAATGGTCATTTTACTCCTCTTCTATCGAATCTATCGACCCCTGCCGGAAAAACTTTAGGTGTTTTTTTAAAAAATGAAATTTTCTGGAAAAACTTCTGCTTGAACCAAGGTGTTTTCTTGATTAAATAAACAAAGTCTATTGAATGATATCAATGCCTGATAAATATCTTTCACCAATTTAATTATAGAAGAAACGTAACTATTCAGCACATACGGCATATGGGTATTCAATTGCACTGGATTCTTGATTTCGCCGGAATGAAGGGAAAAGGGCAACCAGCTGCTTTAACCGTCACCCCGGTCCCGGATCAAGTCCGGGATGACGGATCCGGGGTCCAGGTCTTCTTATTCGATCTTGCTGAATAGATACGAAGAAACTATCTTTGAACATCACATCACAGGGTTACAAACTCATGAAAATAAATTCAGTTATTCTTACTACCAAAAACAGGAGTTGTGAAGCAGAAGCACTTGCACATGAAATAAAAACCTGGCTGAAAGCCAGGGGGGTAAAGGTGTGTCAGTGCGCTGAACTGCCTGAGCGCCGGGAATGGGAAGAAGATGAGTCTTTTGCTGCTGATCTGATAATTATCCTTGGAGGGGACGGGACAATACTTAATCAGGCCAGGAATATGCTCTGGCTTGATATTCCTTTTCTGGGCCTGAATCTGGGCAAGGTTGGTTTCATGGCTGATATTTCCCGTGATTTGTGGAAGGAGCAGCTGGCAACTGTCCTGGAGCAGGATCTCCATGTCTGCAGAAGAATGGTTCTGGGATATGAATTAATCAGGCAGGGCGCGCTGCTTGAAAAGGGATGCGCAATAAATGAAGTGGTCATTAACCGGGGAGAACTGGCCAGGCTGATTACCCTGGAGCTGGAATTGCCCGGCGCCTCAAAACAGACAATAAGATCCGATGGTCTGATTTTTTCCACGCCTACCGGCTCTACAGCCTATTCGGTTTCAGCCGGGGGGCCTCTGGTCCACCCTGACCTGGAAGCAATAATTATCACTGCTATCTGTCCTTTCCTGTATGATTTTAAGCCTCTTGTGCTGCCCGCGATCCAGACAGTGACGGCGGATATCAGCAAGTCAGACGCGGACGCTTATCTGACTGTTGACGGCCAGTCCGGGTTTAAACTTGTGGCCGGGGACAGAGTCAGGGTTTTCAGGAACCATCTGGACTTTAAGGTTCTGCGCTGTCCAGATACAAACTTTGCTTCAAAGCTTGTAAACAAAGGCTTTTTAAGGGGAGAGAATAATTGACCAAGCTGCCTAAAATATCTTCGGTATCGAAAATTCATACTGGCAGGGATCCTTATCTGGATGCCTGGTTTTTACATTTTATGCTGGAAAATAATATTGAGCACCTGGTGAACCCCAGAGTCAACGCCTCCACAGAGCAGCTAAGATTCATGGTGGATCTGGAAGAAGACCAGGTTTTTGCTCCCTGTACGGACTGGATGTTTGACAATCTATTGAAAACCACCATGTCAAGCAGGCTGAAACAGGAATATATTGAAACCTGGAAAAGAGTGGTCAGCCTGGTCCATGCTTTTTCAGGCGAGATATTTATCCGCAAAAAGGTATTGTCTCTTTGCAAGCATCTGTTTCAGCGGGCCCTGCATTCCCCGTTCATGATTCCGTCCCGGCTGCTTAAGAGGATGCTGGATATTTTTCTCAGTCAGAACGCCCTGCAGGATCCTTATCTGTCCAGAAAAAAAGATTACAACCGCCGCGCCCTGGAGTTTATGAATTCGCCTGTATTTTTCAGGTTCATAAGCGCTTGCCCCGAGACTACAATGGGCTGCGAAAAGATCCAGGATCTTCGGTGGGAACTGGATCTGCTGGAATTAAGGCGCTATTTCTGTCTGTCCACCTGGTCGGATATCTGGGAACAGGAAAATTTCAATCCAGACGCTGTGCTTGTGGAAAAAGAGCTTGGCAGGCATTGGGAAGGATTTGAGTCAGTCATGACCGATCTGTTTGGACCTGATAATGTGTATAGCTATAAAATACTTTATCTGCCTAACAGCGCGGGCGGGATAATGTTTGATCTCAAGATCATTCAGGCCCTTACCCGACTGGGGCATAAAGTAGTTGTGGCCCTGAAGGAAGGTTTTTATTATGAATATCCAACCTTCTGGGATATTGATTCTGATCCGGTCCTGGCCAGTGCCCTGCGGGAATCCAGTCTTATCCAGGACAGTCAGATTTCCAAAAAAGACTTCTTAAAGAAACAGCGGGAGAACAGGCTGATGATTATCTCCGACGGAACCAGGGAAAGGATGAATCTTTACCGGACCAGCATCACCTTTGCCCGGGCCTGGAAAGAATCCGACCTGGTCATTGCCAAAGGCAATGGTAATTTCCGGAGATTCATGAATAATTCGCATCTTTTTACCAGGGATGTCCTTGCTTTTTACCGTGATTCCAGAGGGGATGTTCATTTTCAGTTCAAGAAAAGAAGCTCAGGCGTGCGTAAATTTATTGAGACAGAGATTCTGCACAAGGCTGAACAGATCAAGAAAAAAATGCATCAGGCCAGGCTCAAGGGACAAAGGGTGCTTTTTTACAGCGCCATTATCGGCAGTGTGCCGGGGCAGACCAGAGTGGCTATTGAGGTGATAAATCATTTTGTCAATTATATGCGCCAGCGCATGGACCAGACCTATATTGTGAATCCGGCTGAACATTTTGAGCATGGCATGGATGGAGATGATCTTATGTATATGTGGGAAATGGTTCAGCGCAGCGGTCTTATTGATGTCTGGCGTTTTCAGACTGTGAGCGATATTGAGAAAAGTTTTGAACTTATGGGGAAAAAAGTTCCGCCTATCTGGGCTGGAAAAGATGCTACCTACTCCACCGGGTGTACCAAGGAAATGCAGATTGCCCTGGAAGTACAGGCGAAATATCCGGAAATGCAGATTATTGGGCCGAGTCCGGAAAAATTTTTCCGGCGCAGGGAATATGGAGTGGGCAAGTTTTTTGACGCCAATATTGAAAGGGAAACCATATCCGCGGGCAGTCATGAAGTTTAACAACAGGGTTCAGAGGTGTTAATCAATGCCGATACGTTATTATCTTGTATTTTTGCTTGCAGTCTTTGCCTGGGCCTGCGCGCCCAAACCCGTGACTGTCGAACCTGAGCCTGTAGCAGATACGGCATTTTACCTTCCTGTGGAATTTAAAGAGGTGGAAGGCAGCCTGTCTTCCGGTCTGGAAGGTCAGGGCCTGGAAAGCTGGACCGAGCTTAAAAAGCCGCTGGAACGCAGCCTGATTTACGTGCGCTCCAGAGACGCCCGCAAAGAAGCTGTGTGCGTGCCCGAGCTTTGCCTCAAGTGGGGAGATATCCAGGAGACCCTGGAGACTTTGCTGGCCTTGTTGCCTGATATTGACCGAAATCCGGAGATCCTGGAACATTTTTTTGATTTTTATGCTGTGAGTCCGGATATTCTGCTCACCGGGTATTATGAGCCTCTGCTGGAGGCCTCAAGATATCCTCATCCGGAATATCCTTATCCAGTGTATTCTGTTCCGGATGATCTTCAGACCGTGGACCTGGGGAAATTTCATCCCCGCTGGCAGGGCCAGAAGCTGGTTTACCGGGTTGAAGACGGGAAAATAGAACCCTATCATGACCGGGAAAGTATTGAACAGGAAGGTGTGCTTCGGGGCAGAAATTTTGAAATAGCCTGGGTCAAGGATCCGGTTGATCTGTTTTTTCTGCATATTCAGGGTTCAGGCCGCCTTAAATACGCGGATAATGATCATGAGCATGTTCTTTATTCCGGACAAAACGGCCTGCAGTACGTAGCCCTGGGCAGGGTGCTTGTTGATATGGGCTATATGGAGCCCCAGGAAGTAAGCATGCAGTCAATCCGGGATTTTCTGGATAAAAACAAACATCTTGTGGATTCGCTTCTGGCGGAAAATCCAAGTTATATCTTCTTTTCCCTGGATGATCAGGGCCCCAGAGGCTCCACCGGGCAGATACTTACTCCCTATGTAAGCGTTGCCAGTGATCCGGCTTACATTCCCTGGGGGTCTGCAATGATTCTGGATGCTGTACTTCCTGAGTATCAGGGGCAGAAAACATCTGTTTCCGGACCTGTGCTTTCCCAGGACACCGGCGGGGCAATCCGGGGCAGGCACCTTGATTTGTTTTGTGGATTCGGAGACCGCGCTGAGTATCTGGCAGGCAAAATGAAAGACAGAGCCAAAGTTTATTTAATGGTAATAAAGAATGATCAGAATTAATGAAATACTGGACAAGGCGGACGCGTATCTTTCCAGCCCGGACCTGGCCATTGTCCAGAAAGCATATGTTTTCTCGGCCGCGGCTCACGCGGGCCAGATAAGACTCAGCGGAGAACCCTACCTTTCCCACCCGCTTGAAGTCACCAATATCCTGACTGAAATGCGTCTGGACGCTTCAACTCTTGCGGCAGGCCTGCTTCATGATACAGTGGAGGATACCAAGGCCACTCTTGAAGAAATAAATGAGCAGTTCGGCGATGATATTACCAAGATAGTCAATGGAGTGACCAAGATCAGTAAAATGAGCTTTGAATCAAAAGAGGAAGCTCAGGCTGAAAATATCCGGAAGATGATTCTGGCCATGGCTGACGATATCCGGGTCATCATGGTCAAGCTGGCTGACAGACTGCATAATATGCAGACCCTGGAGTATCAGAAACCCATCAAGCAGAAGATGGTGGGCCAGGAAACCATGGATATTTACGCTCCCCTGGCCAATCGTCTGGGGCTTTATCGTCTGAAGATCAAGCTGGAGGATCTGAGCCTCCGGTATCTTAAGCCTGATGTCTATTTTCAGGTTCAGGAAGGACTCAAGAAACATGAATTTGTTGGCGAACAGTATATTGAAAAGGTCTGCGGGCTGATTTCAGGAGTTCTGGAAAAAAACGCTATTGAAGGCACAGTATCCGGAAGATTAAAGCATATTTACAGTATCTATCATAAAATGATTCAGCAGGGGCTGACCCTGGATCAAGTATATGATGTCATCGCTTTCAGGATCACGGTAAAAAGCATAAAGGACTGTTACGCGGTCCTGGGTATGGTTCATTCCATCTGGAAACCCGTACCCGGACGGTTCAAAGATTATATATCCATGCCCAAGGCCAATATGTATCAGAGCCTTCACACCACAGTAATCGGCCCGGATGGAGAACGTATAGAGATACAGATCAGGACCGAAGAAATGCATAAAATGGCTGAATTCGGCGTTGCTTCTCACTGGCAGTATAAAGAGGACGGCAGCAAACTCAATGAAAAGGACGCGGAAAGGTTTAACTGGCTGAGGCAGATCCTTGACTGGCAGGAAGACCTCAAAGATCCCAGGGAATTCATGGCTTCCCTGCGTTTTGACCTGTTTGAGGATGAAGTCTATGTTTTTACTCCCAGGGGACAGGTCAAGGAACTGCCTGAAGGGGCCACCCCTATTGATTTTGCCTACCATATTCATACTGAAGTAGGGGATCATTGTTCCGGGGCCCGGGTCAACGGCAAGCTGGTTCCTTTGCATACCAAATTAAAGAATGGTGATACGGTTGAGATTATTACGGATTCTCACCGGCATCCCAGCCGGGACTGGCTGAAGCTGGTTAAAACCGCTAAAGCCAGGACCAGGATCAAGCA
>JBKHCI010000104.1:0-6142 GCA_046541915.1 Desulfonatronovibrio sp. | reverse complement strand
AGGAATGATAAATTGACTTCTCTCTTCTCCCTGGCTCTGAGGCTCTAGCGACTCCGGGAGCGGGCGAGAGACAAAATTTTCTTGCTTTTTAACATTGAACACTGAACCTTGAACGTTGAACTAAAACTCCCAGCAACGCAGCAATTGGGAGATTTGGGGCAGCCTGTTAACCTTAACAGCTTCCACAGGGAATCCATTATGAATAACTTATCCAATCAGCTCGACCAGGCCTATGACATCAGCCGCATGGAACTGGACAGCCTGCAAGATGAAGACATAGAAACTGCCAGAAAACTGGCGGAAAAAAGGGGGAAAATACTGGAGAATGTCTTTAATTCCCCTCCTGGAACCGGTAGCGATCAGTTCCTGGAAAAACTGCACAAACTGCAGAAAATGCAGTCCAGGATTACAGAGTCCGCCAGAAACCTGCATTCTGTGCTTGCTAAAGAATTAAAAAAAGTAAAAATGGAAAACCAGCGTTTTTCCGGCTACAAAAAGGCATCGTCCGTCACCCCTATTTTTAATCCTTATCTGAACAAAAAAGGCTGATATCCAAAGGGCCGGCAAAAAGCGCGGAAATTTGCCGGCCTTCTTGTTCAGCTTCGTCTCTGCTGCCTGTCATTAAGGCGGGCCTCCCCCAACCCATTGCCTGCCACTGAGATCACCAAGGGCTCAAAGACAGTCAGCTTAAAACCAGCATAATCTCCTGGTTCTTTGTCCTGGGTGATCTCTTTAGTAATATTTCTTCTTTTTTTTTGCGAGAGACTTTTAAGTACCTTAAAGCGAATAATCAACAAATTAAGCATGTTATTTTTTGGTTATGTGCACCTGAATAATGTTTTAAGCACTGACTGCCCCCTCCTTGGTGAAGGAGGAACTGGGGATGGTTCGTTCTAAACGCGCGTTTCCTTATTCAGTTACTCAAAGGTTCGGCTTTGTCCGGCACATGGGGACCAGCTCAACCAGCCCTTTCCTCAAAGACAGCCTGATCAATTTATCCAGCAATCTTATATTGATTTATCTTGATTAAAATACGTTTTTTTTTTAATAGGGCTTGTATGTATATTGGCGTCCTATTCTTTTGACACAAGTATTACTGTTTTTCAGGAGGTTAAAATGACTGGTAAAACATGGCTCAAGGCTTTAGTGGCCTGTTGTCTGGTACTGATTTTGAGCACACCCGCTCTGGCTGAAACCATAAAAATTGCAGTGGCTTCCCCGTTTACCGGCTCACTGGCCGGATTCGGCGACAATGTCAAGGCCGGAGTCACTCTTAAGGTTGAGGAAATCAACGCTCAAGGCGGCATCAACGGCAAAGAGATCAAGGTGGAATGGATGGATGAACAGTGCCAACCCAGAGAAGCAGCCACTGTTGCCACCCGCATAGCCCAGAATAAAGACATCGTGGGCGTGGTAGGACACCTGTGCTCTTCAGCTCATCTGGCCGCCCTGCCCACTTATACCCGCCATGGCATCCCGGTAATTTCACCAACAGCAACTAATGTTTCTATTAGCGAACAAAGTAAAGACCGAAACGGCACAACCTGGGGTTTCCGGGTTGTTTACCGCGATGATTACCAGGGCGAATTTCTGGCCCAATACGTGGATGAAGTTCTTGAACTGGAAAACATCGCGATATTCCATGAAAATAATGATTATGGCATCGGCCTTAAGGATGCCTTTATTGAAAAAGCCGATGAACTTGGCCTGAACATAGTTGGCCAGGAAGCTTATGTATCCGGCGCGTCCGACTTCAATCCGCAGCTTACCAAGCTTAGAGGGAAAAATCCCGACGGCCTGTTCATCTCTGGTTATTATCCTGAAGGATCTCTCATAGCAGGCCAGGCTGACAGTCTGGGCATGGAAGTAGCTAAATTCGGGGCCGATGGTTTTGACAATGAAGACTATATCAAACTGGCCGGCTCTGCCGCGGATGATACTTATCTCACAGTACCTTTCCTGCCTGAGGTGGCTGAAGGCGATGCCAAAAAGTTTATGCAGGATTTCAGGGAACGCTTCGGCCGCGGAGTGGACTGGATGAGCGCCAATTCCTACGATGCTGCGGGAGTCCTTCTGCAGGCTATTGAAGAGGCCGGGGCTGACCGGGAAAAAATCAGGGAATATATCGCGTCCATTGATTCCCCTGAAAAAGCCTATGAAGGCATTACTGGTACAACTTATTTCAACGATGTGGGCGATACTCCCAAACCTGCCTATGTAAAAATGGTTAAAGACGGCGAGTTTATGGCTGCTCCAGTACAACTTGATTAAGCAATCAGCGTGTTTTTTTCTCCGGCACAGACTTGACAAACAGGGCAGTCTGGACAAAAGTCCGGCTGCCTTGTTTCTTATTTTTTATAACTGTTCACCACAACTTTTTACCTTTGGATAAGGCCTGCATCCTGGTGAATAGATACTGTTTTTGTAACTATTCAGCACAACTTATAATTAACCTCAAAAGACTGGAGCCTGTCCGGGTTTTACAATGTTGCAATGTTTGACCGGCGACGGTTCCGTTAGACAAAACAAGTACTTGCTTTGTAAACTACAAATTAAATGGTTTTGTCTTACGGAACCGTCGCCAGGGAGTTTTGCAACATAAGAAAACCGGATTGGCTCCAGGATAAAAAAATGTGCTGAATAGATATCTGTTTTTTAAAATACTACTTTAACATATATCCGGCCATCCCTGTTAGCATTATTATCCAAGGAACAAACCCTTGTTTGAACAGCAACTTATTAACGGACTGACCCTGGGCATGATATACGCCCTAATTGCCGTGGGCTACACCATGGTCTACGGAGTGATTCAGCTTATCAATTTTGCCCATGGTGAAATTTTCATGCTGGCGGCCTTTCTGGCAGTAACCTTTATTACTTTTTTCGGTCTGCCCATTTACGTCGCGGTTATTCTGACCATGTGCTGCTGCGCTCTTTTCGGGGTCATTCTTGATATTTTTGCCTACCGTCCATTGCGTCAATCCCCCAGACTGGCCGCCCTGATAACAGCCATAGGCATGTCCATCTTTCTCCAGAACCTGGCCATGATTTTCTGGGGCAGCAGGCCCAAGCCCTTTCCTCAGGAAGCCCTGCCAGCCTTCCTGCGCACTACCGCCCTGAGCATAGGCAACGCGAACATGAGCTGGCTTCAGGTATCCATCTTCGGCACCGCCTCACTGCTTATGATCATTTTGTTTCTGATTATCAATAAGACCCGGGTGGGCACAGCCATGCGGGCCCTTTCTCAGAACAGAACCAGCGCGGCACTTATGGGCATAAACGTGAACAGGGTAATCTCCTTCACCTTTGCCCTGGGCTCATCCATGGGCGCGGTGGCCGGCATAATGGTAGCCATTTACTACAACACCTTATATCCGACCATGGGTTATGTAGCCGGAGTAAAGGCCTTTGCAGCGGCTGTTCTGGGCGGCATCGGCTCAGTACCCGGAGCCATGATCGGTGGCATTATCCTGGGAATAGCCGAAGCCCTGGGCGCGGGATATGTTTCCTCTCTTTACCGGGATGGAATCGCCTACGCGGTGATGATCGCGGTAATCATATTCCGGCCGTCGGGAATCCTGGGCAAGTCCATGGTGGAAAAGGTCTGATCCATGAATATCAAACTGAAGAAAAATCTTAAATACCTGCTGGTGGCAGCGGCGCTCAGCTATCCCCTGTTCTCCTTTGCCAGCGAATACGTGCTCCACGTCATGGTCCTGGTTATGGTCTATATGGTCCTGGCCATGGGCCTGAATATTGTTCCCGGTTTCTGCGGCCTTCTGGACCTGGGCTATGTGGGATTTTACGGTATTGGAGCATACACCGCCGGACTTTTGACTATCCATTTCGGCCTGTCCTTCTGGCTTATAGTCCCCCTGGCAGCCCTGAACGGAGCCTTATGGGGGGTATTGCTCGGCGCCCCTACCCTGCGCCTCACTGGAGACTATTTCGCCATTGTGACCTTTGGATTTTCAGAACTGGTAGTCCTGTTTCTGACCAATGAAATCTGGCTCACCAGGGGCCCTCTAGGTCTTCCAGGGATTGACCCGGTCATTGTTGATTTTTCCTGGCTGTCTGCAATGATCAACCCGGAATGGGACTGGTACTGGGAATTTGTCGGACTCCGGCCGTATTTTTACCTGGGTCTGATCATGGTGGCTGTGGTCTACGTCATAATGGGCCGCATGGAAGATTCCCGCCTGGGCAGGGCCTGGTTTGCCATTCGCGAAGATTCCATTGCCGCTGCCAGTTGCGGAGTAAACCTCTTGACCTACAAGGTAATCGGGTTCGCGGTTTCTGCTGCCATAGGAGCTGTGGGCGGTGCTTTTCTGGCAAGATGGACCATGTTTTTGTCTCCTGACATGTTCAAGTTCTGGGAATCTTTTCTGGTGCTGTGCATGGTGGTCCTGGGAGGTCTGGGCAATTTCAAGGGAAGTCTGGTAGGAGCAATCATACTGATCACCCTAGGCGAAATCCTCAGGATGGTCCTTCCTGCCCTTGGCCTGCCTACTGAGACCAGATTCCTGGCCTACGGCCTGATCATGGTACTCATAATGCGCTTCAGGCCCATGGGCTTTTTCCCTGGCATAGCTACGCAGTCTCAGAAAAACCCTATCCTCATCAACCTGAAAAAAGAGCTGGGTTCTTCCTGATACCATGAATATTCTGGATATTGACAGTCTCACCATGCGTTTTGGAGGCCTTCTGGCACTGGCTGACATCAGTTTTAACGTCCGCAAAGGAGAAATCCTGGGGCTTATCGGGCCCAACGGTGCCGGTAAAAGTACCATATTCAACTGCATATCCGGGGTGCTGAAACCCACCAGCGGGAACATGCTCTTTGAAACAGGCGACAGAAAAATACGCATCAACGGCTACAAACCTGAAAAAATGACTTATCTAGGGGTAGCCAGGACATTCCAGAACATCCGCCTTTTCTCCGCCCTGACTGTTCTGGATAACGTACGCATCGGAAGACACTGCAGGACCAGGGCCAATTTTTTCGGAGCAGTCCTGCGTACCAGATCCCAGAAGGAAGAAGAACAGAGCATTGTGGATCAGTCCATGAACTGGCTTAGATTCGTGGGCCTGGATAAATACGCCTTTTTAACGGCGGCAGGTCTGTCCTACGGTTTTCAGCGCAAACTGGAAATAGCCAGATCCCTGGCAACAGATCCAAGCCTCCTTCTTCTGGATGAACCTGCCGCTGGAATGAACCCCAAAGAAACCAGGTCCCTGGTTGAACTTATTCACAAAATATCAGACCTGGGAATAACAGTTATCCTTATTGAACATGATATGAAGCTGGTCATGAGCATATGCAGAAGGCTGGTTGTCCTGGATCACGGCACTAAAATAGCTGAAGGAGGTCCCGGAGAAATCAGGGAAGATCCCAAAGTTATCGAAGCCTATCTTGGACGGGGAGCAGCGGATGCTTAAACTGGACAATATCCACACCTATTACGGCAACATCCATGCCATCAAAGGCTTGACCCTGGAAGTGAAACAGGGCGAAATCGTCACCCTGATCGGCTCCAACGGCGCGGGGAAGTCCACTACTCTCATGAGCATCAGCGGCATCACCAGGCCCAAGACCGGCAAGATATTTTTCCAGGACACTGAAATAACCAGCGCCCTCACCGACCAGATAGTGTCCATGGGCATTACCCAGGTTCCTGAAGGCCGGATGATCTTTCCCAGGCTTACCGTCTATGAAAACCTGCTCATGGGCGCTTACCTCAGAAAAGACAGAAAAGGCATTAAACTGGATGAAGAACGGTCTTTTGAACTCTTTCCCATTCTCAAGGAAAGAAGAAAACAGACCGGCGGGACCCTTTCCGGCGGGGAGCAGCAGATGCTGGCCATTGCCAGGGCCCTAATGGCCAGACCCAAACTCCTGCTTCTGGATGAGCCTTCACTGGGACTGGCTCCCATAGTGGTGGAAAATATCTTTGAAGTAATCACCACGATCAATTCCGGTGGGACCACCATTTTGCTGGTGGAACAAAACGCCCAGATGGCCCTGCAGATAGCCCACAAGGGTTATGTCCTGGAAACCGGAAAGATTATTCTGGAAGGCCCGGCCCGAGAGCTTATGGAGAACCCCAGTGTCCAGGACGCCTACCTGGGAATCGACTGATCA
>JBKHCI010000103.1:0-6199 GCA_046541915.1 Desulfonatronovibrio sp. | reverse complement strand
CAGTTTATGCAGACCCTGCCCTTTGCCCAGGCACATCCCATTGAGATCCTGGCCGGAGATTGCGGGATTGAAGCATTCTTGCAGCTGTGTATCTGATCCATCACCCTGACTCAAGTTTATGTTTGCGGACCTGATGTCATCGACCGCGAAGCAAAGCTGCCACGGGGATAAGCCGGACATCTTTCACGGTTTTATATTCATCTCCAAGGTAAAACAGAAATCGTTTTACCTTGAGATCCTTTTTCGGCATAAAATTCATCAGGTTGGTAATATCGCTTCTGCCGGGATGTCTGGAAGATTTGATTTCAATGGCATACAAAGAATCCCTGGTTTCAAAAATCAGGTCTATTTCATGCCCTGACGCGCTTTTGTAGTAGTAGAATTCATCTGTGGGAAGGTACCCGAGCTTGCGGCGTTTTTCCAGTTCGGAAATTACAAAGTTCTCCAGGAGAGCTCCTTGTTCTGTTCTGTTGTTCAGGCTGTAGATAATGCCGTTGTCTGCGAAATATGTTTTGGTTGCTTTAATGAAACGCTTTGCAGGACCGAAATGATATCCCCTGAGCTGAAAGGTTAACTGGGCCTGATTCAGTGCATTGAGGTATTTTTTTGCTGTTGGATGGCTGACCCCTGATTCTCTGGCAAAATTGGACACTTCAAGGTGTGAACCTAGAGAGCGGACCAGGTTATGAAAAATACCCAATAGACCTTCAAGGTTTTCAAGGTTGGACAACTGCATGAGATCTCTTGTGAAATAGGTGTTTTTGTAGCGGATCAGTATCTTTTTTTTCTGCTCCTCAGTTTTTTGTTCAGCTACTTCTGGAAAACCGCCGAAAATCAAGGTTTTATCAAGCAATCTTTTGCCCTGCCTGAGTTGAACAGGATTTGCTTTTTCCTTGAAAATTTCATGGGTTGGTGTACTTAGATCTTCGCCCCAGCACAGAGCAGGAAGTGAGAGGATATCGATTCTTCCCGCCATGGTGTCTGCTGCTGCATCCAACAGGCCTATTGTGCTGGAGCCTGTCATGAAAATTTTTGCGTTTCTCTGGTCTATGGCATGCTTGACTGCGATGGTCAGTTTGGGGACATGCTGAATTTCATCAATGATCCCTGATTTCCCAAGGCTCTGAACAAATCCTTTGGGATCTTGCCGGGCCCAGTCAAGATAATCCAGATCATCCAGGGTGGTGTAATTGAGGTCAGGAAACAATTCCCTGAGAAGGGTTGTCTTGCCTGATCGGCGGTGTCCAATGAGCAGGCAGCTTTTATCTGAAGGAATGTTTAACCATCTTGAAAACATAGTTTAAGAATAGCCTGGATATTTTGAAAGTCAAGTTTAAAAATATCCATCTTACATAAAAGCGTTCCATCCGGGCGGCCCGGGACCAAACCTGCGAGTAACAGGAGAGATTGCCGCGCTCGAAGACTCGCTCGCAATGACAGCTGGTCGCCACAGACGAGGTTGCGCGATACCTGTCATTGCGAGGGAGCAAAGCGACCGAAGCAATCTGTATGGCAAAACCGTAATATTTTGAATTTATTGCATAAATGCTTTAAGTTGCTTGCAAGCTATACTAAAATTGCAGAATATCTTACTTATAGCCTGCAAGAGAGGCCCTGCCTTTTGTCCCGTCATATCAGATTGAAATTCGGGCTGATCTTTATGGGGAACAGGTACGTTGATAGTAACGAATAAAACAGGAGACACCAAGAATGAATGAAAAAATGAGCAATAAAAAAAATGATCAGATCCGGGGCGCTGTGCAAAAGAATTACGCGGAAGTGGCTGTTTCAGACAGTGACGGCTGCGGGTGTGCTTCAAAGTCCTGCTGTGGAGCGACCAGTCAGGCAACAGCTGAGGACATTGCCATGGTCATGGGATATTCTGATGAAGAAGTAAGCGCTGTCCCTGGCGGAGCCAATATGGGACTTGGATGCGGTAATCCACAGGCCATCGCGTCTCTGAAGCCCGGAGAGACCGTACTTGACCTTGGCAGCGGGGGAGGATTCGACTGTTTCCTGGCAGCAAGGGCTGTTGGAGAAAAGGGCAGGGTAATAGGTGTTGATATGACCCCGGAGATGATCTCCAAGTCCAGGGAAAACGCGGGAAAATCCAGCTTTGAAAATGTTGATTTTCGTTTGGGTGAGCTGGAAAACCTCCCAGTGGCCGATGGAATCGTGGACGTTATCATATCAAATTGCGTGATCAACCTTTCCCCTGAAAAAGGAAAGGTGCTGGGCGAGGCCTTTCGTGTTTTAAAGCCTGGCGGACGGCTGGCAATTTCCGATGTTGTTGCCACGACCCAACTGCCTGATGAAATAAAAAATGATCCGGCGTTTCATTCCGGTTGCGTAGCAGGCGCGTCTTCAATACAAGCCCTTGAGCTCATCCTGCAGCAAACCGGTTTCAAGGACATCAGGATAACCACCAAGCCTGAAAGCAGGTCATTTATTCGTGACTGGATGCCTGGAAGCAATATCGAGGACTATGTGGTTTCTGCAGAGATTACGGCGATAAAGCCTTGAATCGAATATATACTTTAATACTGGCCGACAGCCATGATGAAAAGATGCCATAGAACAGCATTTTTTCCACAATCTGCTAAGAATTGATCTTTTCAGGCAGCTTCAGGACAAACTCCCTGATTTCATCCCTGACCCTGCGGTAGTGTTCCAGACCTTCGTCTTCACCTGCGGCCTGCAGGGCAAGGGCAGGAGGGTCGTCAAAACCATGGTGCAATCTTTTGACATTGCCCGGGAAAAATGGACAATTTTCCTGGGCGTGGCTGCAAAGGGTTATGGCATAGTCGAAATTTATCCCTGGCAGTTCATCGATGAGTTTTGAAGACTGGCTGGACATGTCTATGTCCTTTTCAGCCATGACCTTTATCGCTTTGGGGTCAACCCTGGTCTTGAGCACACCGGCTGAGTAAGCCTGATACTTATCTCCGTGCAGGTGGTTGGTCCAGGCTTCGGCCATCTGGCTGCGGCATGAATTGCCGGTGCAAAGGTACAGTATATTTTGTTTTTTGTTCATAAGGGTCTCCTTTTAATCACAGCTGCGTTATTTGATAGTTCAACGTACAAATTTCAATGTTAAGGCCTGAATCCGTGAAAGCAGGTTCCTGAATTTGACAATACTGCCGCAAAAACTCGCTTCAAGGCGGTCTAAATCAAAATCCCGGCCTTGCCCGTGATGAGGTTGTGCTGGAAAAACTTGTTTGTTTTATAAATCAACTCAGATGGTTAAAGGATTTTGATTAAGTCCGCCTAAGTCTCTCAGACAGTTTGCGGCAGTATTGTCAAACCAAGGAACCTGCATAAGCACTAAGTTCGAAAATACCAGCTTCACGGATTCAGATTAACAGCGTGTTGAAAAAGTCCTTATCCAACAGCCATTTAAGACAAAAAAGTCCCGGGTTTGACTGATAAGATGCATCATTTCAAACAGAAAGAACAATCACTTTCCACCAGAGGTTTAAGTCTGGCTTTGAGATCCATGATTCTTTGATATGACTCATTGATCCTGTCCTCAGTCAAGCGGCCCTGGTCAATCAGGTTCTTGATGGTTTTCACGCTCTTCCTGGCAATATCAGGTTCATAAACCAGGTTGTTGGCAAAAAGTATGATATCCACTCCTGCTGTAATTGCTCTTTCCAGGGCAACATCAAGGGAGTAATTTTTCCTGATGGCATCCATTTGCATATCCTCAGAAATAACAACGCCGTCATAATCCATTTTCTGTCGTAAAATGCCTGAAATAATTTTTTCCGAAAGGGTTGCGGGCCACTCTGGATCAAGTCGGCGATTGACAATATGTCCGGTCATGATCATGTCGCAGCCGGGATCTGCCATGAGTTCCCTGTAAGGGATGAGCTCCCTGTCGTCCCAGGTTCTGGTTGTATCTGGAAAATTCAAATAGGTTTCATTGCCCGCGCTGCCGTATCCCGGGAAATGCTTTGCCGCGGTAAGCACTTTATATATCCTGTGGGCATTTATTATTTCCCAGGCATGACTGACCACGATATCCGGGTCATGGGAAAAGCTTTTTTTATGTGTTTCCTTTACCGGGTGTTCAGGATCAGGATTCACGTCCACCACCGGGACCAGGTTCAGATTGAATCCCAGCTGAGAAAGTATTTCAGCTGTGTCCAGCGCGCGTTCTCTGGTAATGCCGATGTCTTCAGTGCCGCCGGGGTAGAGATTGGAAACCGAGGCGCTGAAACCGTATCTTTCTTTCAAAGGCGATGCCCCGCCTCCCTCCTGATTTATGGCCACAAACAGATCATCCCCTCCAGGGAGACTTTTCAGGCTGGATATCAGCTTTTTGACCTGCTCAGAAGAGTGGATGTTTCTTTCAAATCCGCCTTGCCGCCGGTCATAGTCAAACAGGATTACTCCGCCAATGCCCAGTTCTGCAATATCTTCAATTACAGGGTTGCCACTGCTTATTTCAAGTCCGCGAAACCCTACCATGATCATCTGTCCGATCTTTTCCTCGAGAGTTGCTGTTGTTCCGTGGTTCGGAAACAATGCCCCGGACAATATGAACGTTATTGTTAAGAAAATGACTAAAAATATATTTTGCATAGTACCGGTTTGTTCCCGGTTTGTTTGAAGTTAGAGGCGGTTACGATTGCGACTGACTAGTTATGTGAAAAACTATCTTATTGTTTCTTGACAATCAATACGCAGACGCTTAATTTTTAAATATTCATTTAGCTGATTGCCTAAATATAAAATCATGAACAAGTTTTTAAAATATACAAAAGCCCTGGCAGATGGCAACCGGTTGCGGATAATCGCTGCTCTCTCAAGGTATCCAGAGCTTTGCGTCTGTCAGATTACTGAGCTGCTGGAACTGGCAATGGCCACAGTTTCCAGGCATATCAGCGTGCTTCAGAACGCGGGTCTGGTTGAAAGCAGGAAAGACGGACGCTGGGTGTATTATCGTCTGGACAGTGACTTCCCCATGGAGCTGAAAATATGGATTGATGCTAAGTTGATGCCGACGTCTGATATTCAAAAGGATCAGGTCCGGCTGGATGAGATCGTTTCCATTGGGGTGGAGGAATTGTGCAGAAAAAAACAGTCCTCTGCCGGGCCGCCCAAATAAATTTATCAGCCTGTTGGGATGTTCCCAGCATAAACTTTTATATAAGGAGCAACTCATGTTTAAAAAAGTTCTTTTTTGTGCTGATCTTTCACCGGCAATGGACAATCTGCTTATCTGCCTGGGACAGTTGAAGTCTCTGGGCGTGGAACAAGTGATCCTGGCTCATATCGTTTATGTAGCCAATACTCCCGGCCTTGAAAACAGTCTTATGCGTGATGCCGGGCCCCGTCTTGAAGAGCAGAAGGAAACAATAGAGCAGGCAGGATTCAAGGTCAAAACAGAACTTTCTCATGGCAAACCCGCCTATTCCCTGATCGAACTGGCCAATAAGCATGATGTGGACCTTATCCTGGTGGGATCGCACGGCTATGGACCTCTGACCTCTCTGGCTCTATCTTCCTCAGCCCTTGGCGGAGTGTCTGAAAAAATACTTAATCTGGCCAAAAGGCCGGTTCTGCTTTCCAGGATCAAGACCGTGGAAGAAGGCAAGGAAAAAGTCCTGGAATGCGGACAGATATTTTCCAGGGTTTTGTTTCCCACGGATTTTTCAGACACTGCTGAGTTGGCTTTCGAATGTTTAAAAGAAGTTGTCAGCCAGACCGGATGCGCTGTGGATCTGATGACAGTTCGAAGCAGCCAGAGAGATGAATCCGCTTTGGATGAGTTCAGGAAAATTGATATGGCCAGACTTGAAAGGATGAAGCAGGACCTGGAAAAGCAGGGCTCGTCCGAGGTAGGAATTGTCCATAAGACAGGCAGGGCAGCTGATGAGATTGTTGACAAGGCCAAGGACTCATCCCTGATCATCATGGGCACTCAGGGTCGAAACCTGTTGAACAGGATGATCCTGGGCAGTGTGGCCCATGATGTGGCCAGGAAGGCGGATGTGCCGGTCCTGTTCATGCCCGCTCATTGTTTGTGTGGTGAGGTTGATTAAAATCAAGCCAATGATATTGTTTGTGATTCAAAAATAAAAACTGAACAGTCAATAGTTCTCTTGGGATATGCTGATTTTATTGATCATACCGAGCGATCTAAGTGACTGTCAGCAAGAAAGGCCCAGGCCATTGATTTCTTAGTCTTAAC
>JBKHCI010000016.1:0-24157 GCA_046541915.1 Desulfonatronovibrio sp. | reverse complement strand
ATCACGCCGGGATCATTTTCAAAACCCAGGTTTAAGGCCCGCCCGAATGTCCTGAAATCATCAAGAGAGGTCCCCAGGATCTGTTCCCTGACTTTCTGCCGGTGTTCATGGGTGATTCCGGCCAGGTACCTGACCATGGACATAAACCCTCTGGCATCAGGGAGCTGGTAGGAATCCATTTCACCGACAGCCCCTATAACCGCTTTTTCCACTTCATCCTTATCAAGCCCCTCCCTGATAAGATAATTTCCTGATCCCTGAAAAGCTTCAATTGTCTTCAGGATATTGGGGTCACGGTAGGAGGCAAAGGTCATGATGTTGGACAGATAGTCATAGCTGCCAAAAGCTCCGTACGCTCCACCCTGAACCCTGATCTGGTCCCATAGCCAGCTGGCCCGCAGGAATCTGCTGGCTACCAGGCTGGAGCCGTGAAATTCATAGCCTGCTGATTTCAGGTCAACGGATCTGCCTACATAATTGACCTGGGCGGGAATGAGTATGGCCTCGTGACCGGGCATGCAGCAGGACTTCCAGGTTGAATGCGAGATCTCCAGGCTGGGAATGATATTTAGAAAATTTTTGGTCAGCTCCAGGTTGCTGTCAAAAAGTTCCTGTTCAGCGGTTATATTCACCACCAGGGCGTTTTTGTGGAAAAGAAGGGTTTTTATTTCTTTAAGATCCTCTTTGACCTGTTCCCAGTTTTTTTCGATCAGTGAGGTCAAATGTCTCAAGAATAAGAGATAGCTGATGCCTGACATATGTTCCTGGGCCCAGTCAGCCTCGCTGTATCTGGCTTTGATACGCATGCCGGCGAATCTGTGTCCGGCCGGGATAAGGCTTTGTTCCATGCCGGACTTTTCTTCAAGTACAATTTGTCTGAACCTTTCCCTGTTATCCAGATTAACATCTGCCAGGAGGTCCTGGAGGATGTTGTAAAGTTCTCCAATGTTTTCAGGCAGGGATTTGCCCCGGAGAAAAAGCCGGCTGTCACTGCGTCCCTGCGTGTCTTTTATGGTATGAGAAAAAGTTACCGGAGCTATTCCGCCGGTCTTCTGCCTGATCCTGGTGGTCAACCGGACAAAATCCTCCTTGGAAGTGCCCATTTCAAGCAGGGCCCGGCCAAAGAGCGGCACGTAGGAAAGATACTTCTGGGGAAGACAATGCAGATCAAATCCCAGATCAAGGTAGAAAATACCTGCTGTTGGCTGTGGATGAAACAAAACCCGGACCTGGCTGATTTCTTTTTCCTGCCTGGGGATCACCTTAAGATCTTTTTCCAGGTCTTCACGGCCAAGTCTGGGAATTTTAGCCAGTTCAGCCGGATCATCCGGCAGGGCCTGGGCTTTTCTCAGTTCTCTGGTGTTTTCAATTATTTTTTCCAGCTTCTCCCGGGACATCCTGAGTTTGACCTCCTGCAGCCGGGCGGCTTCCTTTTCCTGGAGCCGCACGCCCAGGGAGGGATCGGGCTCCAGGATAACCACAGATTTATGCGGGTTTTCCAGAAGATACTCTGTTATCAGATTTTCAAATATTTTTTCTCCCTGTTCCAGGCGCTTTTTGATTTCATCCAGAACAGGAGTGAATTCCAGCAGGGTAAAAGGGCTGTGGTCATAAAGCCAGGTGGTCAGGGCCCGGAACATTACAGCCAGGCCCCTGGGAAAAGAGCCGGTATTGTTTTCGCGCAGGGCGAATTCCAGGCTGTTCAGGGCCGCTTTGATTATTTCAGGGTCAATTCCCTGTTCTGCCAGGTCTTTGAGCGTGGAATTAATCAGTTTTTCCACTTTGCCCAGGTTTTTGGGCTCCACACCTTTAAGGCCTGTGGAGTAATACATCTGCAGAATATCTGTTTCCAGCCCGGCGCCGGTGATATCCTCTCCCAGGCCTGAGTCTATAAGGGCCTTTCGCAGAGGAGAGGCCGGCATGCCGGTAAGGATAAAGTCCAGGATGCGCAGATTCAGGTTCAGGTGTGGATCAAATGTTTCCGGCAGGAGCCAGTTTATGGTCAGATGGCATTGGGGATTGTTTTCTTCTGAAGCGCTGTAGCCTTTTACTATCCTCTGATTAAGGCTTTTTTTCTCCTGGGTAACGATTGATGAATCAATCTCAAGCCGGTCAAACTGATCCAGATACTCAGAGAGTTTTTCCAGCCTTTCTTCTTCGGGATTGTCTCCGTAAAAAAAGATAAAGGCATTGGAGGGATGGTAAAGTTGTTTATGGAAGGCCACAAAATCTTCATAAGCCAGGTCCGGGATTTGTTCAGGGTCTCCACCAGCATCAAAGCCGTAGGTGGAATCAGGAAAAATGGACTGCTGGGAATAGTCGGCCAGCAGACTGTCCGGTGAGGAGTAAGCCCCTTTCATTTCATTAAAGACCACGCCTTTATATTTCATGGGTGCATCAGCTTGTTCCAGCTCATAATGCCAGCCTTCCTGCTCAAAAACGTGTCTGGTGATCCGGGGGTAAAATACTGAATCCAGATAAACATCCATGAGATTGTAAAAATCCTGCCGGTTCTGGCTGGCTACCGGGTAGCAGGTTTTGTCCGGGAAGGTGACGGCGTTTAGAAAAGTCTGCAGCGAGCTTTTAAGAAGCTCCACAAAAGGCTCCTTGACCCTGTACTTGCGCGAGCCGCACAAAACAGAATGTTCCAGAATATGAGGCACGCCGGTGTTGTCCCTGGGCGGAGTGCGGAAATTTATGCTGAAGACCTTGTTTTCATCTTCATTGAGCAGGGAAAGTATCCTGGCCCCTGTTTTTTTGTGTTCAAAAAGCCTGGCCCTGGAATTTATCTCCTGGATATGGCGTTCTTCTATCAGATTGTATTTATCAGTATGATTCACTGCTGTCCTCCTGGATGATTATTGGTCTATAAGTCGTTGTGGCAATGGCAACCTTAATCTTTGCGGCAACAAAAAGATTCAGGATATTAGGTTGAATCTGATCCAAACTCAACCTTTGTTTGATCAGGGAAATATTATTTTTGCAACTGTTCAGCATAACCATCGGCCTGCTTTGAATTTCGTATTTGATCATAAATATATGGTAAACAGTTGCTCTATTTACCTGCATCCGTGAAGCTGGTATTTTTGAACTTATTGCTTGTGCGGGTTTCGGGGTTTGACAAAACAGCCGCAAAAACTCACTTCAAGGCGGCCTAAATCAAAATCCCGGCCTTGCCCGTGATGAGGTTTTGCTGGAGAATCTTGTTTATTTCCTGAATCGACTCAGATCCTTAAAGGATTTTGATTAAGTCCGCCTAAGTCGCTCAAACAGTTTGCGGCTGTTTTGTCAAACCCCGAAACCCGCTTTTACGGATTCAAGTTATTTATAAGTATTTATGATCAGATGTTAAAAACCAACCAGAGGAAAGCTACATGAAAATTCCCATTTACCAGGTCGACGCCTTTGCTTCCCGCGTATTTTCGGGCAATCCGGCAGCGGTCTGTATTCTGGAAGAATGGCTGGATGACAGTCTGCTGCAGTCCATTGCGGCGGAGAATAACCTGTCTGAAACCGCCTTTGTCGTGTCCCAGGGACAGATGTTTGATCTGCGCTGGTTTACTCCGGCAACCGAAGTGGCCCTTTGCGGGCATGCCACTCTGGCCACTGCCTTTGTATTGTTCCATGTTTACCACCACCCGGAAAAGACGATTTTTTTCCAGACCAGTCAAAGAGGCAGGCTGGCAGTAACCAGAAAAGATGATCTGCTGGAGCTGGATTTTCCAGCCATGAATATTTATGAGCAGGCAGCTCCGGATGGCCTGGCTGAAGCCCTGCACATTGAGCCGCGGCAGGTATTTGGTTCAGCCGATGATTTGCTGGCGGTGTTTGGCAGTGAAGAGGATGTCCGGGGAATCCAGCCTGATTTTTCCAGGCTGGAACAGGTTGACTGCCGGGGAGTTATTGTCACGGCCAGAGGGAATGAGTGCGATTTTGTCTCGCGGTTTTTCGGTCCTCAGGTGGGCATACCCGAAGACCCGGTTACTGGGTCCGCTCATTGCGTGCTGGCTCCGTACTGGGCGCAGAGGCTCGGAAAAAACAGCCTGCACGCCCTGCAGGTTTCAAGTCGGGGCGGGGAACTCTTCTGCCAGAATGCCGGAGACAGAGTCAGAATTTCCGGTAGGGCAGTAATGTATATGCAGGGCGAAATTGATATTTCAGGTTACTTTTAACGCCTTTTGCGGTCTTCCCTGACAAATCCGGCAGAAACCCGGTCTGAAAGTTTTTCAGCCGTCCTGTTTTGTCCCTGGATTATACCAGACATTCATGCTTTCCAGCTGCCCGGCAATATGGGTGTTGTTGAGCAGGGTGCCGGCAAATTCATAGCCTGCCCTGGCAAAGGTTATATTCATCCCAAAGGAACCGGCCCTGGCAATGGTGTACTGGGTCAGTATGCCCATCTTACGGGCTTCTCTGGTCATCAGATCCAGAAGAATTCCAGCCAGGCCTCTGCCTCTGTAATCGGCAAGGGTCGCGAAATCAGTCATTTCCGCGTTCAAGGCATCCATATCTGTTTCAGCTGAACCCAGCCCGATAAGCCGGCCCTTATGTCTGACTCCAAAATACATGACCTTGTTTTCCATGGTTTGGGCCAGATAATCAGGGTCAAAAATCGGAAAAGGATATGATTCAAAAACCCTGGAATACAGCCCGGCCATGTCATGGATGTCAGAGATATTCATGCGGGATACCTGGTATTCCCTGGGGCAGCAGGATTTGGGCTGGGTTTTGCCTTTGCTTCTGGAGATGGCCAGAACTTTGCTAAGCAAGGATCGTTCAGTGGGTCTGCCCCGGTTTTCGTCCAGATAAAGCGCCATAAACGCGGCTCCCTGCCTGCCTCTGAAAAATCCGGGAATATTGGCCTCGGTAATGTATCCTGCTTCCTTAAACAGAGGAGCCTGCGTCTGGGGAATTTTGGCGAATATTTTGGTGTAGCCCTTTGTCCGGGCCAGCGTTTCCATTTCCGGTATAATCTCAGGACAATCATCCGGAGCCAGGCTCATAAGGTAGACCCGACTGCTCAAAGGACCGTGCTGGATAACGGAATCGCCTATGCGGGCAATAATATCAGGCGACATTCTTTCTTCTTTCCATGCGCGCGTTTTCGCTGGGGGTAAGGCTGCAGGTGTCGTCACTATCTGCCAGAAGCTTTTCAATGCCCACGCATTGTTCCGTGGCATCGTCCTCTTTAAGCTGGAGGTTGCATGCTTCGCAGTTGCGGTCACAGAATTTGGCTTCGTAGCTTTCAGGTTCGGTGTAAGTGGTGATCACTCCCTCAAAGTTGCGCAGGATAACTTTATTAGCCCCCCAGGAAACTATATAATTGGGCATAATAGGTATTTTACCGCCACCGCCGGGTGAATCAATCACATAAGTAGGGACGGCAAATCCGCTGGTATGTCCCCGCAGGCTTTCAATTATCTCAATGCCCTTGCCTATGGGGGTGCGGAAATGAGAAAGACCTTCGGAAAGATCGCACTGATACATGTAATATGGACGGACCCTGTTTTTGATGAGTTTTTGATTCAGGGTTTTGATAAGACGCTGACAGTCGTTTACTCCAGCCAGAAGCACTGTCTGATTGCCCAGGGGAATGCCCGCGTCAGCCAGGCGGGCCAGGGCCGCCCTGGAGGTGGCCGTGATTTCCCGGGGATGGTTGAAATGGGTATTGAACCACAAAGGATGATGCTTTTTGAGCATATGGACCAGGTCGCTGGTTATCCGGTAGGGAAGAACCACAGGCATTCTGGAGCCGATACGGACAACGTCCACGTGATCTATCCTGCCCAGTTCACCCAGTATCCAGTCCAGGCGTTCATCAGAGAGCATCAGGGGGTCGCCTCCGGACAAAAGCACATCCCTGACCTGCGGAGTGTTTTTTATATATTCAATTCCTTTGAGCATTTCCTGTTTGCCGGGCATTGTATCCTCATCGCTTACCTTGCGCTTGCGGGTGCAATGTCTGCAGTACATGGAGCAAATATTGCTGATGTGAAAAAGGACCCGGTCAGGATAACGGTGAGTAATGCCCGGGGTGGGACTGTCTGCTTCCTCGTGCAGGGGATCAGACATATCCGGCCTCTCAATGATAAGTTCATTGGGTGAAGGAAAACACTGCCTGAAGACTGGGTCATTGGCATAATCGCTGGGTTCTATCAGGGAAAGATAATAAGGAGTAACCGCCATGGGAAATTTTTCAGTGGTTTGAACAAAGGCGCGGCGTTCAAGTTCAGGGAATTTTATGCCTAAAAGCTGTTCAAACCGGTCAATATCGCGGATTGATTTCTGGATATGCCATTTCCAGTCCGTCCATCTTGATTTCCAGTCTTTTCCTGACTCACCCGGGCAGGGCAGTTTTTGATCCGAATTGCTGCTTTTTTCGTGCACATTGTCAGGGTCCGGGATCTGGCTCTGCTCCAGATCGCTGGTCATTTTTCTGGCGATTTTACTGTCTTTTTCATTGAAGTTATACATGGGAAAGTCCTGTTGGCTTGGGAAGCGGGCATCATTGCCCCTTCCCGTGATTCCGGCTCCTTTGACCCGGGCAGGGTTGGACATGCCTGTTCATCAGATTGCCGGCTGCTCCGCCTCTATTTCAGGCTCTACAAATGATTAACAAGTGATGAATGGTTATGTTTTTTTAAAAACTGCGCAGGGAAACCGGTGTGATTCAATCTTTACTTATATATGACTTGGCAACTATAATCAAGTTGGGTTGAATTTAGTTCTTAAGTGACCGAAATTAAAATTGTTTGCAGGGTAAGAAGTTTTGCTGGTCAGCAAGGATGGGATTGAAAGATAACCACCAACTCAGCATCCATTACAGCTGTAAATTCTATAAAAACTTGACTTCCAGCTGTCTATGATTCAATTTCAAAATTTGTCCTGACAAATGGCTGATGATTTAATGCTGTAAGTCCATCACAAAAGTATTTTTGCGCGCCGGGCGTATATCTCAGAAATAAATATTGATACCTCAAGATAAAGGCGGACCTTATGAGTGATTATAAAAAGACCCTGAACCTTCCCAAGACAACTTTTCCCATGCGGGCCAACCTGACCCAGAACGAACCCAGGATGCTGGAGTTCTGGGATAAAACCAATGCCTACCAGCAGATGGTTGACGCCAACAGGAAGGGCACGCCTTATGTCCTGCATGACGGCCCGCCTTACGCCAACGGCCATATTCACATGGGAACGGCCATGAACAAGGTGCTCAAGGACTTTATTGTCAAGTCCAGAAACATGCAGGGATACCGGGCTGAGTACGTGCCTGGGTGGGATTGCCACGGCCTGCCCATTGAGCACAAAGTTGCCCAGGATCTCAAAGCCAAGAACAAAGTGGTCCCGCCTATTGTGATCCGCAAGATCTGCCGTGAATACGCGTCTAAATTCCTGGATATCCAGCGTAAGGAATTTATCCGGCTGGGGGTCATGGGAGAGTGGCAAAAGCCTTATCAGACCATGCATCCATCCTATGAAGCGGCCACTGCCAGGGAGCTTGGCAATTTCATCAAGACCGGCTCAGTGATCAGAGGCAAAAAGCCCATTTACTGGTGCATTGACTGCGAAACCGCCCTGGCCGAGGCTGAAGTAGAATACGCTGAGCATACTTCACCCTCTATTTATGTTGCCTTCCCAGTAACCGATCCGGAAATCAAGAATATATTCCCCCAGGCTGAACCAGACCGCACTTACGCGGTAATCTGGACCACCACTCCATGGACCCTGCCCGGAAATACAGCCGTGGCTGTCCATCCAGAGCTGGAGTACAGTCTGGTAAAAAGCGCGGACAAGTATTTTATCCTGGCCAGTGATCTGGTAAAAGAATGCGCTGAAATTTTTGGATGGGAAGATTTTGAGGTCCTGGCAACTGTCAATGGAAGTAAACTGCAGGGGGTTAAAGCCGCCCACCCGTTTATTGACCGTGAATCTCCGGTGGTTCTGGCTGATTACGTTACCCTGGAAACCGGAACCGGGCTGGTGCATACCGCGCCCGGGCACGGCCGGGAAGACTATGAAACAGGTCAGAAATACGGGCTGGAGGTCCTTTCCCCCCTGGATGATCAGGGACGTTTCCTGGAAGAGATTGAATTTTTAGCCGGGTATAATGTATACGAGGCCAATCCCCTGGTTGTTGAACGTCTGAAAGGCCGGGGCCTGCTTCTGGCTGAAAAAAGGCTTTCTCATTCCTATCCCCATTGCTGGCGCTGTAAAAAACCTGTTATTTTCCGGGCCACCACTCAGTGGTTTGTGGCCATGGACAAAACAGGCCTTCGCCGGAGAGCCCTGGAAGCCATCATGAACCAGGTGCAGTGGATTCCATCCTGGGGCAGGCAGCGTATCTATTCCATGATCGAAAACCGGCCCGACTGGTGCATTTCCCGTCAAAGGAACTGGGGGGTGCCCATTATTGCCCTTATATGCCCTGAATGTGATTATACTTACATGGACCCGGACTGGATATATTCCATCACTGACAAGTTTGAAAATCATGAACGCGGATGCGATTACTGGTTTGAGGCGGATATGCAGGAAATTGTTCCCCATGGCCTGACCTGCCCGGAATGCGGGTCATCCGAGTGGAAAAAAGAGGATGACATCCTTGATGTATGGTTTGATTCCGGAACCAGTTTTGCCGCGGTGCTGGAGAAAAGAAAGGAATGCGCGTACCCGGCTGATCTGTATCTGGAAGGCACTGACCAGCACAGGGGCTGGTTTCACAGCTCTCTTCTGGCCTCGGTGGGAACCAGGGGACAGGCACCGTACAAGGCGGTACTGACCCATGGTTACGTAGTGGACAAAGACGGCCGCAAGATGTCCAAGTCCCTGGGAAATGTTATCGCGCCTCAGGAAATAATCGATAAATACGGGGCTGAGATCCTGCGCATCTGGGTGGCGGCAGTGGATTACCAGGAAGACGTGCGTATCTCCGATGAGATACTGAGCCGTCTGGTGGATGCCTACCGCCGGATAAGAAACACCGCGCGTTATTTTCTGGGCAATCTCTTTGATTTTGATCCGCAGTCAGACTTGGTGGCCAGCCAGGACATGCTCCCCCTGGACCGTTTTGCCCTGACCCTGGTCCTGGAAAAGCACGGGCTTATGCAAAAGGCCTATGACAGATTTGAATTTCATAAGATTTTTCATAACCTGCATAACCTGTGCGTGGTAGAGCTGTCCTCCTTTTACCTGGATATCATCAAGGACCGTCTTTATGTGTCTGCTCCGGGAAGTCTGGAGCGAAGATCAGCCCAGACAGCGCTTTATCTCATGCTTGAGTCCCTGCTGTGCAATATGGCCCCGGTGCTGAGCTTTACTGCCGAGGAAATTTATCAGCACCTGCCGGAAAAGCTCAAAACCGCAGGCCCCACCGTGTTTGGTCTCAGGCCGGATTTCTCCGGATATCCTCTTATGCAGGGAGAAGAAAGAGAGCTCTGGGATATGGTTGCCCTGGTCAGGCAGGAGGTGACCAAAGCCATTGAACCATACCGCAAGTCAAAGGAACTGGGTCATTCCCTTAATGCCATGGTCACGCTTTATGTTGATGATGATAAGTTTCAGGCCTTAAGCAGTCTGGAAAAAGAGCTTGGATATATATTTATTGTGTCCAGGGCTCTGGTACGGCCCATGGAAGAAGCGCCCAGGGATATTTTTGCCAGCCAGGAGGTCCAGGGTCTAAAGGTCATGGTCCAAAAGGCTCCCGGAGAAAAATGCGAGAGATGCTGGATATACAGCCAAGAACTGAACCAGGACAGGGCCTGTCCCAGGTGCGAGAGAATCCTTAATGAGCTGGGCGGTGAGGAATAAGCGGTACAGGCAAAAACACGATTAAACCTGAAAAACTGATAACGGTAAAAACATGTCACTAAAGTATAAAATAGTATTTGTCCTGGGCGGGATTATTCTGTTTCTTGATCAGGCAACCAAACTCTGGATTCTGAACACGATCCCTTTATGGGAATCCAGAACAATTATTCCCGGTCTTTTTGATCTGGTCCATGTACTGAACAAGGGAGCGGCCTTTGGTTTTCTGGCTGAGCTGGAAGGCAACATGCAGACCTATTTTTTCATCGCTGTGACCGGGCTGGCCATAGTCCTGATTGTTCACCTGCTGCGAACCGTTCACCGGGAGGATACTTATCTGTTTACAGCCCTTGGATTGATCCTTGGAGGGGCCCTGGGTAATCTTATTGACCGCATCAGACTGGGCATGGTTATTGATTTTCTGGATTTTTATTTCAGGGAACACCACTGGCCTGCCTTTAACGTGGCTGACATGGCCATTTCCGCGGGGGCGATTCTTCTCCTGGTTTCATTTTACAAGAAAAAGAGATATGCATCCGGTTCTGATTGAGTTTGGCCCCATTACCCTGTATTCTTACGGGTTTTTTGTTGCCGCCGCCTTTTTGCTGGGCATGGCCTGGACCATGCGCGAGGCGGAAATTTCAGGCCTGGACAGCCGTATTGTTCTGAGTATTGGTTTTTATGTCCTTGCAGGTGGACTGGCTGGCTCCAGACTTTTGTATGTGCTGGTCAATCCGGATCTTTTTCAAGGCGATCCTCTGGGGATTTTCAAGTTCTGGAAGGGGGGACTGGCTTTCATGGGCGGGGCTGCCGCAGCCGGGTTCTGCATGATAGTCGTTCTTTACCGCAGAAAGGAAAAGATTCTGCCTTGGCTTGACGCGTGCGCTCCGGGCGTGGCCCTGGGTCTTTTTACAGGCTGGCTGGGATGCCTTGCAGCTGGATGCGGATACGGCAAGCCAGCTGATCTGCCCTGGAGTATTATCCTTACTCATCCGGATGCGGCAGGACCTCTGTTTGTGCCCATGCACCCTGTGCAGGCTTATCAGGCCCTGGCTGCTCTGGCATGTTTTATCATTCTGCTTTTAATCCGGGGCAATTTTAAGGCAAGCGGGCAGCGGGCAGGATTTTTTCTGGTTGTTTACGTTCTTTTACGTATGCTCATTGATTTTTTTCGCGCGGATATTCAGGTAAATTCTCTTTTTATGAGCGTTAATCAGACAATAAGTCTTGCGGTTGTCCTGGTTGGTCTGTTATTATTTTACCTTCCCTCCCGATACAGGGGGAAATAATACTAAACAAATAAAGAGATTCTGGCATGTATGATATTTTTTTTGAACACCCTATTCTGATTGTTCTGATTTTTCTGCCTGTTTTACCTAATTTATGGGCAATACTCCATATTTTTAAAAATGACTTTGAAACCCCGCAGGAAAAAATGATCTGGCTGGCCCTGGCGGTTTTCATTCCGCTTTTGGGCGGGCTGGTATATTTTTTCACGGGCAGACGGAGGACAGTGTTAAATGCAAAGCACTAGATTAATTTTTCTGGGGCTGGTCTGTCTTCTGCTGACTGCCTGTGTTACCTCCCAGTCTGATATGGATGTCCTGCGCGGGCAGGTCCGGTCTCTGGAAAAACAGCAGCAGACATACAAGAAGGATATGACGCAAAAGATAGAAGATCTCCAGGACCAATTAGAAGAAGTTGATGAGGCAATTTCCGAATCCGGCGGTTCCTTCAGGGATACTCAGGCCAACCTATGGGCTGAGGTGGAATCCATGCGCACCCAGGTGGCCACATTGACTGGGAGGCTGGATTCACTGGAAAGGGAAACTGCCCGGACCGGGGACCAGGACCAGGACAGCCAACAGCTTTTAAAGGCATTGCAAGCCAAAACCAGGGAGCTTGACAGGTCCGTGCAGACGATTTCCAGCCAGCTGGGAGTGGAGCTTGAAGAAACAGAACCAGTAGTGACCCCGCAGGAATTGGAGCAGGAAGAGGAAACACAGCCAGGGGAATCAATGAACATTGACTCGGCCCAACCTCTGTATCAGCGGGCCCTGGATTCGTTTTATGATAGAGATTATGAACAGGCCCAGTCCTTGTGGGAAGAATTCACGGATAATTTTCCGGATCATGCCCTGGCCCCCAACGCCTATTTCTGGCAGGGGGAGAGTTTTTACCAGATGGAGGATTATGCACAGGCGGTTCTGGCATATCAGGAAGTCATTACCAACTTCCCTGAGAGCGGCAAACTCAGTTCCAGCATGCTCAAGCAGGGGATGTCTTTTTTTCAGCTGGAACGAGATGAAGCCGGTGAGCTGGTCTTAAACGAACTGGTAAAAAAATTTCCTGATACCGCCGAAGCCAGAAGAGCCCGGGCCTTTATGGCTGATAATCAATAAAACCAAGTATATCTGTTCACCACATGCCGGTACGGTAAGATCCTGGTGGATGTCAAACCAATTAACCTTTAAGTTAAGCTGATTTATGGATATGTAATGACTTCTTCAAAACAGTATTCCAAGATTATCGCCCTTCATTTTTCATCTGATGTAGTGCGCCGTCCCATGATGTATAACCTGGCCAGGCACTTTGACCTGACTTTTAATATTCTTAAGGCAAGGATCAGTCCCAGGGAAGAAGGGCATATGATTCTTGAGCTTTCAGGCAAAGAAGAAGATTATCAGAAAGGAATTTCCTATCTTCAGGAACACGGTATAAGTGTCCGGGACGTTGCCCAGTCCATCAGCCGGGATGAAGATTCGTGTACACACTGCGGAGTATGCACAGCCTTATGCCTTACCAGAGCCCTTTTCCTGGATCCGGAAACCAGGAAGGTGTTTTTTGACAGTTCTAAATGTACCGCCTGTGGAATGTGCACCAGAATCTGCCCGGTAAGCGCCATGAAGACTGAGGCTAACGGCGAATTCTAGTGTCCGGGAAAAAATAGTGGTGCAGCCTGTAATTCAGGATCACCGGGTTGAACGCGCTTCCCGGGTGTACTCTCAGAGGCTGGATCATGCAGGAGCAAATATGATTACGGAGGAACAACATGGGTAGTGAGGAAAGAAATTATTCCCGGGTTGATACCCGCATCAAGGCCTATGTCAGACGCACGCCCTTTGCCAATGCCAAACCTCTTTTTACCGGATGTTTTGCCTGTGATGTGGAAGAGCAGTCCACCAAGAACCTTTATGGATCGCATATCCCCAGAGAACTCATCGCTTTTCTGCAGGGAATGGATGAAAAGCTGAACATGATGCTCAGTCTGTTGAATCAAGGCAGTATTCAGGATGATTTCCCCATTGCCGCGGAAGTCATAGAAATCAGCGGGGCCGGGCTGCAATTTATTTCTGAGGAAAGTTTTAATAAGGAAGATACTGTGGAGATGGCCCTGATTTTATCCCAGTTTCCTTTAAAGGTGGTAGGTATTGTAGGCCAGATTCAGCGCAGACTCAAAGTGAATAATGTCCCGGTATGGGTGGTCAAGTTCAGCAGTGTCCGGGATATTGACAGGGAAAAAATAGTTCAGTTTGTTTTTCAGGAACAAAGAGAACAGATTCGGGGAAGCAGAAGTGAAGCTGACAGATGATAAGTATATGGGACTTGCGGAAATGTATTTCTGGGCCGGGATGGGCCAGAGGATACATGGCCTGATTCATAACCTGAATAATCATATTCATGTTGTGGACATGCAGTTGAGTATGCTTGTTGCCAAGTCTGATTCATCAGGAAAAGACCCCTTGGGCTGCTATAAGGAAAAAATTTCCAGGCTGGCCTCGGGAACGTCAAAAATGGTGGATTCTTTGCAGAGAAACGGACAATGTTCTTTTTTCGCGCAAAAGAGTCAGACCCAGATCAATGTAAAGGATTATCTGGGATGGATCCTGGCGTTCTGGAACAATGATCTTTTTTTTAAACACAAAGTGTCCTGTGAACTTGTTTTTGCAAACAAGGATATAAACCTTCAGGTCCCTCCCTTTTATCTGACATTTTGCATTGATCAGGGGATACGAAACGCCCTGGAAGCCTGTCAGGAAATGAATCCGGATGGAGAACACAGAATGATTCTGGAGGCTGACTCAAAAGACAGAGGAGTAAGCCTGGCAATAATTTCTTTTACTGAAATGGCGGAAATTGACCCATGGGGCGAAGGCACTTCCTCCAAGTCCGGTCATCTGGGAATGGGGCTTCCTGTGTGTGCTTTTCTGGCCAGACGCATGGGCTGGGATATTGATCTGCAGAACAGCGGGGATGAAACCAGATTTCTGATCTCAATCCCTGAACTGAAATCAGAGGACTCAGGTTAATCCAGAGTGATTTTCAGATGCTCACCAGACTTGACAAATTACGTTGGCGTCTAATGTTTTTTTGTGTCAGACAATTCCAGTAAAGCGGGGAAAAATGCTTTTTTCGCGTATGTCTGGATATAAACGCTTTTGTTTAACTTTTACCAAGGAGGATGAGCATATGAGCAAGTTGCCCAAAACATTTTTATTTATCCTGTGTCTGGTTTTTGTGCTGGGTACAGGCAGCATCGCTACGGCACAGACTGAAACCGTTATTGAGCCCAAAGCGGAAAACTTTGTCTTTTATGTTGATAACTCCGGTTCCATGGGGTTTGATTATGAAGAAACCGGCGAGGAGAAGCAAAAGATAGCCAAGGATCTGCTTTTAGCTATCAACGAGGAAGTGCCTGACCTTGATGCCGACTATGGGGTCTATACCTATGGAATTTATAAGGAGTTTCAACCGGTGCGGGATTTTAACCGTCAGACCATGGCCGACGCCTTCCAGGCCATCCCGGAAGACTTTGACATATTTGGCCGCCAGACCCCAATGGGTTCAGGACTTATAAAGCTTGACGGCTCCCTTTCGCGCCTTCAGAAGCGCATGGCCGTAGTTGTAGTGACTGATGGAGAGTCAAATCTTGGTCCGCGTCCCAAAGATGTGATGCAGGATATGTACAGCAGATACGGCAACAGGATATGCTTTCATTTCATAAGCCTTGCCCAGACAGACGAGGAAAAGGCTTTGGTTGATGATCTTGCGGGTCTGAATTCCTGTTCTGTGAAGGCGGAAGCAGGCGAACTGGCCAATGATTCGGCCCGGGCTGATTTTATTGAGAAGGTCTTTTACGACACCAGGACTGTGACTGCTGTTCCAGAACCAGAGCCAGAACCAGAGCCAGAGCCAGAACCAGAGCCGGCTCAGGAGGTCATTGTCTTCAGCAATATCAACTTTGATTTTGACAAAGCGGTAATCAAGTCAGAATATGACGAGATGCTGGAAGAAGCAGCCAGTATAATCAAGGACAGTTCTGACAAGAAGGTTGTAATTGAAGGACATACCTGCAATATCGGACCTGCCGAATATAATATGGGCCTGTCCGAAAGAAGAGCTCAATCAGTAGCCGACTTTCTGGTTGATGAAGGAGTCAGCAGTGACCGTCTGGAAACAAAGGGTTATGGCCTGACCAAACCCAAGTTCGACAATAATACCAGACAAGGCAGGGCCCTTAACCGCCGCGTTGAAATGCATCTTGAGTAAATAAACCCAGCCCGGCATCTCCCCTGAACAATTTGAGTCAGTTAAAAAATGACTGTCTGTTCAAGGGGGAGCCGGGTTTTTATTTTTGTTCAAATAAAAGGTTATGAAGAAAAAGTTTTATCTTTTTTTGGTGATTACTATATTCGCACTCATGGATTATCAAGGTGCAGAGGCTCAGGATGCATCAGTGATTCTGGGCAAAGATCATGTTCTGCATGAGAATTTTCATGATTTTGCTTTTTCCAGGGTTGAGATGATCAACAGCAGCTACATGCATACCCCTGAGAACATGCTGGTTGAGCCCGCAGGTTCAGGATATGTGGCCCGCTACCGGAGCATTGATCCTTTGTCCATCACCATCGAGGTCAAAAAGACTGATTCAGGCCAGACTCCTTTTATCGGTGTGCTGCGTTATATTGAAAGCCTGCATGAAAACATGGGGCAGTGCCGGGTAAGTGTGCTGGATGGTCCATTTCGTCCAGTTCAGAAACGCAGAATAACCGAGATATTTCGTTACGTTCAAGACAGCTGGCAATGAAAGAATAAAAACAACTGTTCAACATAGGCGCCGCCACTGTCCAGCCCTGGATACATGTTTTTATGATCTTGAAACGTCTTTCCAGGCATACGCTATGGGAGCTGATGCTGTTTTCAATAAGCTGATATGGAGAATTAAATGACTAAAATAGCAGTGCTTGGCGGAGGAAGCTGGGGAACTACCCTGGCCAACATGCTTTGTGTCAAAGGCCTGCGGGTGGGTCTATGGGTCAGGGAAAGAGAACTGGTTAATGAAATAAAAGTCAAGAATGAGAATACCTGGTATCTTCCAGGAGTGAAATTGTCTCCTGAACTCATGGTCAGTGATGAGGCCGGCGGGATTATCCAGGGCAGTGATTATATCCTGGTGGTGATTCCGTGTCAGTTTATGCGCGGCGTTCTGGAATCATTAAGGGATGTTTTTCCTGAAAACCCGGTGGTAATCTGCGCCAGCAAGGGAGTGGAACTTGCCACTCTCAAGCCCCAGTCCAGCGTAATAAGTGAAGCCCTGGCAGCCAAGAACCCCAAATACGCGGTTTTGTCAGGTCCATCCTTCGCAGATGAGGTAAGCAGAAGGCTTCCCACAGCGGTTAGCCTTGGATGTCAGGATGTTGAACTTGGCCGGGCATTGCAGGATGTCATGTCCACGGAATTTTTCCGGGTTTATGCCAATCCGGACTTCCGGGGAGTGGAGCTGGGAGGGGCCCTTAAGAATATTATGGCTGTTGCAGCGGGTATTTCCGACGGCCTGGAGTTCGGCAATGATGCCCGGGCCGCCCTGATTACAAGAGGTCTGGTGGAAATGAGCCGTTTCGGGGTGGCCCTGGGCGGTAAAGAAAAAACCTTTATGGGGCTTTCCGGCATGGGTGATCTGGTCCTTACCTGCACCGGAGACCTCAGCCGCAACCGCCAGGTCGGCCTGGCCCTGGGCAGGGGTAAAACTCTGGACGACATCCTGGCTGAGAAAAGAACAGTGGCCGAAGGGGTGAAGACAACGGAATCGGTTTATAAACTAAGCCGTGAACTTGGCGTGGATATGCCGATTACAGGTCAGGTGTACAATGTTTTATTTGAGAAGAAAGATCCCAGGTCAGCTGTTGAAGAGCTTATGACCAGAGAACTTAAATCAGAACAATAACCGGAATATTCCGCCAGGTGAATTTACTCAAACGCGTAATTATCAAAATGGGGTGGCTGGGCATAGTTCTATTGGGAATAACCCTGCTCAGCTTCTGGATTATTCATTTAGCCCCGGGTTCCCCCACAGACATGCAGACTACTCTGAGTCCCACGGCCGGAGCAGAGGCAAGAGAGCGCCTGGAAAAGATCTACGGCCTGGACCAGCCTATCCATGTCCAGTATCTTGGCTGGGTCAAAAGGGTGGCCCTGCTGGATTTCGGCCGTTCCCTGAGCGGTGATCACCGTCCGGTCTGGGACAAGATCAAGGAACGCCTGCCCCTGACCCTGAGTCTTAATGTTATCTCCCTTGTTCTTATCCTGGGCATAAGTATCCCTATTGGTATATTTTCCGCGCTCTACCAGGGTGGGTGGTTTGACCGGTCCATGACCATACTGGTGTTCATAGGTTTTGCCATGCCCGGTTTCTGGCTGGCTCTATTGCTGATGATGGCCCTGGGTATATACTTTCCGGTTTTGCCTGTTTCCGGAGTAACATCTCTTGATTTTGAGCAACTGAGCTTCTGGGGTAAAACTATTGATCTGATCAGACACCTGACCCTGCCGGTGTTTGTTTTTACCATCACCGGGCTGGCAGGCATGTCCAGATTTATGAGGACCGCCATGCTGGAGGTCCTGCGTCAGGATTATATTCTCACTGCCAGAGCCAAAGGCCTGCCCACCAGGGTGGTTGTTTTCAAGCACGGCATGCGCAACGCCCTTATGCCGGTTATTACCATTCTGGGACTGTCAATACCCACTCTGATTGGCGGCAGCGTGATTGTGGAGTCCATTTTTTCTCTGCCAGGCCTTGGACAACTTTTTTATCATTCGGTTCTGGCCAGGGATTATCCCTTGGTCATGGGCAATCTGGTTCTGGTTTCAGTGCTCACCCTGGGTGGGAACCTGCTGGCTGATCTAGGCTACGCCCTGGCTGACCCCAGGATAAGACTGGGAGCAGGGAGCGCCTAAGAAATGATTTACCGTTTCCTGCTGGGCATCTTCTCCTCAAGGTATATACTTTTGTTTTTGGGCCTTTTTATCGTGGGAACCATGAGCCTGGTGGCCCTGCTGGCACCCTTTATAGCGCCCTTTGATCCCACTCACATCAATGTGGACGTGATTCTTCATCCTCCTTCAGCCAAGTATCTTCTGGGCACGGACAACCTGGGCAGGGATGTTTTCTCCAGGCTGGTGTACGGAGCCCGGGTGTCCTTATGGGTTGGATTCGTTGCTGTGGGCATTTCCCTGGTAATAGGAATATTGCTGGGACTTATTGCCGGGTACTTCGGCAAGCTGGTGGACGAGGTAATCATGCGTTTTGTGGATGTCATGCTCTGCTTTCCTTCCTTTTTTCTTATCCTGGCGGTAATCGCCTTTTTAGAGCCCAGCCTGACCAATATTATGATTGTTATCGGCCTGACTTCCTGGATGGGGGTGGCCAGACTGGTCCGGGCGGAAACCCTTACTCTCCGGGAAAGGGAATTTGTGCACGCGGCCAAACTAGGCGGCGCCGGAACATGGCGCCTTTTGCTGGTCCATATTCTGCCCAATGCCATGCCTCCGGTCCTGGTTTCAGCTACTCTGGGGGTGGCAGCGGCCATTCTCACCGAGTCCGCCCTCAGCTTTCTGGGCCTGGGGGTCCAGCCGCCCACTCCGAGCTGGGGCAATATCCTTATGGAAGGCAAGGATGTCATGGGCATAGCTTATTGGTTATCCATCTTTCCGGGGTTAAGCATCCTGATAACCGTGCTGGGATATAACCTGCTGGGGGAGAGCATCAGGGATCTGCTGGACCCGAGACTGAAACAAAACTGAGACTTTATGAATATCCTGGCAATAAACCTGGCCCTGTCAGACCAGCTCAGGGCAAAAGGACACCAGGTTCTGGACTTGAGGCCTGAACCGGGAATTTTTCTGGTTCACCGCGATCCCCGGGTGGCGGAGTTCCGGCCTGAGCTGGTTATCCAGCAGGAAACACTGGGCCCCCGGATACTTCTGGCCGGGCTGGAACGTCTGGAGTGCCCCAGTATATTCTGGTCCATAGATACCCATCTGAATTTTTTCTGGCATAAAATATACGGACGCAATTTTGATCTGGTCCTGACCACCCAGAAATCCTGGACACAAAAGTTTAAAGACGCGGGATGCCGGGATTCCAGATGGCTGCCCTGGTTCGGCCGGGAAAAAGCCTGGACCGCGTGGGATAAAAGAGATGTAAATATCGCTTTTGTGGGCAGGATTACCGAGCATAGAAAAATCAGGGCCTGGATGGCGGAATTTCTAAAGGATACTTATCAGATACACCTGGCCCAAGGACTAAGCTTCGGCCGGATGCTGGATTTGTATTCCAGGACCAGGTTTGTGCCTAATGAATCCATTGCCGGAGAGATTAACTTCAGGATATTTGAAGCCAGTTCATGCGGCTGTATGGTCTTGAACCAGAAGCTCATGGAGGATATCACGGATCTTTACGAGCCGGGCAGGGAAGTAGTCATGTTTGAGCACGTCCTGGAATTAAAGGACAAGCTGGATTTTTACATAAAGAACCCGGACATTGCCAGAAAAATAGCCTTTAATGGCTGGGACAAGACCCGCAGCAGGCATCTTCCCGGGCACAGGGCCATGGACCTGATTAATTGTTTCCCGGCACAGGAAAACAAAAAAAAGGATTCCACAGACTTCAGGAAAAATTTATATCTAACTGTTCTGGAATTATGGGAATGCGGACGATTCAAATTGTCCAGAAAAAAGATTCTGGAGATGCTCTTCAGTCTTCCCATAGATCAGGAGGTCCTGGCCGCCATCATTCGAGTCCATAAAGGCGATTCCAAAAGGCTGCCCGGATATATTATTCCAATACTGCAGCAAAAACAGTATGACCATGACCTGTTTGTCAACCAGACCTGTTCCGTAGCCTGCCTTGGTATTGGGAGGCTTGACCTGGCACTACAGTTCTGGAAAAGGCAGCTACTCAGTCAGGGTAAAGTCTATTATCCCGCGGATTCACCTTTGCAACTCTATCTGTTCTGGGCTAAAGAATTGACCAGAAAGGGGTTCAGGTTAAGGCCGGGATTTCTTTTTGATCCTGACCTGCACCTGCCCCGGTCCGGGCTGGAATGCCTGATTATGGCTTCCCTGATAGAGCCGGAAAATCAGGAAATCCTGCTGGACATTAAAAGAACAGTCCAGGGGCAGGCCGGGCTTGAGTCAATGGTTCTGAAGATTATTTCCAGGCAGAGCCTGAGAGATCATGCCAACTGGCGCTGGAATCTGGAGCTCGCATTTTTTAACCTGCGAAGCTTTCGGCTCAGGGCGGGTCTTGAAGAGCTTTTTCTGGGAGCAGAAAATGCCAGAAAAAGCGGGGAGACAGGGCTTTTCATGGATATGCTGGCTGCCCGGGATGATAAAGGCTATCTCCGGGCTTGCCTGAGTCCTGATGAATAAATGAATGCCGGAATCAGGATCTGCTAAAGCAGGTTCAGGCAGAAATGCCATGATGCAGGAACAGACCGCTTTGCCGACACTATAACCATCAAGTGGATATGCTGGAAATACTGAGAATAAAAAACCTGGCCCTGATTGAGGATATGGAGCTGGAGTTTCATCCGGGCCTTAATGTGCTTACCGGAGAATCCGGAGCAGGCAAGTCCTTTATCTTAAGGGCGCTGGATTTTATCCTGGGGGACAGGATTCAGACGTCAATGATCAGGCCGGGGGCTGACAAGGCTCTGGTTGAGGCCCTGTTTGTCCTGGATGGCCGGGAACTGATTCTCAAAAGGGAAATTGCTACTGCCACCGGCAGGAGCCGTTTTTTCCTCAATGATTCCCTGAGTTCTCAGGATAAAGTTCAGGACTTACGGGACAAACTTCTTATTCATACCAGCCAGCATGGACAGCAGAAGCTTCTCAGACCGGGATTTCACGGCCTGATTCTTGATTCTTTTCTGCCTGACCAGACACCTGTTGCCGGAAGAAATCAGATCCTCGGGCAACTGCAATCTGTTTTAAAGGAAAAAGAGGATCTGGAAGCCAGGTTGTCAGGCCTGTCCGATAAAAGAGAATATCTGGAATTCCAGCGCTCCCAGATAGAAAAAGTAAATCCTAAAAAAGGAGAGGAAGAAGAGCTGGCCGTTAAAAGGGAATTGATCAGAAACAGGGCCGAGCTCGCCCGGTCCGTGCAGAAGGCCATGGATATCCTGCACAGCCCTGAAACCAGTCTGCTGGATAATTTTTTCGAACTGAAAAAAACCATGACCAGTCTGGCTGAAAATGATCCCGGATTTGTCTCTCAGGTCCAGGAACTTGAAAACGCCCAGGCTGTTCTGGAAGACATTGACCGGACCCTCAGATCCACCAGTACAAGGGCCGACACCATGGAGCTGGAATCAGTGGAATCCAGACTGTGGGAGCTGGCACAATTAAGACGCAAACTGAACCGCAGTCTTGAGGAAATCCTGTGTCTTGAACAGGAGATTGATGAAAATATCTCCTTTCTGGATCAGGGAAAACTAAGCCTGATGCAGCTGGAAAAAAAGGAACACAAGCTTGGCAGCGAGCTGGCCGGCATAATCAGGGATCTGGATGCCCAGCGGGCCCTGAGCGCTGAAGATTTAAAGGTCCGGCTGGAAAAGGAACTGCGTTTTCTGGGCTTTTCCGAACATGTCAGGATTGATTTTGATTTCAGCCCGGAAGAAATATATCCCGGCATATTTGAAAACAAGTTAAGACTTTTGTGGGTCCCTAATCCCGGCCAGCCTGCCCAGCCCCTGGATAAAATCGCATCCGGAGGGGAATTGTCCAGATTCCTGCTGGCCCTGGTGGGCCTCAAGTCGGAGCAGAACCTGCCAACGCTCTTGTTTGACGAAGTGGACGCGGGCATCGGCGGGACCATTCTTAACCAGGTCGGTCAGCGCATCAGGAATCTGGCAGAGGATCGCCAGGTTATACTGATTACCCACTGGGCCCAGCTGGCCTGCCTGGCAGAGAAACATTTCATGGTCCAGAAAAACGTGGTGGATGGAGTGACATATACTTTATGCCAAAGCTTAAGCCCTCAGGAGTCAAAGCAGGAGCTGGCCAGGATGGTTGGCGGGGATCAGGGGTTGGAACTGGCTGCCGGATTAAAAAATGAAACAAATTAACACGCTCCATCCAGCCTGCGGGCAGTTTGAGGTGCAGGCCATAACTTTCGCCGGGTCCCGGGATTTTGTCCACCTTTATCTTGAGGCTCCTGACTGGGAATACACGCCAGGCCAGTTTGTCATGATCAGGCCCCAGGACTGGGGCAATGACCCTGTCTGGCCCCGGCCTTTTTCCATCTGTGAACAGACCGAGGACAGCCTGCGGCTGTTTATCCAGGTCATTGGCAGAGGGACAGATCTTATCAGCCGGCTGCGTCCAGGAAGCCTTCTGGATCTTTGGGGACCCCTGGGCAACGGATTCAGATATGATCCGCGTGAACCTCTGTATATTCTGGCCGGAGGCATGGGCATTGCTCCTTTTATGGGGCTTTGCAAAACCCATCCTCATCCTGAGCAGGTAACTCTTCTGTTCGGACACCGCGTGGATATTGAATGTTATCCTTTTGCGGAACTTCCCGGTGAAATTCATAAAAGACATATCAAGCAGGAGACTCCCGCCGACATTAAGGATTTTCAAAAAGTGCTGAAAAAAGAGATCCACAGTTTTGCAGGCCGGGGCAGGATACTGGCCTGCGGGCCCACGCCTTTCTTAAAGGTGGTCATGGATTATGCCAATGAGTTCAGCGCTGATTGCCGGCTGTCCCTGGAGAATAAAATGGCCTGCGGAATCGGGGCCTGCCTGGGATGCGCTGTTAAGACCAGTTCAGGAGACTTTGTTCAGACCTGTACCCATGGTCCTGTTTTCAGGTCTGACAGAGTTGAGCTTTAAGGCTGAACCGAACCGGCAATGCTGTTTTCTCTTCATGAATAAAAGGTAATCATGGACTTAAAAGTTAGACTCGGAGCTCTGGAGCTCAAAAATCCGGTTATGACCGCGTCAGGCACGTTTGGCTACGGTCTGGAGTTTATGCCTTTCGGCCATCTGGAAACTCTGGGCGCCATAGTGGTCAAGGGGCTTTCTCTGAAACCCAGGACAGGCAATCCCATGCCCAGGATTGCAGAGACTCCCTGCGGAATGCTTAACGCCATAGGTCTGCAGAATGTGGGGGTGGAAAAATTTCTTAAGGACAAGCTGCCCCTTCTTCCCTGGCAGCAGACCCCTGTAGTGGTCAATCTTTACGCCCAGAGCGCTGAAGAATTCGGCGACCTGGCCCGGGTACTGAGCCGGGAACCAGGTGTGGGCGCCCTGGAAGTAAATATATCCTGTCCCAATGTCCGGCAGGGCGGTCTGCAGTTCGGCCAGGAGCCTTCTGCCGCGGCCAGGGTGGTGGACATGGTCAAAAAGTACTCCGGCCAGAAGCCGGTGATTGTCAAGTTGAGCCCCAATGTCACAGATGTAAAAATAATCGCCAGGGCAGTGGAGTCGGCCGGAGCTGATATTATTTCCCTGATAAATACCATCGGGGGCATGGCTGTGGATGTCCGGACCAGAAAACCCCTGCTGGGCAACCTGTTTGGGGGGCTGTCCGGGCCGGCCATAAAGCCGGTGGCCCTTAAAATGGTCTATGAGGTCTGCGGGGCAGTGAACATTCCGGTCATCGGTCTTGGCGGCATTTCCAGTGCCGGGGATATCCTGGAATTCATCCTGGCGGGGGCGCATGCTGTTCAGGTGGGCACCGCGAATTTTACCCGTCCGGACAGGGTATTCAGCATGGTGGATGAACTGACAGACCTGACTTCTGAGCTGGAGATAAATTCGTGGAATGAGTTCAGAGGCACGCTTGCGGTTTGAAAACAGGCCCTTTTTCAGGACTTGAGGAAATCCACGTTAACAGTTATTTAGCTGTTTGCCATAGTCACCTGCCAATCCTGGGTTCATGTTTCGCCTTTGATATTCAGAGGCTGATGGTTCGTCCTGAATCCGTGAAAGCGGGTTTCCGGGTTTGATAAAAGGGCCGCAAAAACTCGCTTCAAGGCGGTCTAAATCAAAATCCCGGCCTTGC